>CAYTTQ010000045.1:0-21938 GCA_964440795.1 uncultured Desulfobacterales bacterium | reverse complement strand
TCGGGATTTGCGGCGCCTTGATCTTGAACTTTTTACTTAGCCATCTAAAATCGGAGTTTTTACGACTTGATCAAATTTGTGTGATGACTTTGGAACCGCCGTTCATTCGCCCTGCCTGCACCGTCCCGATTTTTCGACCCAACGGCGGAACATTCGGGCGTAGTCGATGGCTTTTCGATCGCTATCGAGTTCTTCAACCGCGTACTTCATTTTGATGGACCAGTTCGGGTAACCACTCGTCGTCCCCGGCACATTTTGTTGTCGCTTTTCCTTAAACAGATCTTCTTGACTCAACACGAGGAGTTTGCATGGGGTTATCGCCAGGAGCCCCACCAGGGCATTGTGAACGTCTCCGGTAATTTCGTCACAGACATGCCCCTCGGGGTGGCAGCAATTCATCCGGTGTTTCCGGGCAAGTTCCAACAATTTGCGTTTGTCCGCCCATCTTTCTTCAGAGGCCTCCTTTACGGCCTCCGGGTTTTCGAACATACCCAGCTTCTCACGCAATTCGATATCCTTACAACTCCAAAACCCCGCCAGCGTCGGTAGATCGTGCGTAGATATGGTAACCAGGGCCAAAGACGGATAGTCGCCGGGATCAATAAAATTGTGCTCACCATCTTTCTCGAAATAGAGCAATCGATAGGACAAAATATTGGTTTCGGCCAATTCATTTCGGATATAATCGGGGACGGTACCCAAATCTTCTCCAATGATCACCACCTGGTTTCGCACACTTTCCAGCGCCAAGATCTTGAGTAGATCGGCGTGAGGTTGGGACATATAAGCCCCGTCGCTCGGCGGACTTCCTTCGGGTATGCAATAGAGATGAAATAATCTCATCACGTGATCGATGCGGAGCGCTCCACAAAAACGGCTGTTTTTGCGAATTTCTTGTATAAAAAACGCGTACCCGTCTTCTGCGATCTTTTCTATGTTGGGGGGTGGAAATCCCCAATCTTGACCCTGTTGGGCGAAGGCATCCGGTGGGGCGCCCACCCGAAGCCGGGAATAAAAATAGCCTTGATACGCCCAGGCATCCGCCGCCGAACGGTCGATAGCCAGTGCCAAATCATGATAGAGACCTAACGACATACCCTGTTTTACGGCATGGTTTTGCACCTTTGCCAGCTGTTCATTCAACTGCCACTGTACATATTTGAAAAAGAGGATCTCTTCCCGATGGGTTTGTTTAAACTCCTCGACGGCGTCCGTTTCCGGGTGTTGATATTGCTTGGGCCATTGCGGCCACGTCCAGATGTTTGGATCCTTTTCGTGCATCGCCCGATCCAAGGCACAAAATAGAGCAAAGCGGTCCAGGAACGGTCCTTCCTTGTGGATGTAGTCCTGAAAGCCGTTCCATCGGAGGGCATCCCTTTCCGGACGGTTGCTTTCACGGTGTAAAAAGTCTTGAAAAGCGATTTTCAGCACCCTGAACTTTAATCCTGCCACCGCTTCGTATTGAACTTTCTCTGAATTTCTTAACTCTGAAAGTTGTCGTTGAGTCTCGACGCCGTTCACCAGCGCCCGGGCGGCATCGGAACGCTGGTAATCCTCCAGATCTTCAACGTCCAGGTAAATGAAATTTCTGTAAAATTTGCTTATCGGCAGGTAGGGACTCGTGTTGAACGGGCTACGGTTGAAACCGGCATGCAAGGGGTTGAGACCGATAATATTCGCCCGGAGTCTTTTCGACGCCCAATCGATGATTGCCTTCAAATCCGTGAAATCACCGACGCCCCAATTTCGTTTCGACCGAATTGCATAAAGACTCAGGGAAATACCCGCCAGGCGCCCGTCTCCTTCGAGACCGGGAGGGAGATAGGCCTTGTCGGGGCAAACGATGAGAGAGATTGTTTGACACGCTTTGTTGCCCCCTCCCTCAATGGAAAGAAGAAGGCTGTGATATCCCAATTGGTCAATCTTGGGAAACGGGATTTCCCATTCACTGTTCAACGGCGGTTTTTCGGCAACCGTTGGGTCGGTACATTTCAGGGAATCGGGACCATAAGTGATGCTGTCTTGAGAACCGTTCTCATAGGTAATCCGCAACGTCGCCCGCGGCGAGGTCCCCAAGGACGTATTTTGAGAAAGGCAAAACACGAGTTTTTCCGGCGGGTCGCTCCGGCTGACCACCTGCACATTTTTGGCGCCCCCACGGCATGATCCCCTTCCTTGATCCGCCGGTGCGCCGGCCGAATCATTCCGGTGGGTGCCGGATATAACCCCCATTGCCTCGAGGAGATGTCTTTTTGTGCGCAGTGGGGTACGGCGGACTCGTCCCCAGTTGTCCAGGTACTCGTTTTCGATGCCCCGGGCCTGGGCCAATTCTTCAACAGCGGTTTCTTCCCAAGAGCCCTCCCCTTCCAATGCAAGCATCCTTACTCCTTGACACACAAACTGACAACACACATGGCGGCCATGGCTTCTCCCCTGCCTATAGGGCCTAGGCCTTCGTTGGTTGTCGCTTTCAAATTCATACGTCCAGGAACGATTCCCAACAACCGGGAAAGATTGGCGCCTATTGCTTTGAAATAAGGGGCCAACCGAGGCGCCTCCGCAATAACGGTTGCATCGAGGTTGTTCAGGGAAAATCCGGCATCCGTTATCATGTCCAGAGACCGCCTCACGAACAATTCGCTCGGCGCTGCCGCCCAATCGGGGTCCGTGTCCGGGAAGTGTTGACCGATGTCGCCGAGACCGGCCGCCCCCAGCAAGGCATCGCAAGCCGCATGCAACAGGACATCGGCGTCCGAATGACCCAGCAGGCCCTTTTCAAAGGGTATATCGACACCACCCACCACCAATTTTCGGCCCTCTATCAACCTGTGTAGGTCATAGCCGAAACCAATTCGTATATCCGTCTCCCCCATGTCCGTATCTGTTTTTATGCCTTACCGCCTTTGCGTTCACAGCTTTGAAATAAGATATTCACCGCGCAGTTCTCAACACCGTGAGCACCTATAGCAGACCCGGTGACACCGTGTCAAAGCAATCATAGTTGCCTTCGTTCGGGGCCTATGTTAAAGAATCAGGGAACCTTATACAAGGAAGGGAGCACCCGTGACGCCTGTTGCACTAATCATACGTGATGGTTGGGGATACCGTGAGGACCCGACGGGAAACGCCGTCAAGGCGGCTAATACCCCGAATTTGAATTCGTATTTGGATACCCGTCCCTGGACACTGATCGAGGCCGCCGGTGAAGCCGTAGGACTTCCCGACGGGTATCAGGGGTCAAGTGAAGTCGGCCACCTGAATATGGGCGCGGGACGGATCGTGGTTCAAGAACTCAAACGCATAAACGACGGTATTAAGGATGGCTCTCTTTTTAGCACAGGACCGTTTCAACGACTCATCGACAATTGTCAACAACGGGGGGCGCGGTTACACCTCATGGGGTTGCTTCAGGACCAAGGGGTACACGCCCATTGCGATCATTTGTTCAGTATTATGCGGGCGGTTCGCGATCGCTTGGATGCCGAAATCATTGTTCACATCTTCAGCGATGGGCGCGACACCCCTCCCAAATCGAGTATCGAATATATCAACGAATTGGAAAAGGTGATGCAAGACGTCGGCGGCTGCCGGGTGGGTACGCTTATGGGCAGGTATTATGCTATGGACCGGTCCCGCAACTGGAAACTGACCGATATGGCATTCGATTGTATTGTCAATGCCCAAGGGCGGGCGGCGGAGGCGGCACGTGACGCCGTCGAAGAATCCTATGCCAAGGACGAAACCCCCGACCATGGAGAAATGTTTGACGAGTATATACCGCCTTACGTGATTCAGGGTTATGAGGGGATAACGGACGGCGATTCCATCCTGCACACCAATTTTCGACAGGATCGGGCTATTCAGCTGTCTATGGCCTTTACGGAAGATGATTATCCGGGAAAGCGACGCCGTCGTCCGGACTGTTATTATGTCGGCCTTACCCGGTACTATAATGAATTTAGAAATTACATGCTGGAGCCCATGGGGTCCGGCTCCGGCATGGCCAATCTTTTGGGTGAAGTGATCAGCCGTTGCGGACTGAAACAACTTCGGTTGGCGGAAACACAGAAATTTCGCCATGTCACCAGCTTTTTTAACGGAAAGTCCACCCAACCGTTTCCCGGAGAGGATCAAATAGAAATCCCGAGTCAATACGACCCGGCCATGTTTGCCTCTCATCCGGAAATGAATGCCTATGATGTCAGAGACAAATTGCTGGAGTTGACCCGGGAAGGATCCCCTTACAGCCTCTACGTGGTTAACTTTGCAAACTGTGATATGGTCGGCCATACGGGCAATCTTGAGGCGGCTGTCCAGGCCGTAGAAGTGGTCGATCAATGCGTGGGGGATTGCGTCAAGCGCTTGTCGGCGATGGACGTAGAAATCCTGGTAACGGCCGACCATGGTAACGTCGAAGAGATGTTGGACCCTCGAACAAACAGCCTTAAGACGAGTCACAGCATAAATCCGGTGGAACTCATTTACGTCGGAAGCAGGGCGGATGGACACCGCCTCAAGGCCGGCGGCAAGCTTTCTGATATCGCCCCCACGATTTTACATCTTCTCGGCCTGGAAGCCCCGGCCGAAATGACCGCACAGTCCCTTCTGCATTCCTAATGCCGGCCTCGGCCCGCCCTTTTGATCCGCCACGAAGAGGGATGGTTTTTTGTTGACAGTGCCCATTTTCTTTGCAAGATGTCTTTTATCAGGAGGATCGTACGTTCGTCTGAAATTGCCTGATATGGTTATTATAACCTGATTTGACCATCATAAGAGGTAAGTCTTCGTAGTTTACATTAAAAAAGGGGGGGGAATGAAATCACCGGGAAAAGGAACCACCACCGGAGGAAAACCGAGAAAATCCGGGGCAAAAACAACCGTGCGACCGGCGACTGCCGGCTTGAAGAAAGAATATCTCAAGAGCAAGGACATCGTTAAGGTCACCTTCAGATTGCCCAAAGTCGCCGCTTTAGACGCAAGAAGTGTTCATGTGGTGGGCGACTTCAACGGGTGGAGCATTTATGCCAATCCCATGAAACGCCTGAAGAAGGGGGAATTTACCACCACAATCGAATTGAAACCGGGCAACGAATATCAGTTTCGTTACCTGATTGATGAGGTCAGGTGGGAAAACGACTGGAACGCCGATAAATACGTGAAAAGCCCTTTCGGAAGCGATAATTCGGTGATCGTGGTATAAAGGGCCACTAGGAGCGCGTCGGAGAACTGCCGTTTTCGCTCCGGATGAGCCTTTCAGCCCATAGCGCCCGGGCGATCTCCAGGTCTTCCCGGGTGGTCACCTTGATGTTCTTGCGAGATCCGGGTACGGTTATTATCGTGCGACCCAGCCTTTCCACCAACTCGACATCATCGGTCGCCCGATATCCATCTCGAACAGCGGCGGTGTGGGCCTCCCAAATAAGCTTATAACGGAAGGCCTGTGGGGTTTGAGCCAAACGAAGACTTGTCCGATCGACGGTGGAAACGACGTGGCTCTGTCGATTCACTCGTTTTACGGTGTCCGAAATCTCTTGAGCGACCATACATGCCCCACTCTGACTCGCCTGCTCGATGCATGCGGCGATCATTTCCGTCGTTATGAAGGGTCGAACCCCATCGTGGATGGCCACAAGCTCGAACTTGCCTCGGGTGGCTCCTAGACCCGCATAAACGGATGCCTGTCTGTTCGGGCCGCCGGAGACCAAGCAGACCGGTGTCGTGGGCTGGGAAGGAGTAACAACCACGTCCCGACACTGGTCGCGATCAGCTTCGGGAACCACCAGGAAAATCTCGTCGATGAGGCGGCAAGAGTCAAATGTCAACAGGCTATGGGCCAGGAGTGGCCGACCGCCAAGGTCTCGATACTGTTTCTTTTGACCCCCTCCGAATCTTACTCCCATACCGGCGGCGACAATAATCCCGGCAACGTTTCCGAATCCATCCGTCATCATTTCAAATAGAAGAGTTCTTTCGGCAATGGAATTCCCTTCCCCATAGAGTCTTCGCCGTAGTTCACACTTGCCAGGATCTTCAGATCCCTCAGGGCCCTTACATCGCCTTGGAATACGACTTCCTGGATATCGTCTTTTTGAATTTTGCCGCCCGCCCACTGAAGATCTAAAACACTGCTGGCATCAAACCGGTCGTATCCCACACACAATTCCACCTGGCCGCCGTAGTGTTGAACCGTTTTGGCCACCAGTAAACTGGGGCGGCTGTGAAATCCCATCTTCTGGGGTATGGAAACCACAATGGTGCTGCGTTCAACATTTTCATTCAACAACTCTTGAGCCAAAGATCGACCATCCAAAAGAAAATGATTGGTATAATAAAGTCCGTAATTGACGATGCAGTGGAGTATGTTTCTTGGGTTTACCGCCTCGATCAGTTGGTCTCGCACATGAATACAAACCTGCTTGTAGCCGACCTCATACAGGTGTCGTTCGTAATAGTGTAAAAGCCGCCGGCTTAACTCCAGCAGGTGCAGCACCACAGAAATATAGCCCCTCAGCCCCTTCAGCTTTAACCGTTGAAGTTGCAAACCACTTCTGTTTACGTAGGTATCAAAAGAAGTCTGAAGGCTGTGAACGGCCATTTCAAAACGGCGGGCTTCCTCAACATTGAACCGACTCGGCACAATCTTTTTGATGGCGTCTTCGTCGTAGGCCTGACAAAAATTATGAGTCTCGAATTCAGAAGCAATTCTCAAAAACTTCGTGGTAATTTTGACGATTTGTTTTTGTTCGTCCTTGAGATCCTCCTCATCGATCGTTGCCTCCAGATGATCATTGGAAGGGATACCGGGAAAGTCATCCCAGACGAATTTCGAGGTGGGAATGGTAATTCCCAGGCGGACGGCTTCTTTGAGTGCCCGCGCACAAATATTTCTCAGCGAAGTTGTGAGGAACTTGTGCGTACCGTATCCGTCCTCCTGAACTTGATGTATATTTCCTAAACTATAAAACGGCAGTCCGATGTAAATATGTTTTTGCGAATAGCTGGCTTCCGCCAGATTGCGAACAGTTGAGACAAGCTCCCGGTACAAAAACCATTTGGCGTTATTTTTCGCGCCATGAAAGTCCAGAAAGTCCTCCAGTAGCTTGGCGGTTGAAACCATGCGAGAGTATAGTTTCTTCGTAAATGTCTCTCGTGTGGGTTCACTCTGTTCCAGATATACGCACAACTTGAGAAAGTCGTGGGAAAAGAGATCTACCTTCTTCGAAAAGCCGACCGACCGATCGGTTTTTGCAGTCTCCGCAACCATTCGACCACCATCGTTATGAGTGACACATCGTAAAAACATACAGCGCTTAGGGCTCACCTCGGCATAAGAAAACATGTCAGAGCAGACCGTAAGCCGAGTTCTGTCTTCCGTATCAGTTGCCTGCTACGGAATAACGATCATTCATCTTTGGGTATTGTTTGCACAATACCTCTAGCGACCAACCCGGAAGCTCAGGCGGGCCGCCTTCAAACGCTTCCCTATTTGGTCTTGCTCCGGGCGGGGTTTGCCTAGCTTTCCCGGTCACCCGGGAAACTGGTGCGCTCTTACCGCACCTTTTCACCCTTACCCAAAAAGGGGGGGGCAAGCCCCTCCTTTTTAAGGCGGTATATTTTCTGTGGCACTTTCCTTCGCGTTACCACGACTCCGTGTTACGGAGCGCCCTGCCCTGCGGAGCTCGGACTTTCCTCCCGTGCCTACGGCACCGGCGATCGTTTGGTCTACTCTGACATGGAATCGTCGGACGTCTCGTTCCCGTTTCTCCAGTAAATGATACGATCACAGTTCGGACAGAACCGAAGCGCATCCATTCGCTGTAATTCATTATACATTTGTGGCGGAATGTTCATGTTACAGGCGGAACAGGTGGCATTTTCAACCCAAGCCACCACCTGGCCGTCCAGTCTACTTTTAAGACGATTATATATGTTAAATACCTCGGCATCGACTGCCGCCGCCATATCTCGTCTCTCAATCTCGTGTTCGGTGACCTGTGCCTGGGCTTCCTGTAACTCTTCTTGATGCGCTGATTTTTCTTCTTCGTGCAACCGCCGCACCCTTTCAAGCTCTGTTTCTTTGTCCTTTAACCTCCGTTGCAAGAGGTCCAACTCCTCCATGTAGGTAAGGATCTGGTCTTCTCTCTCTCGATTGGCCCTTTGCGTTTCTTCGATTTCCTTTAAAACCGCCTGATATTCCTTGTTGCTCTTAATGTTTAAAAGTCGGGCCTTGCTTTTTTTGATCCTTTCCTGTCCGTCTTCCACCTCTCTTTCAGATTGGCGTTGTAACGTCTTTACATCTTTGAGCCTCGCCTTGTCGGCTTCAAACGCGTCAACAAGGGACTGCAGGTTTGCCTCACTTTCTTGAATCTTTGACGGACTTTCATGGATCCGCTGTCTCAAACGATCCAAGATATTGTCTTCAACCTGAATTCTTGCCAACAAGTTAATCTGTTCTTTCACAGCCACCTCCAACAAAGCAAATTTTCTCAATACCCGTATAAGACCAATCCGAAGCCGGCCTTTGTCGTCCGGACCTCAAATGGCGCTACATATATCGAAAGCAATCTCTTTCTCCCGAAAACGGTACTATAGTTACGTCATGTTCCTCGGAAGCAAGACAGGTGGATAGCTGCCGCGCCAGGCCTTCTACCATCACGTGTTCGGAGCTGAAATGTCCAATGTCAATCAACCCCTTGCCGGCACCGGCCACTTGTTGCCCATCATGGTATCCCATATCTCCGCTGATCAACACATCGGCGTCGGATCTCAAAAAGTCTGAAATCAAACTGTGTCCGCTGCCCCCACATACTGCTATACGGTGAACATCCTGCACAGGGTTTCCTGCAGTCTTTACGACGGACAGCGCAAATTGCCTTTTTATCCGGTTTACAAAGGCCTCAAAAGACATTGCCTCCGGGAGGTTTCCTATTCTTCCCAACCCCTCCTTCCCCGAATGACCATGAACCGGGTAGAGATCGTACACAACCTCTTCATGTGGATGAACAGACGCTTTGTAACGAGAATTCTCGACCACCTTGAGCACCTCGACAGACCTCAGGCCCAGCTTCTCCGCGAGCATATCATTGACGCCACCTCGGGCACTGTCCAAATTGGTATGGGCACACAAAACGGCCACCTGGTTTTTTAATGCCAACTCGATGATCCTCCCCGGCTGCGTATCCGGATCGACAGAATAAAGGGGTCGAAATATCAAGGGATGGTGAGTAATAACCAGGTTCACATCATTGTCGACAGCCTGCTGAATCAGCCCCTGGGTTGGATCCAAAGCCACCCATATTAACTTTGCCGGCCACTCCCGGCTCCCGACATGCAGACCCGGATTATCCCACGTTTCAGCGAGGCACCTCGGGGCGAGCCGCTCCATCACGTTCACCAATTCGCCGACAGTTACCATTGCGCTCCCCTTGATACATATCCGTGTTTCACAGTACGTTATTCCTTAAGCCGTTACGGCAAATCCCGCCTTTTCACCGAGCACCATACAGTCTCGGATTGGATATTGGAAATCGGAGCGTCCTGCCGGGCGCACCAACAAAAAAAGGGTGCGGTTAAACCGCACCCTTCGAATTCGGAGCCACGATTTCGGGCATCCGAAGACCTACTCGCTGCGTCTGCTTTTTAACTCCTACGCTGGTCATGATCAATTGCATCTTGGTGGGCCCACCTGGGTTCGAACCAGGGACCTACCGGTTATGAGCCGGTGGCTCTTCCAGCTGAGCTATGGGCCCTTAGGGCTCGCCCTTAACGGTTTCAAAACTATCCTTCCGGGTAATTGCGTGTCAAGAAAATTGTACCCCCTTTGTATGCGGGGCCCAGGGTTACATTTCCAGAAAGGATTTAAGTTTACGACTTCTGGTGGGATGCCGTAACTTTCGTAGGGCCTTCGCCTCAATCTGCCGGATACGCTCTCGGGTTACGTGGAAGTCCTTTCCCACCTCTTCCAGCGTATGATCCGCCTTTTCACCGATCCCAAAACGCATTCGCAAGACTTTTTCTTCCCGGGGCGTCAACGTCGCCAGGGCTTTCCGTGTTTGTTCAGACAGATTCAAACTGATCGCTGCCTCCGAGGGTGACATGAACTTTTTATCTTCGATAAAATCGCCCAGATGGCTGTCTTCTTCTTCTCCAATCGGGGTTTCCAGGGAAATGGGCTCTTTGGCTATCTTTAGCACCTTTCGCACCTTTTCCAAAGGAAACTCCATCTTTTCAGCAATTTCCGCCGGTGTCGGCTCCCTGCCCAGCTCTTGTACCAGATATCGAGACGTGCGGATCAGCTTATTGATGGTCTCGATCATATGGACCGGAATTCGGATGGTCCTTGCCTGGTCCGCAATGGCGCGGGTAATCGCCTGCCGAATCCACCACGTGGCATAGGTGCTGAACTTATAGCCTCTACGGTACTCAAACTTGTCTACCGCCTTCATCAACCCGCCGTTTCCCTCTTGAATGAGGTCGAGAAACTGCAGCCCTCTGTTGGTATATTTTTTGGCGATACTTACGACCAATCGAAGATTGGCGTTTACCATCTTTGCCTTAGCCAAGCTGGTATTACGCTGCCCAACGGCGATATGCGAAGAAACCCGTTTCAAGCTTTGCCGGCTCATCTTTAAACCCAGTTCTTTTTCTCTGATTGCCTCGTCTATTTGGCCGGCCCGCTTTATCAATTCGGAAAATTCCGTCTTTTTGAGATTACTTTTCTTCCAGTGTTTTTCGATGAATTTTGTTCTTCCCCGGCAACCCTGACGAACACGGGTTTTCGGCAGGCCCATCTGATTGGCAACCCGGGCAAACTCCTTTTCCAAATCGTCAAAGGCCCGCAAGTGTTTCTCAACATCCGCAACCACCGAGTCGATCCATTTGGCCTCGAGTCTCCAATCCTTTACAAGATCAAAAATCTTTCGATTCCTCCGTGAGATATGACGACGAATTTTCCTGCGCTCTTCACGATTTAACGAGGGATCAAAAAGCATGTCCCTGTATTCGCGGCATTCCCCGTCAATTTCCCTGATAGTATCTATAATACCGCAAATCTTATTTATATGCTCGGCGTCTTCTATGTAGGCTTCGCCCTCGTCCACATCGCGCAAAACATCCCTGAGACGCACCTTTTCCCGCCTTAAGTCATTGCCAAGCTTTAAAATCGCCTTGATACCCAGTGTGGATTCCACCAGACACATCAAGGTCTCTTGTTCTCCCGCCTCAATCTGTTTGGCAATCTCAACTTCCCCTTCCCGGCTCAACAGAGACACCACGCCCATTTCGCGGAGATACATCTTAACGGGATCCGTAACCCGGCCGAAGGTATCGCTTTCCGCTCGCGGCAACGCTTTGTCCTTGGGCGCCACCTTTTTCTTCTCCGTTTCCTGGTTCAAAAATCGGATCTTCTTTCCATCGATGATGTCGATGTCCAGCTCGTCAAAGACCATCATCATTTCGTCGATCTGTTCCGCGGAAACGTCGCCGTCCGGCAAGGCGTCATTAAGCTCCTTATACGTCAGGTACCCTTGCTTTTTGCCTTTTGTTATAAGCTTTTTCAGATCCTTGATTTCAGACTTTTTCTGCATAAAGATCTCCTTGCAAGATATTAAACCCGAGGTTTACCTCAATGATCATCCTGTCCTTAAGCTCTGATCATTGTCCCTCCATTGCTTACCGCGAATCTCAATCTCTAATAGGGAAGCCCCTCTGATTTTCTTTGAGCACACCGTTGTTTTTCTGTCAAAAGCTTTTCCAGCAGACTTTCATCGTTGGCTTGTTCCGCCGCCTTTATCTGTTTTGACAAAGATCTGGCATAATTTCTTTGGATATATGATCGATATTGCCTGACGACCTTGAGACAATTTTCCCGATTCCACGATTCCTGCCTCGTTATCAATGAAGAGATCAGATTTCTGACCTTGGGATCTTCTGTTTGGCCAATCAAATCGGCGCCTGCACAGGGCGGACTTTTCGAAACACCGTTCAGAATCATCTTTCCGATGCATTTGAGGTCATCGTTTTGGATAGACTCGACCATCTCCTTGGCATCAAACGCATCGATAACTTCAGGCGATTGAAGCATCATCCCGACCAAGGCTTCTTCCAACTTGCAGGATCCCGGAGCAACAGGCTGATGCCGAGGTTTCCCCGGTTTGCGATGCTGTTGTTTGGATGAGCCGATCTGTTCCAAAATGGCCGATTCATTCACATCCAGGCGCTGGGCAAGTTCTCTTGTGTAGACGGCACGTCCTACATGATTATCCATCAGTTGGAGCGGACGCTTTAATTCTTCCACGATCTTGACCTTTCCTTCTAAGGAAAGGCCATGCTTTTCAATGGTTCTTTCGAGGAGAAATTCCATCATCGGTAGACTTTGCTTGGCCAGTTCCAGGAATTGCGACCCACCAAAATCGCAAATGAACAAATCCGGGTCTTTACCGGTCGGAAGTGTTATGACGCTGGCCTCTACGTTCTCCTCTACAAACAAGGGGAGACTCCGTTCCACGGCCTTGGTTCCCGCCGCATCTGAATCAAACACAAGCACAACGCGTTTCGCATATCCTTTCAACACCCGAATATGTTCCCTGGTGATAGCGGTACCCAACGTGGCGACGACGTTTTCAATCCGGCAACGTTGCAATGCCAGGAGGTCAAAATAACCTTCCACGACAAAAACGGAACCCTCGCGGCGGCAGGCCTCCTTTGCCCAACACAGCCCGTAAAGCGTTTTGCCTTTGTGGTAGACCGGCGTCTCGGGCGAGTTCAAGTATTTGGGAAGACTGTCATCCAATGCCCGACCACCGAACCCAACGACCTTTTCGCGAACATCCAATATCGGAAAGATGACCCGTTCCCGGAACCGGTCGTAATGCCCCCTGCTTTTCGGGATAATCAGTCCTGCCCGTTCGACCTCCGCAAGTCGTTCTCCCTTGCCGGAGAAGTGCCCCACGAGGTTACGCCAACCCGGCGGTGCATACCCCAAAAAAAACTTTTTAACGATTCCCCCGGGTATTTGTCGTTTCTCCAGATAGGATCTGGCAGCCTTGCCCAGGGCCGGATCCGCCAGTTTCGACTGGAAAAACTCAAGGGCCGTTTGGTTTATCTTAAATACTCGTTGTCTGCCTTCCCATCGGCGCTTTTGATCGCTTGACATCCCCTTGGTGGTTACGCGGATGCCGCATTTTTGCCCCACCATCTGCACGGCTTCGGGAAACTCGATTTGATGATAGAGCATCAGAAATGTAAAAACATTGCCCCCTTGTCCGCACCCAAAACAGTGAAAAATCTGTTTTTCCTCACTTACTGTAAACGAAGGGGTTTTTTCCGAATGAAACGGGCACAAACCCAGGTAGTTCCTTCCCGCTTTTTTTAGAGAAAGGTGCTGGGAAACGACGTCGACAATGTTACAGGCATTGCGAACTTCGTTTATGTTATCTTCCGGTATAAAGCCCGCCAAGACAGACAACCCTTGATCGTGCGAAAAGATATGTTGTAGAGAGCGGCCTTTCGGCTACCGACTTGGTGGTACCAAAAGAGGCAGGGAAACGACCGGCCCGTGATTTGGTGGGTATCCAGCCGTATACCATACAGCACCACATGGATTTGCGTTTGACCGGGTAGACCCCGTAAACTTTAAAGCTGTATAGTATAAGGTGAGCCTGATCGTGTGTCAAGCAAAAATCAGCGTTTTGGAAGGGCCGTTGGAAGAGCTGAAATTTGGCGTTAACCGGACGCGATTTCGATGGCTTCCTCAAGGTCCAGCGCCCCGGAATAGAGGGCCCGTCCCGTGATTACCCCGATGACGCCTAACGGTTCCAGGGGTAGTAATTGCCGAATATCATCCAGTGTAGACACCCCCCCTGAGGCGATTACCGGGGTGGAAATCGATTCGGCCAACCGGGCGGTTGCTTCGACATTGACGCCCCGCTGCATACCGTCCCGGTGAATATCGGTAAAGACGATGCCGGCCAGATCGTATCCGTCAAAACTCCGTGCGACATCCACGGCTTGCCGTTTCGTGGTTTCCGTCCAGCCTTCCGTGGCAACCATGCCGTCGCGAGCATCAATGCCCACGACAACTCTGCCCGGGTATTGGTTGCAGACCGTCCGCACAAAATCCGGGTTTTCCACAGCCTCAGTACCCAGTATGACCCGGGAAACCCCCATGTTCAGATACATATCGACCGTTCCCATGGTTCTTATGCCACCACCCAGTTGGACCGGGATTTCCACGCTTTCCACAATTCGCCTAACGGCGTCAATATTTCCGGGTTTCTTTTCAAACGCACCGTCCAGATCCACAACATGAAGCAGGCGGGCCCCTTTTGACGCCCACCTCGCCGCCGTGGCTGCCGGATCTTCGGAGAAAACCGTCTCAGAATCTTTTCGGCCTTGGAGCAGTCGAACACACCGCCCGCTTTTTATGTCTACCGCCGGAATTATTTCCACCGTACCCCCATTTACATCTTTTGACCGGTCACTTCCGTACCGGAAAATCCGCCATGATGTCACGCAACCCGTGTGCGGCCAGTTGTTCCACCGTCAACCAGTGACCGCCCCGCTTAACAAACGACCGCAACTTGAAGAGGTTTTGGCTTAAATCACGCTGGGTTTCATCAAAATGGTCGGACCATATAAGGCGGCCGTCGCTACATCGAACAAAATGAATACCAAAGCCGACCGAAGCAGGTGAATCAACCCCCAACTTCGTGCCCACCCGCTGTCGAAAGCGGTATACGACACCACTGACCACGGCGTCCGCGTCGATTTGTCTCCCCATTTCAACCAGGAGTCGTTTTCGTGAAATCCCAATGTCCGACGATATGATCCGAGCGCGAATACCTGTTGCCATGCCGGGGCTCAAAAGGGTGAAGTCCGACTTTGCCTTGAGATGGGCCATCAACTGGCGGGTTATGTAATCGGCGGCGCCTGACGCAATGGGTCCCCCGTTCAATACCGCGTTACATATCGGGCACTGATTCATAGAAGCGACCTGCCGTCGGGAAAGGGTTTCAACCGGTGCAACCAAAAGCACCTTGATATCGGTAAGTTGTGCCGGGTGCCGACTCTTTTCCCGAGGGGACATCGTACATCCGGTAACCCAGATGCCGCCGACCAGGCAACTCACCAGTAGAAGCATTCCGAACCTGCGTCCGGATTTACAGGCTGCCAATGCGGCACCTCCTCTATTATAGAATCCCTTTTGTTGAAAGCACGCCGCTGATGCGAGGGTCTATCGTGGTGGCCTCGTCCAAGGCCCGCCCAAAGGCCTTAAATATGGCTTCGATAATGTGATGGGTGTTTTGACCATACATGACGTTGATGTGAAGCGTAATGCCGCTGCGACCGACAAACGCCTTAAAGAACTCCTGCGCCAACTCAACATCGAAGTCCCCTACCCGCTTGGTCTCGTACGCGACATGGTAGACCAGAAGGGGACGATTCGAAAAGTCCATCACCACAGAGGCCAGCACTTCGTCCATCGGCACACCGGCCTTGCCGTAACGTCGTATTCCCTGCCGATCTCCCAGCGCCTTGGCGAATGCTTCACCCAGTACGATACCCATGTCTTCAACTGTGTGATGGCCGTCTATGTCAATGTCTCCCGTTCCCTTAATCTTCAAATCAAAGAAACCGTGAGCAGCCATCAGGCATAGCATGTGATCAAGAAACGGCACGCTGGTAGAAACTTCTGTCCTTCCGGTGCCGTCCAGGGTCAGCTCCAGTTCAATGTCCGTTTCTTTCGTGGTTCGTGTAATAACCGCCGAGCGTTTCTCCGCTACAGTTGAATTCATTTTCTACTTTCCGGTTAGGTGGTCGAAGATATCTCGAAACGCCGTGACTATTTCCCTTATCTCGCCTTCTCTGATTCTGTGATAACAGATGGCGGCGGTAGCCAGTATCACCGTTGCTTGCAGGATCAACAGCACCGGAGAAAAGAGATGAAACAGTGTAATGCCGAGAAGGACAACCGTGGTGATGATCAACGGCTTCTTGCCGAATTTAGCGGAAGCATAAATCAGGGCAATCCACAGGATCTGAATTAAAATAGCCCTCACGGTCAACATTTAAAAAAGCGATATGTCCTTATTTCCAAGCGGATTACAATGCATTTCTCATCCAATATATGAAGGCTAAGGATGATTTGATCAATGATTGTTTTCAGATAATTACTTTCACGCAGCCACGTAAAGCCCTCTCCCTGCCCGGTTGATTCGGCCTTGGCCGGCAGCCTTGGATACAATACTTCGAACCTTCTTTTGCTCGAATCCGGTCATTTCCGACAAGTCCGCCACGTTCAGCGGTCTGTTGGCGTTTTTGATAATTTCGATCACCTGGTCCGTCGCCGTTTTCCGAGCCGCCTTTGACCGTTCCCGGCCACGCTTTGGCGTAGGTGCCTTCTTCTCGGCTTTTGTTTCCGGTTTCTTTTTCGGCTTCTTGGCGGCGCCGGTTTGATCTTGTTTCTTGGCCGCTTCGGCCTCTTCCTTCTCCAGGCTCTCGACCATTTGCATCAATTTCTCAGTTTGACTTGACAATACCTTGAGACCCGCCTGAATGGTCTCCAAAACCTTTTTGGTATTTTTCGCACCGATCACTTTCCTCACCACCTTTGATTTATTTGTAGTCGACCCGCTTTTTCAATTCGGTACCACATTTAAAAAAGGGCAGCTTTTTAGGCTTCACCTCTACATATTCCCCGGTTCTGGGATTTCTTCCCGTATACGAATCGTATTCGCGCACATAAAGACTCCACAATCCACGAATCTCCACTCGATCACCCTTGGTAAGTGCATCCGTCATCTCGTAAAAAAATAAACTCACCACCTCCTCCGCCTTATCTCGAGTCAAGTCTTGATCTTCCCGCAAGGCCTCGACCAAATCCGCCTTGTTCATAGGCTTTCTCCTCATTAGCAAGAATTTAAGTTTTTCGGATAACGCATTAATGTACATTGCTATCATCCCATACCGGGGGTGTCAAGGTATCTTCCAGGGATTTCAGGAGATATTTCGGAAAGGCATGCCATCGGCATTGGGTGCCCCATTTTTTATCCCAAAGCCTTTTTCCCAAGGTACTCCACAACGTCCCCCAGCTTGGAAGATCATTTCATATAGTCGAATCCGTTTGAATATCAAGCGATTCCGATGACCATCCGATAAACCTAGATTTCTTTGGGAAGTAGCTGTGCTCCGTGGATGACGGCGTCAAGTTCGTATGGATGTGACCTGAAACTATTTCGGACATAGTCTTTGGGCGGGCACATCCGGGGTTTTCTATGCCCTCAGATAGCCGGTGTGCTGTGTGTGGGTCCTTTTTTTGTTTCGGGATATATAAGACAGAATTAGAGAAAAAAATTGCTTTTTTATTGGTGGAGATGAGGGGGCTCGAACCCCTGGCCTGTACGTTGCGAACGTACCGCTCTCCCGACTGAGCTACATCCCCACTTTGTGTTATTTCAAGCACTTATCGTGCATTGCTTGCAAAAGTTATAGTCAGCATCGGGGTTTATCGTTGACCACTCTTTATTTCCTAACCGTTTCAATGCTTTTCCCTGCCCTTATTGCTCAGAAACTTGGTTTTGGTCAACAGTTTGGTCAACACCTTCGCCAAAACCCTGTAAATAGCCCCGCATCTGAGTCATTGCAAGGCGTCCGTCATCCGCGTCAATCGTATTGTACCTGTCGAACATATCCCTTGAAGCATGGCCGGTAATTTTCATGATTATAGACTCATGTACCCCGGCTTTTCGCATGTTGGTATTGAATGTGTGCCTAAGATCGTGAAACGTGAAACCACCCTGAACCTTCCGGCCATAGGGAATATCGGCCTCTTTACACGCTTGCTTAAGGGTTTTTTTGATGCACCGTACCGGCTCACCCTTATACAAAAACACATGCTTTATATACAACCCCCCGGGAATAGACGCAAGTATTTCTTGTAGTTCTTGTGATATAGGGACGTTTCTCTTTTCCCGGTCCTTGGTGTCTGCAGCATCCAGCCGAAACAGTCCGGCCTTAACGTCCACCTTATCCCATGTGAGGTTGAGTATCTCCCCTAGCCTCATGCCGGTATGATACCCTGTGGCAAACATGGGCTTAGCGTGTACCGCTAGGTTATCATATACCGCCTCGTACTTACCCTGGTTAACACCCTATCCCGGGCATTACCGTTGCGTTTTAGGGTTTTCTTGACCATAGTTTTAACCAGGCTTCGACGTGTCATCAATCGTGGCCGGTGTCCTATGCTCGGTTGTAAGTTGTTTTGCCTTCATTCCAGTGTCCTAACGCCTAGAGGTTACCAAGATAGCCAAAAAAATGTCCATAGGTTACCAAGACTTGATATAGCTGGGGTTTGCTGTACTACTGATAGATTTACTAAGCTGCTTGTCTATTTCCTCCAACATCTCTGCCATGCCTTCCGGCAAGTGTTCTTTTTCCTGCATCCGGCCTATAAAGCATCGTTCCTCACTCATTTGCGCACACGCTTGTAGCCGTTCTGCCATATCGGCAATGATGAGTTTTTGCCTGGTCTCGGGGTCATTCTCAAAGTGCTTTATCATCTGCCCGAAGATAACGCGTGATACAGTGCAAAAGGCGGTCAAACTCTGTGCCTTAGCCCCTGTGTCAAGTTCTGAGTTGTCAGTTATCTTCTGGTATTGGTGCTTTCGATGTTCGAGAAAACGACTTAGGAACACGTCTTGCGTTCTGGAAGACAGCGCTCCAATTTCATCCAAAACATTCGATAGCGCCCTGACAATTTGTGAGTCTGAATATCCTTCCTCAGAGAGGGTTCGTATTGTGGCGGGCAACTTCCCCCAGATTAGGCTTATTTGTTCAATCAGTCTGTCACAGTATTTCACAATGGACTGGTCCACCGCCTCCTTGAACTTGTCCTCCGTTCTCCACTTCTTGACAAGTCCCCTACTGGCATCCACCACCTCACCTATGTCGTCCAGGCTCAACGGGGCTTTATGAAGGATCATAAGCAGTGCTGCAAGGTATTTCCTGGGTGATAGTGGGACGTGTTCACCGGGGGCGATTCCGGCACGGGGCACAGCGTCAAAGTCTGCGTGCTCTCCCATATAGGCCTTCATTTCCGTTTGAATAAAGCCACCGAATACCGGACGCTCTTCAATCAACTTGAGCATGGCGCTAGAGAACTTGGCCTTGGGAAGAAGCTCTTTTAAGGTTCTACTGTTCATCTATTGCCCCCCCCCGCTTGTAGGTTAAGTCTTATCCTTTTCCTATAACTATTATAGCACAAAGTAACCTTTTGTCAAGAGGTAACTTATATTTGCCACAAAAAAAAGCCCGCCGTGGTCGGGACTTATAACTGAAAACAAGGGTCTTTTACTTGCCGGGCTTTGCAAGAACCTCGAAATGTGGAAAGATGCTAATAAGGTCCACTGAAAAGCGTTTTCAACAGGGGTTCAATACGTATGGCTCTTGCAAATCTCGCATGTACATCCAGAAGACCCAAAGTGTCGAACCCCAACTGCCAAGCCATATTTTCTGTCCGCCCGTTTAAAGATGTGGGAAAACAAGTCAGCTTCTCCGTTTTCAAGATAACGACGCAAGGCATATGAGCACAAATCAGCGAGCTGCACCATACTTGTCAGGTGACTGTTAACAAATAGCGGAGTTTCAATGATGTTGTTAATTCTTGTCCATAGGGTGCCCCCTTCGTAGAACTCCTGCATCAGGCGAGTATGTTTCCTTGCCACGGTGTCGTTATTGTCATGGATTAAAAGCCCATAACAATTATTTCCTGGAGTACTGATACTTTCTAAATACTGTTGAAATCGAGATACTATTTGTTCAAATGCCTGATGGTCAATACTGGTACTAGCACGTTGCGGGTCAAAGTGAATTTTGTCGATACATTCAGCAAACAACCGCGCATATCCCCAACTTGAGATACACACCGCAACTTCCTCTATAAACCTGTTTCGATCATCATGCGTCAAATGGATATAGCTTGTTGTTTTTGAATAGTTCTTCTTGGTTTGATTGTAGTGCTTTCGAGAGCCACGACTCTGCAGCCGGAGAAGCTCCGCCTTTCTTATCCGATCCACCTGATAGCGCCTTTCGGCGAAGCTCAATGCTGGAAAGTTAGGAATTTTCTTTTGTTCAATGTACTTGCGCAGTATCCATGCCGTATGAATCTCTGCGTGCTCCAAGGAATATTTCTTCTTGATATCATTAATTTCGCGGTCGCATAGCCTCCAACGCCAAATAGGCACCGAGAGACCAGCCAGAACGAAATGGGAGGTGTTGCCAGGTATGGCCGACGTACCAGACTCGTCCACATATAATAAATACATAGGCTGTCTGCCTCCAGCCAGGTGGGAAAAAGAGCAAAAAAAAGCGACTGGGGTTTAGGACCTTTTAGGCCCTCGTTGAGACGCTTGGCGACTCATCCCAGACGCTATTATAAAATAACTAAAAATCCGCTTTTTGTCAAGGGGTATTTGATAATGGACAAGAGCTCCTATCAGAATTTGGTCAACACAATTAGTCAACAGTCACGGAAAAATATCCCCGTATATCCTTATGTATCGTCATGTTACCCAATAACTTAAGTAACCATTTCTACGGGAAATACAAGGATAGACTAGGAAACAAAAAGTGGTCTTTTTAGCGTTGCGAACGTACCGCTCTCCCGACTGAGCTACATCCCCAAGACGATTACTCTAATGCGAATTGGGCCAAAAAGCAAGGGCATTTTCGGCTCCTACACATAAAATGACCTAATCTTTTCTACCACATAGCCAAGCTGATCTTCGGTCAATTCGGGATAGATCGGTAGGGCAAGGCTCCGGTTGGCGGCTTCTTCCGCCGAGGGAAAATCTCCCACTCGCCCCCCCAGGTCTTGGAAACACGGTTGCAAATGCATCGGGACCGGATAGTAGATTTCCGTACCGATACCCGCTTCACCCAAATATTGTCTGAGTTCGTCGCGTTTATCCGGCACGCGGATAATAAACTGGTTGTAAATGTGGCGGCCCTTGGAAGCCTTAGGAAGTGTGATGCCGTCTTCAAGGCCTTCATTTCTAAAAAGTGCCCGGTACCGATCCGCGTTGGCTTGACGAGAGCCGGTCCATGAATCCAGATACGGCAGCTTGACTCGAACAACGGCCGCCTGCAATGCGTCCAAGCGAAAGTTACCTCCAAGCATCTTATGGTAATACTTGGGACGGGAACCATGAACCCGCAATACCTTCAATGTCTCATACAGTTCCGCCGAGCAGGTGGTAACGATGCCACCATCACCGAAAGCCCCCAAGTTTTTTGACGGGAAGAAGGAAAAACATCCCATATCGCCCATGGAACCGGCTCTGTGCCCTTCCCGGTCTTCCGCTCCGATTGCTTGAGCCGCATCCTCAATAACCTGAAGACCGTGTTGTCGCGAAATCCGGCCAATGGTTGCCATGTCACAGCACTGTCCATAAAGGTGAACAGGAATGATCGCCTTGGTCTTTGGCGTGATCTTCTCTTCGATCTTGCCGGGGTCCATGTTGTACGTATCTGAATCTATGTCGACGAACACCGGTTTGGCGCCGGTGCGAACAATCGATCCGATCGTGGCGAAAAACGTATAGGGCGTGGTTATGACCTCGTCACCGGGACCAATCCCCATGCCCATAAGAGAAATCAGCAACGCATCGGTTCCCGAGGAAACACCCACGGCATACGGGCACCGGCAATAGTCGGCGATTTCCTTTTCCAGCGCTTCAACCTCGGGACCGAGGATAAAGCGCTGCTCTTCATAAACCTTTTCCGTTACCCGCCGGACCTCGTCCTTAATTGTTTCGTACTGGGCCTTTAAGTCTAAAAGAGGTACTTTCATAACCTTGTTCATCATCCCCGTTCATTTTCCATCAACCCTTAGGGCTCGCGCAAAAATAACTTCACATTTTGCCATCTCGGCTTCGGCCCGT
>CAYTTQ010000044.1:0-23439 GCA_964440795.1 uncultured Desulfobacterales bacterium | reverse complement strand
CTTAAAAAACAGCCCCCCCCACCGCCACCGATTCCGGCCTCTCCATTCTCCGGCGGTGCTCCAGATGAAGAAACGGGCTCCGGTGCAGAGAATCCCCCGGTGACATAGGCCGCCCCATTTGATACGCCGATGGCTTCCAGGTCAAACCCGGCACTCCCGGTGGTCGGGTAGGGATCGTAGATCGGGTCCCCGGTGGTATCCGTGTCCGAGCCATCACCGACGATATCAATGATTTTCACATGGGTGACATTGTCCAGGCCGAGGTCTGCCAGATCAAACGGGGTCCCATACCCCTGCCTGTACTTGCCGGCTAGTCCATCCACGTATGTACAGTCGACCGACCCGAAAGCGTTTACCCGATCGGGCGTTAGGGAATCGTTTTCAAACGGAACAAACATGATACCATCAGTAGATACTTCCACATAGGCCAATTCCAAAAAGGTATCATTGATGGCATTTTCGAACACTGCGAAATCCCACCCTGGGCCGTCCCGGATGGGAGCATCAAAGGTCATGGTAATCGCCCCTTCTCTACCCAGAGATACGATGTTGGAAGAGTTCCCGACGGCCTGGCCGGTCGCCCGATCAGGCGTTTGAAAAGTGTCATTAACCTTTGACCCGGGCGTGTAATTGACATATCCCGTGGCCCAAGCCTCAAAGGCCGCATCATCCATATGAACCGCTGTGGAACCCGACTCCTCTGCTGCCGGGGCATAAGGCCCGGTGGCTATTACCGGGGGAACACAAAAGAGGATGCTCATTAACAGCAAGCCCCCCAAAATAGACCTGATAGGGATTTTCGCTCTTTTTCTCAGAACGTCCACTCAACCCCCCCGTAATAATTCCGAGTGGGCATCGGATAGTAGGTCTCGCTGAAACCAATAGTGGTATACAATTCGTCGAAAGCATTATTCACACCGACAAACCACCTCAGCCCCTTGTATTCGTATGTCACCTTACCATCCACTACGATATAATCATCCAATTTGTCGAATCGGTCATTCGTCTGGTCGTTTCCGTCATACCGCTCACCCACATACGTCCCTGTCAATGAAAGGACGACATCGGCGATCTGCCACTCAAAACCCAGAGAAGCCTTATGTTCAGGAACCAAGGGCACTGTCGTGTCGCTTTTTTCGAACTCCGCCTTGGTGTATGTATAGTTGCCCCAAAAATAAAAGGCGTCATGGAGATAGATCTTCATGTCCGACTCCACTCCTTGGCGCCTTGTCTTGTCGCCGTAATTCTTGTTTACGTCGGTTGCTTCGTCAAAATAGATCTCGTCTTCCACGCGGATCTGAAACAAGGTCACGGAGGCCTCCACTGCACCGCCGAAAGTATATCGGCCCCCAAAGTCGATATGAATCCCCTCCTGAGGTTCCAGGCGGTCGGCTTTTTGGGCGAATTCATCCACATTGGGCACGCGAAAGCTTGTCGCGTAGGCGGCAAACAGGCTCAGGTCGGGGTTCAATGCATACACTATCCCGGCATCGTATGCATGGTTAGAAAAGCTTCTGCTCTCTATATCCCCGTTCACCCATCTCTTTTCACTCCCGAATAACCGGCGTCGGTCCGTACGATAACGCCCGTCATAGTCGTTATATCGATAGCCCAGTCGGAGAACCAGATCTTTCGTCACAGACCAGTCGTTGGCGGCAAAAACCCCGAGGCTCTCGGTGTCGCTGTTTTCGCGCTTGTCTTGGGACAACTCTTCTCTGACATAGTCCGTCTCATGATGGTCCACCCCCCATTGAAGCTGATTTTCCAGCCCATTGACTTCGTATCTTTTGTCATAGGTCAAGTAGAAGTCTTTTGTGTCTTCGTCAATGCTGTTGGTTTGATCCGCTTTAGAGATCAGAGGGCTATATCCAAGGATGTAATCGTCTTCACGAAAACGGTATCCCCGGCGGATCTTCATATTGCCCCATCGTCCCAGATCAATGTCCACACCCCCTATCCACCGGTCATCCGCGGATTCACCACCGTCTTCGGGGCGATCGGTAGAGGTCCGGCGATCCCTCGACGAAAGATCCTCTTTGCTCACTGGCCCCGGTAACCCGTAGTGGTCTTCATGGCGGGACCCTATGACCGTTAGTTCTACAAGGTCGCCCAAACTGTAATCCGCCTTAAGTCCGGCATCCTTTTTCCGGATGTAGCCATTGTCCCTGTAACCCTCTGAATCATAGTAGTTTGCACTGAGGCTCAGTCCCAGCTCCTTATACTCGCCGCTATGAGATACACGAGTATCAAAGGTGTCATAGCTGCCATAGGATGTATAAAGGCTGCTGCGGGCTTTTCCTTCGCCCGTTTTAGTGATAATGTTGATGACACCGCCAACCGCACCGTTTCCGTACAGGACAGATCCTGCCCCACGGACGATTTCTATCCGCTCAATTTGATCCAGAGGGATGGACGAAAGATCCGCCGCTTGAAGATCCGGTGCGTTAATCCTCATCCCGTCAACCATAACCACAACATTGCTCGTGTAGGTTTCTCCCATCCCCCTTAGATCAACACCGGCCCACTTGTCGTTCCCAAAATAACTCCGCAGACTCACCCCCGATTCCCGCGCCAGAAGATCGACCACATTATTACTCGGCGCCTGTGCGATATCTTCGGCTGTTATGACGGTTACATTTCTTGAGATTTTCCTGATGGGCTCTTTCAGTTTGCTGGCGGTAACGACAATCTCTTCGAGTTCATAGCGAGGATACTCTCTTTTTGCACCAAAGCCCTTTTCTTGCGCAAACAAGAGCGGCGGCAACGACAGGCAACATATCACCCAAATCAAAATGACGACTACCCAAATGCCCAGCACAGAAAATGAAACGAACAAATTATAACAGCAGCAACGGTTTCTCATAACAAAAAAACTCTACGCCCAAAACCGCAACACACCCAGAAATGCCGAAAGCTGGCAGGTCACAAGTTCTCACAATAAGCCACCGCACTTAATCACCCCGGGCACTTTAGAATCACTTATTTCTTCCAGTCTCTGGCTATCGCAGCCGTGGGTGTGTCCGTTTCACGGCAAACAAGGCCGCAAGACCCGAAACAAGAAGCCAAAAAGCCCCGGGAAGCGGAACAGCGTGATTGATTACACCGACGGCGTCTAAGTCAAAACCACCCGAAGAAAACTCGGTAGGCCATGGATCATTTACGATGTGCTCTTGTGAATCATACCGGGCAAAAAGTGGATCAATGCTACCCGTCACATCGACCAACCGCACATTTGTGATACGGCCAAAATCCAACTCTGGATAGGGTGCCAATTCATCCAGATCGAACGGTGTCCCGTACCCTCGCCTGTACTTCCCAGCTAGGTTGTATAAATTGGTCGGATCAAGGTGATCAAAGCCGCCTACTTGGCTTTCAACTTGGGTAAGTGATATGGAGGGAAATCGGAAATAGTTCTCTCCATCTGAACTCACCTCTACAAAAGCCAGCTCCAAATAGGTGTCACTGAAACTGTTTTCAAACACAGCAAAATCATAGCCGGGACCGTCAATAATGGGAAAATCAAATGTCACGGTCGCATATCCGCTATCACCCAGACTTACCACATCGACTGAAGTGCCATCGGCCTTTCCCAATACCTTATTAGCAGTCCCATAACTAGCATCCGCCGATTCCGTGTCTCTGATGTCCTGCGGACCGCGCACCACGTCGATCCCCGTCGCCCATCCAACAAACGCGGCGTCATCCTTATGGATGGCCGTTGACCCAGGTTGTCCAGCTGCCGGTGCATAAGGGCCGGCAGCAGCAGAATGAACAAACAGAACGGCACTTAACATAATTAGAACGATCAAATAGACTTGATCTCTGCTTTTCATTGTTCCCCCCACAGTATTGGCATCACTACCTATGGCACTTATGATGCCTTCCTCTTGGATCGGATGGCAAAAAGGGCCATAAACCCGCTACCTAAAAGCCACAGCGCGCCTGGAATGGGCACCGGTGCAACATGAAGGTCATCCATGGCAAAATAGGCTGGTGTATTCATTCCATAATCACCATAATCAGTGGAATCAAGATCAAACCCAAGGCCGTAAACGGTACCAAGGCCCGACAGGTCAAACTGGGTCCACTCATTCAAGGCATACCAGTTATCTGAATTCTGGTCCGTGTAATCAGCCAGGAAAATGTCCAGGGCATCGGCCGTCCTTTGACCTAAATTATCAAAACCCCACACCGTGACTTTAAACCAGTCATTTCGTACAAATTGTCTACCTAGTCCGCCCCCATAATCCTCGTTAACAACTCCAAGATAGGCATATGTCGTATTGGTAATCCAGACATCTGATAGCTTCACGGGACCACCGAAATTGATAGTAGGGTCCAGATCACCGAACGGCTCAAAATAGACACCATAATTTGAGCTCTCATGGCCACCTCCGCTCGGAATATTGTAGGCACTGTATTGGTTCGTATAGCCTGACGTGGTCATGTCGGTCATGTTGGAATAAGCCCAGCCATCCCAAGAGCCCCAGCTTGTGTTGTAGTAATTTGAGAACGAGGCATCGCCAGTGACAAAACCGGCGGATTCATCCGATCCGTTCCAGTAGGATCCAGGGTCCAAGTTCAGGTTCTCGAAATCTGCAACGGCGGCCTCTGCTCCCACAGGAAATAGAACAAGAAAAGTCAAAGCCAGCGATAATAACGTTCGTTTCATACTTCCTCCTCATCTATTCGATTTCAGTTGAAGACTCCTCATTGCCTCAAACCCACAGAAAAGATTCACAAGAAAACCTCTTCAATCACCTCCCTTTTCGGACGGGGTATCGCGATAACCCTTTTCCCCACAAAACAAAAATCCCCGAACCGAAATAGCTTCGATCCGGGGATGTCCCTTTTTATCCTCGATCTTCCGGCACGCCTGGTCCACGCAGGTCAGCCATTTACCCAGGCAGGTCTTCTGACTCTCGGATCATCCTACTTGCCGCGCCTTCCCCTTCCATATTTCCGGAAAAGTGGCATCCTGCGGCGTTCGTCCCCGATTACAGCGGCGGGCCCGTCCCCGATTTGCACGGGGTTCCCTGTTCAGCTCCAAACAAGCACCTGAGCATATGTTTCAGATAGTATGGAAACGACTTCAAGTCAAGGCCAAACTACTCACTTTCTCAATTCCAAAAGCCAGGGATTAAACAACCCCTTGCTTCTTCAGCAAAATTTTCAAAAATACCGGCCCACCAACCATGGCGGTGATAATACCCACGGGCATTTCGGTGGGGGCCACTACCGTGCGGGCCACAATGTCGCATACGGTCAAGAAGGCACCTCCCGTACAAAAAGCGCCGGGCAGAACGATCCGGTGGTCCGAGCCGGACAAGCGGCGCACCGCATGGGGAATGATCAACCCGACGAAACCGATGGGACCTGCCAGCGAAACGGCCGCCGCAGAGGCCAGGCCGGTCCCGAGCAGGACTTGCTTATGCACGGCCGCCACATCGACACCGTGGCCCAGTGCCATCTCTTTTCCCAGCGCCAGTTGATTCAAAGAATTTCCGTGAATAAAGATTAAGAAAAGACCGGGCAAAAGTAACGGAAAGAGGGTTGAAAGCTCTCCATATCCGACCACATCCAGCCCCCCCATCATCCACCGATCCATGGCGACCAAAAGATGCGGACTCACCAAATACCGGACCAAGAGAATGGCCGCTCCACACAGGATGTTGACCGTTACGCCCGCCAAAAGAATCGTCGTCATGGAAATGTCGCCGTGAGCGGAAGAAAACCGATAGATGGCCCATACGCACATTAAACAGCCGAAAAGGCTGAAGACCTGAAGCGAGGAAAAGGGTCCGATCCGGATCAAAAGGCCCGGGATGGAGATAGCGATGACGGCACCCAGGGCACCGCCGCCTGCAATGCCCAATATGAAGGGTTCCGCCAAAGGGTTTCTCAAAACGACCTGGAGCGCATTGCCCGCCACTGCCAAGGAACCACCTACCAGGAACGCCAGTAACACCCGGGGAATGCGGTGGAAAAAGAATATCTCGCTATCGACAGCCATTCCATCAGAAAACAATCCATTCACAACCCTTGTCAGTGACAGCGATTCACTGCCGAAAAGAGGGGCGATTAACAAAACGCCCAAGGAGATAACGACGTAACCACCAACAACCCATATGAACTGTTTCCGGGTAAGTAATGTCGTCAAGACACTTTCTCCCGTTCCTGATGAATGCCGCTCGAAGGAAGTACGATCGGACGATTGGTTTTCGGGTGCGCCAGTATTTCTAATCCTCGGCCATAGGCGTCTTCCAAAATCTCCTGGGTCAGAATTTCTTTCGCCGCCCCCTGATGTGCGATTTGACCTCTCGCAAGGAGGATGATCCGATCACTAAAGAAAGAGGCCAGATTTAAATCATGGGTGACGGCAACAACGGCCATTCCCTTTGCCACGAGCGCGGAAAGCACGGAAAAAAAGCGCATTTGGTGATGAATGTCCAGGCCGCTGGTCGGTTCATCCAAGAGAAGAATTCTGGGTTCCTGGGCGATAACGGATGCCAGCAAGACACGTTGCCTCTCACCGCCGGATAGACTGGAGATACGCCGGTGACGGAGTTTCTCTGTTTCTGTCTTTTCCAGACTTTTCGAAATCGCTTCACGATCATAGGCGTTTAGGAATCGGGCGCCACTCGTATGGGGAAACCGTCCGGTGGCGACCACCTCTTCAGCGGAATAGTCAAAATGCCTTTCCGTGTGTTGCGGAAGATAACCTAAAACAGAGGCGATCTCCTTGCGATTCATGTGCGCTATATTACGGCCCAAAAGGATTACCTTGCCTTGGACCGGATTCAATATACCGGCGGCCAATTTAAGCAATGTGCTCTTACCTGAACCGTTGGGTCCGATAATACCCAGGATGCTGCCGGCCGTGACGGAAAATGAACACTCGGCAAGCCGCCACCCGCCGGTGCGATATGCATACCGAACCCCTTCTATCTGAAGCAACGGGTCATCGATCATATATCTCTCCATGAATGGCTTCGGCAAACCGACGAGCGGCACGAACCACCCGAGGCCCCGGGACCAGGAGAAAGTCATCCGTCAAAACATAAATCCGCTCATCGGACACCGCGGGGATGGTCGGAAATGCGTTCCATTCTTTTTGGATCCGGCGTCTTCGCCGATCTGACATGTTTTCTCCCGGATAGAGCTCCAAAATAATTTCCGGGGCCCGTTTGATCAGACTTTCTTTGGACACTTCAGGATAGGGCTGGGTGACATCCGCAAAGATATTCCGCCCACCGGCCACATCAACCACCTGGCTTACAAAACTGCTCCCGCCCACCGTATAGAGGTTGGTCATCGATCCCATAGTGCGGCTCAAGCTGATAAATACCTGCTTTTTCTTCATGCGCTTGGTATGTCGGCGAACCTGCCGGAGCCCACTACGGATCTGAGTGCATAATTGCTCGGCTCGCTCCGATGCTTCTAAGGCATCTCCCAATTTAGCGATGCCGTCATAGATTGTTGATAAGCTGTCCATATCGACGTGAAGAACGGCGATATTTTTGGCCCGGCAAAAGGCGGTCACCTTCTTGTGTCGCCCTTGCAATGCGATCAAGTCCGGGCGCAGGGCGACCAGTCTCTCCAGGTTCGGATTATAGAAGCCGCCGACCTTCGGCAGTGTCATCGCCTCGGGGGGAAATAGACAGAAATTCGTGACCCCCACCAGTCGATCCCCTTGTCCCAGGGCAAAGACGGTCTCGGTGATATTTGGGGCCATGGAAACCAGACGTTGCGGCGGCGCATCGGCGATATCGGACCTATGCCGATTTTTTGCTGAGCTGGCTCTCAGGCCGAAATCCCCGATCGGCATCAGCGACACAGCCAGACCGCCACAAACCAACCCGACAACAATAAGGATACCGATGAACGTTCGGCTCATTTCCTGTCTCCCCCAGAACACGGGCCAGAGAAGCAATAAAAAACCCCGGACCGATATTTCAATCGATCCGGGGAAATCCCTTTTTTATCCTCAAGATCTAGATCTACCCCGATCCGCGAGGGGCAACCATTTCATTGCTAAGGCAGGTCTTCTGACTTCCCCGCCCTTTTAGCGGCCTTCCCATCCCCAACAATGGACAGTGGCACACAACGGCCAAAAGGGTTCCCTTTTCAGTGTGAAAAGGGCAGGGTCACAGCGGCGGGCCCGCTCCCGATTCTAACGGGATTCCCTATTACGCTCACGAGGAGCACCCGAGCGAATTTCCCTAACAAATACCAACTACAATGAGCCAAGTAAAGAAAAAATCAGGCCATATTGGCCATAACAGTGGACACCCGTTTTTGGGCATCCTGTACCGCCGGGTCTCTCATGTAGGGCATGATCTTCATAAAGGCCCCGGCCATCTTTTTCCCCACCTCTTCTACTCTCTTCTGAGAGGCCTTTAACGCATCCGGCACATTGTCGCTGTTTTTCAATTCCGGGTACTTTTTGGACAGCTCCTTGATCTTAGGGCCCAGGACTTCCATGCCGTCGGCAAACGAGTTCATGGCCGTGGCCACCTGGTCGGCGCTGGATGCCTTTTCCAATGCATTTACATACTCTTCCATGACCTGAACGAACTTCTCGTTCACTTCGATGGAATCGGCGTATTTACTTCCCCCGCATCCCATAATCACCAAAAATGACCCCATCAACAGACTTAAGCAGATTCGTTTTGTCATCTTTCCTCCTTGTTCGGATCGGTTAAAAGAACCATGCGCCACACTCTCGGCTGGACATACCGACTATACCACCCAGGCGGGTAAGTCAATGACGAACCCGCCAAACCGCTTGCCCCCGCAGGCGCCCCTCGACAACACCCGGGTTCACGACTTAGCATCCTTTTCTTCAAGTATCGACTTCAACGCCTGAGCGTTCCGGATCCCATAGTCTTGATAGCAGTTGTTGAAAAGAACAAAGGTTTGCTCGGCGTGCCGGGCAATCTTCTGAACGTTATTGGCCCAGGTATTGATTTCTCCATCGGTGTAAAGATATCGGTACCGCTGAACGGTTTCTATGCCTTTCGTAAACCAGTTCTTTCGATTTCGTCCGTGCAGTCGCACGTAGGCCAAGGGCGTCGTCACCGCCGGCGGCCCTTGCCAGCCCTCCAGCCAAGGAGCATCCAGCACCACGTAGCAGAAACGATGGTCACGCAAGAAATCCAAAGCTTTTTCTTTATCCGGGGAGGAGATCCACCGTCGGTTCCGAAACTCCACAGCCACCCGATAACGGACAAGCTTTTCCCGAACCAGTTCGAGCCATTGGTAAGCCCGATCCGACGGCACGAACCACGGCGGAAACTGAAAGAGGATACATCCCAGCTTTTCCGCTCGCTTCAAAGGACTCAAAGCCGCTGCAAACATGTCGAAGGCGGCCTCTACAATCTCCTTGGGAAATTCTTTCGGTTTCGATTTTTCCGTGACCGTTCGCGGGAGTTCTTTTCGCAAAACTTGAGGAACGGCCTGAATGCGGGTGGGATGGCCGGTAAGCATCGAGTAGGCCTTCATGTGAAAGGTAAACGTCTTCGGTGTGCGTTCTACCCAGAGGCGGGCATTTCGTTCCGACGGCATCCCGTAGTAGGACGAGTCCACCTCGACGGTGTCGAAATGCGCCGCATAAAATCTGAGCCGGGCCTCGGCCGTCTGTGCACGGTCCGGATAGAAGGTGCCGCTGTCGATTAAGCTCTTATCCGTCCAAGAGGCGGTACCGATCTTTATGTGGTCCATACCACTGTCAGATTAGTGATCGCAGACATTTTCTCCGGCCTGTAATGTATTGGAGAGGAACTGATCCACCAATTCCTCCGGAGAAAGACTGGGTGCGCCGGTGCAAACCTGAATGCCGTTTTGCTCAAAAAGGCTTAAGGCCTTTTGGCCCATCCCCCCGGCGATAATGACATCCACGCCCAGCTCTCCCAACCACTTGGGCAAGACACCCGGTTCGTGCGGGGGAGGCGTAAGAATCTCTTTATCTTTGACTTGTCCGTCTTTGAGGTGGACCAAGGCAAATTGGGCGGCATGGCCGAAATGGGCGGTCAGTTTGCCTTCCGCCACCGGAATGGCGATTTTCCGCATTTTTTCTCCCTTAGCAACATCTTTCTCGCCCTCGGCGCCCTCGGTTTTTAACCCAGCAGCGGCATCACCGGTGGTGTTCGCCTCCCGCATGACCTTTTGTGCAATCTCGTTATAGGCCGATGTAACTTCCGAGTCCGGATATTGTTCCATGTAGGACTTTCCGGCATCGGCGGATTTCACCATATTGGGATCAAAGGGAATTCGCCCCAGAAAAGGAATATCCATTGTTGTGGCGGTTTTCTCTCCGCCGCCCACGCCGAACAGATCGGTGGCCTGGCCGCAATGCGGACAGACAAACCCGCTCATGTTTTCTATGATCCCCACCGTCGGCATGTGAACGGTGCGACAAAAGCTTATGGATTTGCGAACATCCGCCAGGGAAATCTCCTGCGGGGTGGTCACAATAACCGCTTTGGCTCCCGGTATCGTCTGGGCGACGGAAAGGGGTTCATCACCCGTTCCGGGAGGTGAATCGATAACCAGGTAATCCAGTTGCCCCCAGTGGACATCCGAAATAAACTGGCGAATGATCTGCATCTTCAAGGGCCCGCGCCATATAACGGCCTGATCCACATCTTGTGACAACGACTCGATGGAAACCACCTTCAAGTTGTCCGAATAGGACTTGGGTATCATCCGCTGGTCGGGACTGATATCCAAAAGCCCCGTTAATCCAAGCATTCTGGGAATGTCCGGACCGTGGAGGTCCACGTCCATCAAGCCGACTTTTGCTCCGCTTTGTGACAGGGCAATCGCCAAGTTCGTGGCAACACTGCTTTTGCCCACCCCTCCTTTGCCACTCATCACCAGCAGCTTATTCTTAATCAAGCCCAAGGCGTCATGAATCGCCTGGTCCTGTGCTCCCATGCCTTGGTCTTGTTCGGGAGCACACGCTTTATCGGGCCCACAAGAGCCACATGTCTTCGAATCACTCATGATGAAAAAACCTCCTCTATATTCGATGGATGGCCCAACCATCCGTGGTTAGCACTATTTGGAGGCCCACCCAGGAACAGATCTAGACCCAGTGGCCTTCCACATTGGCTTGTGTGGCCTCGTTGAGCTGGCCACTCCTATACTGGGTGATGCCGTCCATCACCCGTCCCTTCGCCCCGGTAACCACCTTGATTCCGGCAGCCGCCAAAACTTTGAAGGCTTTGGGTCCACAGTTGCCGGAAATGAGAACGTCGGCCTGTTGATCTACGATCGTCTTTGCCGCCTGAATACCGGCCCCTTGAGGCAGGTCAAGGTTTTGTTTGTTTTCCACCACCTCATATTCCAAGCTATCCGGATCAACGACAATAAAATATTTCGCCCGCCCAAAACGGGGATCCAGGTCTGAGATGAGTTCTTTCCCCGTAGACGTAATCGCCATTTTCATGATTGGTAACCGCCCTCCTTCTTTTCATAGGGTAGCTCGTTCGGGTTGGAAATACGATAATAAACCGTCGTCCCATCTACCGCCGTTTCGATGGTCTGGTCACCCAGCAGGGGCTCGATATATTTAAGAAGCGCCTCTTCGCTGACGTTCAGAGACACGGCAAGGTCATGTAGGGTGCACGGTCGTCTTGCCAGCACGTTCAAGAGATCCGTTTCCGTTCCCGGGAGGTTCCTGCGGCTGTGCGCGCCCTGAAACGGCACCACCACTTCCGCCTTTTCTCCTAAAATCCGACAAAACCGAACCAGATCTTCGTCTTCAACCCGCTGGGCGTACGATTCGGACGTCGGCCGGACCGCCGTATTCACATGGACCCTATCGGGTCCAATTCTTGAAATCAATTCCCTGAAGCGCTCGGCCCCTACCGGGTCTGCGTTTAACCCCGCCAATGCAAATATCTCCAACCAGATTTTTCCCTGATATGCCTGACGAAAGTGAATCAGCCCCTCCAACATGTGCCCGAATGCAATGTCCTGATGGGGTCGGTTGATCCGCTCAAACGTCCGGGTATCATAGGCATCCAGGGACGGTAGTATCACGTCGGCCTGACACAGAGCGTCTCGGACCTCAGGGTTCCACAATATGGAACTGTTGGTCAAAACAGCCACGGGCAGATCGGTATCCCCCTTCAACGCGGCGATGATCTCCCCGATATTACTATTGAGAGTCGGCTCTCCGGATCCACCGAGGGTTACGTAATCGGCGTGAACGCCCGCGTCGATTTGCCGCCGTACTTGACGTGTAACCACTTCCGGAGAGACATACGGATATCGGTTAATGGTTTTTTCAGTGGTCCGGCCCAATTGACAATAAATACAGTCGTAGGAGCAGACCTTATGGGGCACCAGGTCCACCCCCAAAGACCGTCCCAGCCTTCGGGAAGGCACGGGACCATAAATCAAGTCATCTCTTGCGGCTTTAGGCTTCACAGTATTCCTTCAACTGGCCCCAGAGTGTCCGGATCGCGTCCGACGTATCGTCTTGGGCATACTCGACGATACTCTTTCCCGCAACCATGGCATGGGTCACCGCTTTGCTATACGGAATATTGCCCAGCAAGGTAATACCGTGCTTCTGACAATGATCGGCGATCTGTTGCGACACCTCCTGATTCAAGTCAAACTTGTTGATACATGCCAGGGTGGGAATCTTAAAATGATCCGTCAGCTCACCGATTCGCCTCAGGTCATGAAGGCCGGACAGGGTCGGTTCCGTAACAATCAACACCACGTCCGTCCCGGTAACCGAGGCAATGACCGGACAGCCGATGCCGGGAGGACCGTCCACCAGTATCATATCCCGTCCTTGTTCTTTGGCCAATTCCTTGGCCTTGTTTCTTACTAAGCTCACCAACAGGCCGGAATTCTCCTCCGCAATGCCGAGTGCGGCATGAACCATCGGTCCAAAACGGGTCCTGGATATATACCACTTTCCGCACACCCGTCTGGGAAAGTCGATGGCCTCTGCCGGACAAAAATAGACGCAGACCCCGCATCCTTCACAGTCGATTTTGTCTATGACGAAATCATCGCTTACGGCGTTAAATTGACAACGTTCCACACATTCACCGCATTCCGTGCACCGGGCCGGGTCTATCTGAGCGACTCGCCCCCCCTTGAAGTCGTCACTGGCTTCAACTTCCGGGTCAAGAATCAGATGCAGATCCGCCGCATCCACATCACAGTCCGCCAACACCTTGTTCTCTGCAAGGGCTGCAAACGAGGCGACCAGGCTGGTCTTGCCCGTCCCGCCTTTACCGCTGATTATGGTAATTTCTTTCATTCAACCGATTGCCTTATCTTTGCATAGAGGTTTTGAAATTTCTCTTTCATGTCCGGGAAGGCATCAACCATCATAACACCGCGAGAGTAGGCCTCCGCGATTTTACGGTCGTCGGGAATCTCCATCAGCACCGGAATCCCTTCCGCCGCTGCATATCGGGTAACGCAATCGTCCCCGGCATCACAGCGATTAATGACAATCCCCATGGGAATACCCAGGATCCGAACCGCACCGACGGCAAGCTTCAAATCATTTAATCCGAAAGGTGTCGGTTCGGTTACCAGGAGGACAAAGTCGGAATCCTTCATTGTCGAAATCACCGGACAGGACGTACCCGGCGGCGCATCGATAATGGCTGTTTTTTCGGAATCGATTTGCTCCTTTACCCTTTCGATAAGGGGGGGTGACATGGCCTCGGAAATCCGCAATCGACCATGGACGAATTCCACCGAGTCGGATGTCCCTTTTTCCAATACCCCCAATTCCCTGGGCTTTTCCGAAATTGCTTCGTGGGGACACACCATCATACATCCCTTGCAACTGTGACACAGCTCTGGAAAGGTGAGCACATAATCTGCGATCACGGTGATGGCACTGAATTGGCAGATCTCTCCACACTTTCCACAGTAATCACATTTGTCAAGATCAACTTCGGGAACAGGGGTGGTCACTTTTTCCGTATGCGTTATCTCCGGTTTTAAGAAAAGATGGGCGTTAGGCTGTTCGACGTCACAATCCAACAACTGCACCGGGTCGTCTAACGATACGGCCAGGTTTGTCGCCACCGTCGTCTTGCCTGTGCCGCCTTTTCCGCTGGCGATACAAATGATCATAGTCTTACTCTCGTGTCATCGTCGTCCCGCATTTCGGGCACGTTTGTTGAAAACAGGGGCTTCCCGCTTGGTGCGGCGTTTTCTCTCCACACTTTGGACACACACAGTTTCCGCCGGGCCCGGGTCTCGAACCACGGCCGCCACCGGCACCTCTTCCTTGACCCGTTCCCGGTCCCTGGCCTCTTGGGCCCGTTCCGTCTCCTTGGGGCATTTTGACCTCCTTATGTCAAGCTGCTTGAACGTTTACTGTTGTACATTTCGCGAATTACTTAACCTTTTTCCAGTTCCTTAATTCGTTGCTCCAACCGCTGCAATTGTTGACGGAGTCCATCGGCCTCCGTTCTCAGGCCTGAAATAGTCTCATCTCTTGGACCGCCGGCGGTACCGGCTGTCCCGTATCCGGATCGACCGGCTCTGCACTTACCCATACCCCGACCGCTTTTCATTCCCATGCCGCGACCGCCGCCGGTAACCGCAGTATTTTGCCATGATTGGACGTCCGCGGGGCTACCCGCATCAGCACTACCGGTCTCCAGCCGATTGGCTTGATAATCCTCTGCCGCTTGGCGGACCGTTCCGGAAACACCGGTAATGACCACCACACCCGCCGTGGATAAAACCTGTTGGGCCTTGGGCCCCACATTGCCCGTCAACACCGCCTTTACGCCCTTGTCACACACAAACTGCGCGGACCGAATTCCCACTCCGGAACTCTGATTGAGGTTCGGATTGGGCACAGCCTCCAAAGCCATGTCGTCCAAGTTTACGAAAACGAAGTATTGACACCTACCAAAGCGTGGATCGATTTGAGATTCAAACTCCGGACCCTGCGATGAAATAACGATGTGCATAAACCCTCTCCTCACTATCTATCGATATGCGTGTTTTCCCTATGGCACCCTACGGACTCACGGGTGTTCGATGAAGCCTTGTACTGCCGCACGCGGGACACCCGTCGGGTCTTCCCGTTCCAGGCGGTTCGTACCAGGAATGTTCACACTTGCCACACACGAACGGGCGGCGCTGACGGGTGCCGGCCAACTTGTAGCTACCCCCCTTAACGTTGATTGCCTTGCCGTGAATCAGTGCATCGGCAACAATTCGACGGGCCGCTTCCACGATGCGCCCGAATGTCGCCCGCGAAACACCCATTTCCTTTCCTGCCTTCTCATGGGACAACCCATTCAAATCCGCAAGACGAAGTGCCTCCAGTTCGTCTATCGTCAAGCGAACCTCCTGCAGGTCGATCATCGGGATCCCTCGGGGCTTAAAATAGCTTGCCCGCGGATCTATGTCGACCATACGCTCTTTTCTGGGCCGAACCATAAAATCTCCATTATGAGTATATGCCAAAAATAAAAATAAGCATAGGGCTCCGCCTTGTCAAGCCGTTTTTTCTGGGTGGGACTCACTTTTTTATGGCTATTGGATTTTGGGAGATTAAAAGCGGAGGCACGGCAGAATATATCTTAGGGCTCGGAAGGATTAAGGATGGTCCGGGCAACTCGGACACTCGTGTTTACCGACAATATGCGGTTTTATATCCAAAATCGGGGTCCCATCGATCATATCCAGCCCCCTGACGGAGATCTCGTTGCCCGAAGTGTCGAGGACTTTGAGCACGGAGAGGCCGATGGGATTGGGGCGAAAAGGAGAGCATATGCTGAACACCCCCATGCGCCGGTCACGGTGGGGTGGTGTTTGGGCCAGATCGGCAGGCGAAAATGCCCGGCTTTTGTGAAAATGAAAAATAACCACGATCTCTTGCCCTTTTTGAATATCTTTCAACCCCTCCCGATAGACCGCGTCGATGATCAGCGTTCCTTCAACATCCGACACGCTCCAGTGACGAGGCACCGAGAGAGCTGACGTCCGGACAAAACCGATGGGTTGGAATCGAATATTGTGCGGGACGGCATTCGGCCTGTCCGACCTATCCCCCATGGCTTTCACCCTGGGCGGCCCAAGTCTCCACAGTATAGCCGGCGGGGAGATGGGCGGTCCCTTTTACGCAAGGAAGGCCGGTCTCGGCGTTAACCTGCTCGATAATGTCATCAATGTCTGCACAAAAGCCCTCTTTTTCCTGCACCCAGGACCCTTCTGATTTTCCTGCAAACGTGCAGGTACAAAAATGAATCGCCTGTGCACCCTTGGCCTTCAGTATCTTGGCCAAATCGACAGCCTTATCGCCGGGGCAGTGGCATGCGAAAACCCCCGTCAAATTACAGGCCTCGTAGATAGAAAACCCTTCCTTTCCTTCACGGAGGCACCGGAGGCAGTTGGTCAGGGGGCACTTATCCATGTTCTTTTCACAACGAATAATGCCGATCTTTCTCATGTCTCCTCTCCCACATTGATAAAGTTGAACGGGCGACCTGCGCCCTGAAAAAAGGTGACCCAGGTTACCACCTCGATCACCTTTTCGTCTCAGCTTAAGGCCCTATTCCTTAGTCTCTTCCAGTTCCGCAATCCGACGGTTTATCTCATCCAAAGCACCCTTCATGTCCGCCGCTTGCGCTTTTAAGGCACTAAGTTCGTTGCCCGCCCCGGCCGGATAAGTCGGCGGATAGGTCGGCGCAGCATATGCCGGCGCATACCCCCGCGCACCAAAACCCCGACGGAGTCCCCGTCCCGAGCCAGAGCCGCCTCTAAAGCCACGGCCATATCCGAGTCCTCGACCACGGCCATAGGCTCCCGCATATCCCGCATTTGCGCCCGCGGGATTGCAAAGGCCTCTGGCACCTCCCGTCATCGGTCCCATTCCCTCGGGTCCCGTTCTGTCAAATCCTGGCATGATCCATACCTCCTCTCGCATTTGTTGTCCAGTCTTTGATGGTTACCGTCTTCCACCTCGGCCGCCTTGACGACCGCGACCTTGCCCTTTACCACGACCGGCGCCTTGGCTACCGCCTTGACTCACGCCGCGACCTTTCTGTCGCAAACCGCGACCGGTAGCGTTGGTACCTGTCTGGTTCGGGCTGCAACCGCCGCTGCCTCTTCCCGTCATTGGACCCATTCCCTCAGGTCCCGTTCCATCTTTTCGGGGCATTGCTTTCACCTCCTTCCACCTCTCCTGCGGCATCGTCTTTGTCTGCCGCGCATTTCATAGGTTCCACCTTCAATAACCAGCGCTTTCCCGGTTATTAGTGCTTCTGAAACCAGATGCCGCGCTTCCCCCAAAATCCGTCCGTAGGTTTGCCGGGACACCTGCATGATTCCCGCGGCTGTTTCCTGATCAAGCCCTTCAAAATCCGTGAGCCGAATGGCTTCGAGTCCTTCCACAGGCAACGAAATCTCTCCCGTTTGCAGATTCCCCCTAGGGACAAATGCATCGATCGACGGATATCCGGCAACAAATCTGGTTTTTTTTCTTCTGGGCATTATTGACCTTTTTTATATCGATCATTTGACCATAATACTAATTATTGTTCATAAGGCTGTCAAGATTATTTTGATCATTTGATCATTTTGCTTGGCCGGTTCAGATGGAAACCTTTGGATCAAACCACTCTAACCCCCTAACCCTTGTTGCTAATCACCTTTTTCCTTCCCGAATCAATGCTGTCCGTGCCCGACCATTCCGCTTCGCCATCATCACAAGCCTGGTTTATTTGTCTTGCCGTCAGTTTTTTGACAAATTTAGAGCATTTAAGTTCATCGCTCGCTGCCATACGTAAGCAAAGTCACCTCTATCTTTTGTAACTTATTGTATTATTAATGGATTAGTATTGTTCCCATGTTCTGGTATGTATTTTGCGATCTATGACAGGAGTGTCGAAGCCGAGTCGTAATATCTGAACGATCCTGACCTGTTGCTGAACCGGAAAGGTTGGGTGAGGGGTGTTAAATGGCCGAGAAACCGACCTACGGCGAACTGGAACAGAAGGTAAAGCAATTGGAGCAAGCTCAATATACTCATGGGGTCCTTGGGTCAAGAGCCCGAGAAGACAGACGACTCGTTGAGTCCATTGGACAGGTCGATCAAGCTATCCAATCGACGGACGCTGTTGAAGGTATGTTGGATAGAGTCGTTGAAGTCGTATTGGAAATCTTTCAATGTGATCGTGCCTGGTTGTTCCATCCGTGCAATCCTGATGCAGCTTCTTTCTCCGTAACAGTAGAAGGCACAACTGCGGATTACCCTGGAGCCAAAGCCTTGGGCATCGAAGTTCCGATGACGAATGACATGGCCGATTACTGTCACAGGGTCTTGGTTGCACCTGGGCAGGTAATTGCGGACCCACTTCCAGGCGAAGAGATGGCCAATGACATTGCCAAGCAATTCAATGTCCGGAGTCTCCTCTTAATGGCACTGTGTCCCAAGATCGGTGAAAAATGGATGTTCGGCTTGCATCAATGCGATCACTGCAGAGATTGGACAGAGGAAGACAAAAGGCTCTTCAGACAGATCGGTTTTCGAATAACCGATGCTCTAAGCAACAAGCTTTATCTCGAGCAATTGAAAGAAAGTTCGGAAGAGGACGTAAAATCAAAACGAACCATTTTAAGGCTTCACAAAAAGAAAGATGGAACCGTTTTTCCCGTGGAGATCACCGCCAACCGTTCAGGACTTGATGGACGGCAAACAAATATAAGCGCTGTTCGAGACATTACCGGTCGCAAACAGGCAGAAGAAGCTTTACGGGAAAATAAGGAGAAATTCTCAAAAATATTCCATTTGACTCCCTCTGCAATCGCGATCAGTGACATGGAAACCGGTGAGTACATTGATATCAATGACGTGTTTTGCACTATATTTGGCTACAAAAGGTCCGAGGTGATCGGCAGAAAATCCACAGAACTGGGGCTTTGGCATCCCGAAGCTCGGCGAAATGTTATGCAGCGCTTACAACACGAGGGACATTTGCGCAATATCGAGGTAACCGCTCGGGCGAAGGGAGGGGTGGCGCTCCAAGGATTGTTTTCAGCGGACTACCTAAAAACCCAAGGGAAGTATCATCTCTTAACGACCTTCACCGATATCACCGAGCGGAAACACAAGGAAATGGAGTTGGAAAGGAGTCAAAATACGCTCCTGGAGGCTGAGAAACTGGCCGGTCTAGGTAGCTGGGAATGGGATATCGTAAATGACATGTGGTATGTATCCCAAAATTGGCAATGTATCCACGGGTATCATCGTCGAAGTCTCACCACTTCCGAGCTTTTGCCTATAGCGCATGAAGAAGATATCCCCCGAATAGAAACGGCGTTTGCACAGGCGGTTCAAAAGGGAGAACCTTACAGTATCGAACACCGAATAATACGCCAGGATACGGGAGAGGTAAGGGATATGCAGGCCTATGGGTCGTTGAAAAGAGACGCGTCTGGAAAGGCTGTGAAGATGTTCGGTACAGTACAGGACATTACCGGTCGCAAACGGGCGAAAGACGAAATGGCAAAACAAAAGAATCTGTTTGAAACCATGTTCAATACCATCCCTGACGGCGTTGTCATAACGAACACACGCCGTGAGATCCAATTAGCAAATAAGGGGATGGAATCCACATTTGGTTACAAGCCGGAGGAGCTGCTGGGCAAAACCACTGAAGAGCTTTATGCTGACCGAGGCAACTATCTCCAAGCTGGAACGGCTGTTTTTGACAAAAGTGCAAAGGACGAAAGAGATCTTTATGTTACGTCCTATAGGAACAAAGCCGGGCACGAATTCTCCGGTGAGACTTTCGGTGCCAAACTGTTCGATGAAAATGGGCGGTGGATAGGCAATTTGGGTGTTATGCGGGACATTACCGAGCGGAAGAAGCTTGAATCGCAAATTCGCCAAACCCAAAAGATGCAGGCTATCGGAACCCTGGCCGGCGGCATTGCCCATGATTTTAACAATATTCTCACACCTGTCATTATTCAAACCGAATTGGCCCTCATGCAAACTGATGAAGACGGGCCCCTAAGAGGCAGCTTGCAAGAAGTCCTTGAGGCGGGTTACAGGGCCAAGAATTTGGTCAAACAGATACTCACCTTCAGCAGGCGGGAAGAAACGGAAAGGGCTTTATTGGTGATGGCACCGATTGTGAAAGAAGCCCTAAAATTGTTGCGATCCACCTTGCCGACAACCATTAGGATTGAAAAGCAGATAGAAGAGGAAACCGGAAATCTCTTAGCCGATCCGACTCAAATCCACCAGGTTTTGATGAATCTATGCACCAATGCGGCTCATGCCATGCGCGAAACGGGTGGTGTGCTGAAAGTCAGTTTGTCGGAAATTAACGTTGATGGTGATGAGGCCCGGGAGCATCAGTCAATTGATCCCGGGAGATACGTCAGATTGACAGTGGCTGACACGGGGCACGGGATCGATTCCTTTTTAAAAGAACGCATCTTTGAACCGTTTTTTACCACGAAGGATAGAGCTGAAGGGACCGGCATGGGCCTTTCAGTGGTTCACGGCATTGTGGAAAGCTACGGTGGTAGCATCAGAGTGGAGAGCGAACTGGAGCAAGGAACCACCTTTACTGTTCTCCTGCCGTCGACACCGAGTAAAACACGAAGTGCGTTCACGCCAGATGAAAAGTTGCCGGGGGGAAGCGAGCGAGTGCTGGTCGTTGACGACGAACCGTCCATGGTCAAGGCGGTGGAAGGGATGTTGACACAACTTGGCTACACAGTCGTTGGCAGGACAAGCAGTATAGCGGCCTTGGAAGAGTTCAGGGCGACACCGGAAGACTATGACCTGGTGATTACGGATCAAACCATGCCGAATATGACGGGAGTGGAGCTCTCTAGAGCGCTGTTGCAGGTACGTCAAGATTTGCCGATTATACTATGTACAGGCTTCAGCGATCTAGTTGATGAGGAAAAGGCTAAAAAAGAGGGGATAAAACAATACGCCTTAAAACCCATTGTTTTAAAGGAAATGGCCAATGCGGTGCGATCGGCATTGGATGGTTAAACTTGTCTGAACTTTTGATGGGAAAAAGTGGCTAGAGTTCAACGGTTATTTTGAAGTATCAGATACGTAGTAGGAGGATTTCCGTGTACGAACAGTTAAGGCCGAATCAGCTTTCGGAAGAAGTTGCCCAACTGATGCTGGAAAACATCATCGAAGAACGACTGGCGCGCCGACTGTTGGAAGCTATAGAAGTGGCTGATCGAACGACAAAAGAACTGGTTGCCCTAAAACAAGGAGCAAGGGCTGTACTGGAACAAAAGGGATTCGAAGATGCCGCCCGTGCCATTTTCGACCACTGCAAAGATCTCATCGGCGCGAAATCCGGTTATGTTGCCTTGCTCAGCGATACGGGTGAGGAAAACGAGGTCTTGTTCCTGGAGGCCGGAGGGCTGTCCTGTACCGTCAACCCTGAGCTCCCTATGCCCATTCGGGGTCTGAGGGCAGGGGCCTACAAGGGAAATAGGGCTGTATACGATAATGCCTTCATGAAAAGCGATTGGGTTAAATTCTTACCCAAAGGACATGTGAAACTAAAGAATGTGCTGTTTGCTCCCTTGGTGCTTGATGAGAAAACAGTGGGCCTAATCGGGCTGGCCAACAAGACCGGGGATTTTAGCGACAGGGATGCAAAAATAGCAACAAGCTTCGGTTCCCTTGCAGCGATTGCACTTCAAAACAGCAGGAACCTGGATGAAAGGGAAAGGTCCGAGCAAGCACGTGAAAGCCTCATTGTTGAACTCAAAGAGGCTTTGGAGAAGGTAAAAACATTAAGTGGCATGTTGCCGATTTGTTCTTACTGCAAAAAGATTCGAGACGATAAAGGATATTGGAATCAAATAGAATCGTATGTTCGAAAGTATTCTGGGGCCGAGTTCAGCCATAGCATTTGCCCGGAATGTGCCAAGGAGTATTATCCGGATCTAGGCATTTATGATCAAGCCGACACGGACACAAAGAAGAATCCGGCAAAGCGGATTATTATTATAGACGATGACGATCAAATCCGAAGGGTGCTTCAGCAGGTTTTGCAATCCGAAGGGCACGAGATTATGCTCGCTTCAGGCGGTAAGGAAGGCCTAAGGATCTTCAAGGAAAAAGGGGCTGACTTGATTATTACCGATATCATTATGCCCGACAAGGAAGGATTAGAAACCATAATGGAATTAAGGGAAAATTACCCCGACGTGAAGATCATTGCCATATCCGGTGGCGGCATGATCGACCCCGATTCATACCTATGTCTTGCCGAAAAGATGGGGGCAACACGGACATTGAGTAAACCGTTTCAACGAGAGGAACTCCTCGAAATTGTCAATGACTTGTTGAGCCAATGACTTGAAGGGAATGCCAGTTGAGGTATTCTTTTGATAGGTTGCAGATTTCCTCAATCCAGCATGGTAGATACCTGCGTCAAGTTTGTAAGTAGAGTAAAGGTTGCATCACTTTGGTCGACAGCTCGTTCCCATCTCGGTGGCACAGATCTCTTACTCTAATCCAACCGATTCTACAGACTCGAAAGTTAAAGATCATCCCGCATGATCGAATCATATCAACGTCCGCCAAGACGTTCGATTTCTCTAATAGGGTGGAAACTGGTTTCGGTCAAAGATTTCATCTTTGCACCGCTTAGGGGTGAATTCTGGGTTTTAAAAGTCTATTTTTTAGATCCAAGCAATTTTAACACTCCCTAAGTTGTTGATATCTCTTAGGTGCATTACCTGTCAGGCTGATAAAATATATTGACAGCATGTAGTCTTCTGGCTACACTAACGATAATGGTACCTGAAATTCGCAAGACTGAAACTTTTGCAAAGTGGCTTGACAGCTTGAAGGATGTCCGGGCACGTGCACGTATTTTGGTGCGAATCGAACGATTGGCTGCAGGGAATCCTGGAGACGTCAAGCCTGTAGGCGAAGGCGTTTCAGAGTTGCGGATCGAGTACGGACCGGGCTATAGAGTTTACTATAAACAAGAGGGTTTATCTGTTGTCATTCTGCTGGCCGGGGGTGACAAGCGCACCCAGGCCAGGAATATTAAGACCGCCTTGCGATTAGCAAGAAACCTATAGGGATATGAACGATGGCTAAAACTGTTACAACACGATACGACGTGGCTGAGCATCTTCGGACGCCAGAGGAAATGGCTGCCTATCTTGAGGTATGTTTTGAGGAAGCCCGTGGAGATGCTGCTTTCATTGCTAAAGCATTGGGGGATATTGCACGCGCTAAGGGAATGTCACAAGTGGCTCGCGATGCCGGCCTGTCGCGCGAAAGTCTTTACAGGGCGCTGTCCGGGGAACGGAGCCCGGCATTCGAAACAATACTTAAAGTCATGGGGGCTCTCGGACTGAAGCTGCATGCAGAGGCTGTTCAGGAGGACCGGCAGACTGTCCAGCAACAAACTTGAT
>CAYTTQ010000043.1:0-23956 GCA_964440795.1 uncultured Desulfobacterales bacterium | reverse complement strand
GGTGTTGTCCCGTCTGTACAGACGGGATGTCCCCCGCGGAGCGGGATCTTCGACTCGCCAAGCCTCGGCGACGGGGACCTTGGGTCGCTGGTGGGCCGTGCTGGGCTCGAACCAGCGACTCTCTGCTTAAAAGGCAGATACTCTACCGACTGAGTTAACGGCCCTGTAAATCCTATAAACTAGCACCCGATTTGCAGAGTGTCAAGAAATTAAAGGTCTCGGTCGAGTAAAAATCCCCGAGCAGTGGCAAAAAAAGGGGTAAAAGGCAATAAAGGCCTTAACTGTTTGCGGAATATCTGATACGAGATGCCCGGTAGAATCGGCATTCGGCATCGCGAAAAGACTGATGGGGGAGGTTACATGATTTCAGCAAAGATCAATCAAACTTTGAAGAAGGCCTCTTGGATCCGTAAAATGTTTGAAGAAGGGGCCATGTTGAAGGCCGAGCACGGCGCAGAGAACGTTTTTGACTTTAGCCTGGGGAATCCGAATGTGCCACCGCCCGATGCTTTCGGCGAATGTTTGATCGACCGGGCCAATAATCAAAGACCGGGTGATCATGCCTATATGCCCAATACGGGGTATGCCGCCACCCGAGAAGCTGTGGCCCGGTTTGTCTCCGCCGAGCAGGCGGTCTCCCTATCAGCCGGTGACGTCATTATGACGTGTGGGGCCGCAGGTGCGTTGAACGTTATCCTCAAGGCGCTGCTTGATCCCGAGGACGAGGTGATCGTTCCCGTCCCGTATTTTGTTGAATACGGATTTTATGCCGAAAACCACGGAGGCATCCTCGTCACGGTACCGACGGCCGAGGATTTCACTTTGGACCTCGATGCCATTGCCGGGGCTGTCACAGGCAAAACCAAGGTGGTTTTGATCAACTCGCCCAACAATCCGTCCGGGCAGGTCTATTCCGAGGAGAGCTTACGCCGGTTGGGCGAACTACTCAGCCGGATGTCCGAGAAAATAGGCAGAACTATTTATCTCGTTTCCGATGAGCCCTACAGAAAGATCATTTTTGACGGTCTGAGCGTACCTTCCGTCTTTCCCGTATACCCGAACAGCATCATGGCCACGTCGTACTCAAAGGACCTTTCCATACCCGGAGAGCGCATCGGTTTCTTGGCGGTTAATCCGGAGGCCACGTACAGGGACGACCTCCTGGCGGGAACGGCCCTGACCAATCGAACGCTGGGCTATGTAAACGCGCCCGCGTTCATGCAGCGGGTCGTCGAACCATTGCAAGGGGCCTGTGTAGACACGCGGGTGTATGAGGCCAAGCGTGATTTGCTGTGTGATGGATTGGCGGCTTGCGGATATGAGTTCGTCCGGCCCAAAGGAGCATTCTATCTGTTTCCGAAGAGCCCGGTTGCCGATGATGTGGCTTTCGTCAAGGCGCTGCAAGAGGAACTTATCCTGACTGTCCCCGGGAGGGGATTCGGCGCGCCGGGCTTTTTCCGCATCGCTTTTTGTGTAGACGACCAAACCATTGAGAAAGCCATGCCCGGTTTCGAGCGTGTTCGCAAAAAGTTTTCGTCATAACGATTGCCCATCGGCCCCTTGTTGAAGCCACTTGTGTGCCATTCGTTCAGAAAAGCCCTTCTGGCCAGCGTTTTTCAGCAGTGCCGGACAATAATTGTTTCCTTGACAAGACAGGCTTTTTCTTCTAAAGAATCGATGCCGGTTGCCGTGTTTATGTCTTTAAATATTCACAACTTTCCGGCAAACAGCGTGTCTCATTCACTAGGATTACTAGGAGAGTCCATATCCCACCATGGCAAAAGAACGTAGACGGGGCGAGGTCTTACTGGAACTGGACGATCTATTCATGTTCTTCGGTAAGGTCGGTGCGCTGGCAGGCATCAGTTTGAAGGTTCGGCGGGGGGAAATCCATTCCATCATTGGCCCCAACGGCGCCGGCAAGACGGTGATGATGAATTGTATCAACGGCCTTTACCACCCCCAGAAGGGTACCATCTATTATAAGGGTCAAAACATCAACAAGCTAAATCCCCATCAACGCGCGAAGCTGGGCATCGCCAGGACCTTTCAGAAGGTGGAGGTCTTTGGCGGAATGACCGTGTTGGACAACATTCGTCTCGGGCGTCACATCCATTTGAAGTCCGGCATACTCCGAGGGGCCCTTTATTGGGGCAAGACGGCCCGCGAGGAAATTGAGCATCGGGAGTTTATTGAGGAGCAGATCATCGATTTGTTGGAGATCGAGCATATTAGAGACAAGCCGGTGGGGATGTTGCCCTATGGGCTGCAAAAACGAGTCGAATTGGGCCGGGCGCTGGCTCTGGAGCCGGAACTCCTCATCCTGGACGAACCCTTGGCGGGTCTCAATTTGGAAGAAGTGGAGGACATGGCCCGGTTTATCTTGGATATTAATGAGGAAGACCGATGGAAGATAACCTGTGTCCTGGTAGAACATGACATGGGTGTGGTTATGGACCTTTCAGACAACGTCTTCGTACTCAATTTCGGCAACAAGATCTTGGACGGACCTCCGGAAAAGGTGCAGGGCCATCCGGAAGTCATCAAGGCATATTTGGGAGAAGAAGATCTCTACGCGACTCGCCGATGATGGCCTACGCAGTCTGTTGGGGCTCGTCGCGGGGCTGAAAATTCTTTTATGTCGATTACGGCTTGCCGGGTTTGTGACCGGTTGATTTAGGGTCGAGACAACGCGAATATGGAAATCACCAAAGATTTAACCATCCCTAAACTTTTTCTGGAGCGGGTCGCTCAGTACGGCAAATCCAAGGTGGCCATGCGGGAAAAAGAGTTCGGCATTTGGAAGCCGATCACCTGGCATGATTATTTGGAAAACGTCAAGTACACGGCCTTGGGGCTTATCAGCTTGGGAATGAAACCAGGCGACAAGATAACCATGATCGGGGACAATCGTCCAGAAGGTCTTTGGGCGGAGATGGCCACCATCTGCGCACGGGGTATCGGCGTTTGGCTTTTTCAGGATTGCCTCATGGACGAAGTGAAGTACATCGTGGATCATTCGGATACCCGGTTCTTGTTCGGGGAAGGTCAGGAAGAAGTGGACAAGGCCATTTCCATTTTTGACGAGTGTCCCAAACTGGAAAAGGTCATATGGGACGATCCGAAGGGGATGCGCAATTACGACCAGGACTATCTGGTCAGCTTCAAAGAACTGCAAGACATGGGGCGAGCGTTGGACAAAAAAGAGCCCGGGTTGTTTGAAGAGGGGATAAAGGCGGGCAACGGCGAGGACGTGGCGCTTCTTTTCTATACGTCGGGAACCACCTCTCAGCCCAAGGGCGCGCTGTTGTCTCACTGGAATTTATTGAGCATGGGAAAAAGCCTGATGTCCATTGATCCGTGCTACGAAACGGATGATTTCGTCTCTTATCTTCCCTTTGCCTGGATCGGGGAGCAAATGATGTCGATATCCTGTGGGCTCCAGGTGGGTTTTACTATCAACTTTCCCGAGGAACCGGAAACGGCCCAGGCCAATATCCGGGAAATCGGGCCTCATGTCATGTTTGCTCCTCCGCGCATGTACGAACAGATGACCCGAACCGTCCAGGTCAAATATTTGGATTCCACGTGGATCAAAAGAAAATGTTACGAAGCCTCGACGTGGGTGGGATATAAGGCGGCCAATCTCAAATTCGATAAAAAGGCCACGCCTTGGTACTGGAAATGCATTGATTGGTTGATGTACCTGCTGGTCAGAAAAAAGCTCAAAGATCATCTGGGGTTATGTCGGGTGCGTTATGCCTATTCCGGTGGGGCCGCCATGGGGCCGGACCATTTCAGATTCTTCCACGCCTTGGGAGTAAACCTAAAGCAAATCTACGGTCAAACAGAGATCGCCGGGATATCCGTTGTACACCGGGACGGGGACATCAAGTTCGATACGGTCGGGGAACCGCTGCCGGGAACCGAGGTCAAGACCACCGAGGAGGGAGAAATCATCTCCAAGAGCCCGTCGGTTTTTTTGGGCTATTACAAAAACGAAAAAGCCACGGCGGAGACCCTTCAAGGGGAATGGCTCTATTCGGGGGACCGGGGATTTATCGACGAGGACGGCCATCTGGTCGTCTTTGACCGTTCCAAGGACGTGATGACCTTGCGTAACGGTAAACCCTTTTCTCCGCAATATTTGGAAACGCGCCTGAAGTTCAGCCCCTATGTAAGAGATTCGTGGGTGATCGGCGACAATCGGGCGTATGTGACCGCTGTTTTATGTATCGATTATGACGTGGTGGGCAGGTGGGCGGACGAAAAAAAGCTCACGTACACCAGTTACACCGAACTGTCCCAAAAGCCGGAGGTGTACAGCTTGATCGAGTCGCAAATCCTACAGGCCAACAAAGACCTTCCGGATGCCGCGCGGGTGAAAAAGTTCGTCAATTTGTACAAGGAATTCGATCCGGATGACGATGAATTGACCCGCACGAGAAAGCTGCGTCGTGCCTTTGTGGAGAACCGATATTCGGATATCGTCAATGCCATGTACGCGGAAAAGGATTCGGTCCATATCGACACCACCATTACGTATGAAGACGGCCGGGCCGCGCATATCAAAACGGACCTGTGGATCAGGGAGCTGGCAGACTGATCCGCGTTCCGGGCACGGTTATGCGACAACGACATAGCCGATAGGAGAAGGTCCTATGGACTTATTTTTAATGACCTTGACAACGGGCATCATGGTCGGGGGCATCTACGCCCTGGTGGCCCTGGGGTGGGTGCTCATATATAAATGTTCCGGCGTGTTGAACCTGGCCATGGGGGAGATGACCCTGATCGGGGCCTATGTCTGTCTCAGCTTCTATTCCGCCGGAGTTCCCTTTTTGTTGTCCTTGCTCTTTTCCCTGATTATCGGCCTCATCTTGGGGGTTATCGTTGAGCGCGTGTTCTTGGACCGCCTCATCGGAGAGCCGGCCTTAACCGTCATTATGGTTACCGTGGGCCTGTCTTTCTTTTTCAAAGGGATCATCGAACTGATATGGGGCACCGATACCCGGGTGTTCAGCCCTCCGGTGTTTCCGCTGAAACCGCTTCACATCGGCCCCCTAATCATCGGCCAAGTCTATTTATGGAGTTTTGTGGCCGCCATTATCTTGTTGTGTCTGTTTGTTGCGTTCTTCCAGTATACGCGCTGGGGCCTTGCCATGCAGGCCACGGCTGATGATGAAATGGCCGCCCTTTCCCTGGGGGTGAGTGCCCGTTTTGTCTATGCCACGGCGTGGGCCATCGCCTTTATGGCCGCCGGCGTCGGCGGGACCCTGCTGGGGAATATCAATGGGTTGAATATCTCCGTGGGCTATTTGGGCCTTCTGGTTTTGCCTGCCGTGGTCCTTGGGGGGCTCAACTCGGTTCCCGGGGCGATCGTGGGGGGGATTGTTATCGGAGTGCTGCAGAATTTGTCGGGTGCCTATCTTGATCAATTCGTTCCCGGGGGGATCAAAGAAATCGCCCCGTTTGCCTTTATGGCGATCTTCTTGCTTTTTAAACCCCATGGACTATGGGGGTGGGAACGCATCGAACGGGTGTAGCCGGTTTTGTCGGTTCCGCCGTCAAGCCCGGATTAGATTGAACCAATATCGGAGCTTTTGATGTCAACGACTTTTCTACCGTGCGGCGACTACCACGAAAACTACAGACAGGACCATGCATGGTGGCAGACCAAGCTCATCAAGACAAAGATGATTCTGCTGCTGGGCATTTTGTTTGTCTATATTCCCTTGTTCGCTGATTCATACTACATCAGCGTGTGCAACCAGATCGGATATACGGTTTTGGGTACCCTGGGCGTCCAACTGCTCATCGGGTTTTGCGGCCAACTTACCTTGGGGCACGCGGCGTTTTTGGCCGTAGGGGCCTATACCAGCACCTTGCTGGTTTTAGAGTTTCCCTGGCCCGGCTTTCTGGTGGACTGGGGGTTTTCCTATCCCATCAGCATCTTCTTGGCCGCCGTCGCGGCCGGATTGTGGAGCGTCCTCTTTGGTCTGCCTTCGGCCAAAGTCAAGGGTTTCTATCTGATTTTGACGACCATGGCGGCTCAGTTCATCACCGTCGACTTTGTAATTACCCAATATGTGAGTCAAATCGGCGGACGCGGACAGGCCTTTTCGCTGCCGCCCGGAACCATCAAGGTGGGGCCGTGGGTGATCGACAGTGACGTGAAGGTTTATTTAATGATGCTGGTCTTGGTGGTGATTTGTATTACCGGCATGCTGAACCTGATACGTTCCCGAGTGGGGCGGGCGTGGATCGCCATTCGGGATAACGACATTTCCGCCGAGGTCATGGGAATCAATGTGGTGAAATACAAATTGTTCGCCTTCTTTGTGGCGGGCTTTATCGGGGGACTCGCCGGGGCCTTTTGGATCAGCAACCTGGCGGCGGTCAGTCCGGAGCACTTTCCTTGGTTTTGGTCCTTATGGCTGGTCGGGGTAATCCTGATCGGCGGGGTGGGATCGATTCATGGCGCGGTGTTCGGTTCCATCTTTATGGTGGTGGTCATGGAACTGCTCCAGCTGGCGGTCATACCCTTGGCGGATACGTACCCGAAACTGCTGATGGACTTTCTGTTCATTAAAGAAGCCGCTTTCGGTCTGGCCATTTGTGTGTTCTTGATATTCGAGCCCAATGGATTGGCCTATCGATGGTGGCAGGTAAAGAACTATTTCAATTTGTGGCCATTTTCCTATTAGTCAGGATTAGTCAGGGAGGAGGTGAACGCTCGGTCAGGGTGGCAATCAGGTCAACAGCCTTCGTCTTAAGGCAAAAAGGAGGAGTAAGTCTATGAAGCTGAACAAGATTCTTATATCATTGGTTGTGCTGATATTCATCGCGGGGTTTGGTTTCCCCGCAGGGGCGGAAAAGATTAACGTGGGCGCCCTCAACGACATGACGGGTGCCACATCGGATGTCGGCAAGGACTATGCTTTGGGAATTGCCGAGGCGATTCACTATGTAAACGATACCGGCGGCATAAACGGCAAGGAAATCAAGCTTTACCAGTTTGATTACGGATATCGGGTGCCGGAGGCACTCACCAAATACAATCTTTTTAAACGGCTGAATTGTGTCGCCGTACTGGGCTGGGGAACCGGCGATACGGAGGCGTTATCACCAACGGTGACCAAAGACAAGATGCCTTACGTATCGGCCTCGTATTCCGGCCACCTCACTGACCCCAAAAAGACACCATACAATCTATTCTTTGCTACGGACTATTCCAGTAACGCCCGGGCCGCCATCACGGCCTGGTACGACAAGAAATGGCCCCAGCATGAAGACTACGGCAAGCGCAAGCCGCGCTTTGCCTGTTGCTACATGTTTGCATCGCCCTATTGCAGTGCGCCCATTAAAGCGGTCAAGGATCAAGCGGAAATACTCGGATTTGAAATCGGTTCCGACCAGGATGTGTCGCTCTTTGCCGTGGATACCAAGAGCCAGATTCTGGCACTGAAGAAATTTTCTCCCGACCTGGTATGGCACGGAAACACGGTCATGTCGGTATCGGCGACGCTTAGGGACGCCTATGCTTTGGATTTGGGAGCCGCCCACATTATCAACAATTGGGGATTTGACGAGAATTTGTCCCGCCTGGCGGGGGAAGCGGCGGAAGGCGCCATGGGAGTCGCCCCCGCAGCATTTTTTGGGGAAGATGTGCCCGGCATGGACAAGGTGGTGGAATACGCCAAGAAATATAATCCGGGAGTGGCTTTGGAGAAAAGGCTCATTCACACGGTACAAGCCTGGACCAACGTTCTGGGGCTGGCGGAAGCGATGAAGCGGGCCGATAAAGCCGGCGGGCTCGACGGTGAGAATATCCTGAAAAAGGGATTCGAGACCATGCAAGGATATGATGAAATCGGTTTAGGCCTGCCCCCGGTCACCCTTACCCCTACGGACCAGCGAATATCGGGAAAGGTATCCATTTATGAATGGAAGGACGGTGAGTTCAGTCTGGTTGAAAACGTCGACCTGGAGAGTCGCTGGCCGAAGAAGTGGGAAAACGAATGGATGGGTTGGTAGGCTGTCCTTCGGAGTCTTGGAAGAAAATCGAATTCTTTTGCCTATAGGAGGGTGAGGACTTGTCGGAGAATACTCCCCTATTGAAAATCAACAACATTGAGGTCAAGTACCACGAGGTCATTCTGGTCTTAAAGGGGGTGTCGATAGATGTCCCCAAGGGCGGAATCGTGGCACTCCTCGGGGCCAACGGGGCGGGGAAAAGCACCACCTTGAAAGCGGTCTCCGGGTTGTTGAAGCATGAAGACGGTCAGGTTACGGACGGCTCGATCGAGTTTATGGGGGAGCGTATCGATCGCCTGGGGGCGGAAAAGATCGCCAAGAAGGGCATTGTCCAGGTGATCGAGGGGCGGCGGGTTTTTGAGCACCTGACGGTAGAGCAGAACCTTAAGGTGGGAGCCCACCTGAGAGGCGATAGAAAGTCCACAAAAGAAGGGCTGGAGATCGTTTACAACTACTTTCCAAGACTCAGGGAAAAGCGCAACGAAACGGCGGGATTCATCAGCGGCGGCGAACAACAAATGACCGTCGTGGGTCGCGCATTGATGACCAACCCGCAACTGATTCTGTTGGACGAACCATCCATGGGCCTGGCCCCACTGCTCATCAATGAGATTTTCAATATCATTACCCGACTGAATCGCGAAGAAAACATCTCTATCTTGCTGGTGGAGCAAAACGCCAAGCTGGCCTTAAACGTTGCCCCGTATGCCTATGTGATGGAAAGCGGGCGCATCGTGATGGATGACAGTGCGGAAACGCTTCGCGAAAATCCCGACATCAAGGACTTCTACCTGGGTCTGACGGATGTGGGGGGACGCAAGAGCTTTAGAGATGTAAAACACTACAAGCGAAGGAAGCGCTGGCTCAGCTAGTGTTGTCTGTTGTCGAGCGATGGACCCAATTTGAAAGCATACACGTGAGGTATGAGGGCCCTTGATATCCTGATCCCGAAGACCTAGGGACAAAGGGTTGGATGGGAATGGGTTAACCCTGAAACGTGATAGGGAGGTAGAGCATGTACGGAAAAGCAGCTATGGTAAAGGGGGTTGTTATAGTAATATTTGCAGTGTTCTTGTTTGGTTGTGCTACCGTGCCCTCGGAGGACAATTTTCAGGATCCGCTGGTCACCTTGAACCGCGTTGAAGTGGCGCATTATTGGGGGTGGTGGTATTTTTCAAACAAGATAGAGCCAACCATGGGAACAGCGGGCAATTATGGTGCCCCGTTGGATTTGGCCTTCATCTTTGACATCAAAAATCCCAACGCCTACCCGGTCCGAATGGAGGATTTGAAGTTCACCGTGGCGTTTGAGGAATTCGATCTGAACACGGTAAGTTCTCCCGAAACCCAGTGGATACCGGCGGGCAAAACGAACCAAATCCGCGTGCATGCCATGTTTGACGGCAGGCAGTCCCTCTTGAGTTTGTTGGTAACCGGGGGCATCAAGCTAAAAGAAAAAACGGGGTCTTCCGGTGCCGGTGCCGCGCTTAAGCAGTTGGGGGCCTGGTGGGAAGCGGCGCCCGAATTCGGTTTTCCCGTCCATGTCAAGGAGGGCTCTGCCGTATTCAAGGCAAACGGGCTTATGACGGTCAGCACGTTCGGTGCGACCTTTCCCGAATAGATGTGTGTCATAGAGGAGGCGGGAGTGTCGCGGTAGGCCGGGATATTCCCGCCTCGGCTTTAATTGGGGAAACATATCTGAGTATCTGCAGTGACGAAGTCCGGGATCTTCCGGGCGTTCACATTATACCGAGATAATGAAATACGGATCATCTCCAAAAGAGTTGGTCGACGATAAGGGTTCAGGATTGGAGGCGGTGGATAAGTTACCCTCAGTTCTCGGACCCTTTTTGCGACTGAATGGGAGGCGGATCCGGTATAGGAAATGGAGTCAAAAATGATGACCACGGCACAGGATCGAACCACCGGGTATTACAATGCCGCTCGAGAAACCTGTTCGGCGGAGGAAAACGCGGCCTATCAAGACGCCGAACTTCAACGTATCGTCCGGCATGCCTATGACCACGCACCGGCCATTCGAAAGAAGTTTGACAGCGTGGAAATAAAGCCCGAGGAGGTTGGAACGGTCCGCGATCTGGAGAAGCTTCCCATCACTCATAAGCGTGACCTGTCCGCCCTGCAGGAAATGGATCCGCCCTTTGGCGGTTTTCTGGGGGTTCCGCCGGAGCAGCTGAAGCGCATATGTATGTCTCCAGGTCCGATTTATGAACCTGAAGAGATTCATAGTGAGAATGACCGGTGGACGCAGGCTTTTTTTGCAGCGGGCTTCCGCCGGGGAGATATCGGGCAGATTACCTTCAGTTATCACCTGGTGCCTCCGGCGTTCTGGTTCGAAGACGCTCTTCACCGGTTGGGATGTGTGGCGACCCCCGGGGGGGTGGGCAATACGGATTTACAGGTGCGAATGATGCGGGACGTGAAGGTAACCGGATATATCGGAACCCCCAGCTTTTTGGTCAATGTCGCAGAAAAGGCCCGCCAGATCGGTTACGATCTGGAAAAGGATCTCCGGCTGGCCGTGGGGTTCGTGGCCGGTGAAATGCTTCCCGAGTCTCTTCGTGATCAGTTGGAGGCCGACTTCGGCATGCTTTTGCGCCAAGGGTACGGTACGGCGGATGTGGGATGTCTGGCCTATGAGTGTTTTCACAAGACCGGAATGCATATTCCGTACAACTGCATTGTGGAGATCGTGGATCCGGATACCGGTCGGCAAGTACCCGCCGGTGAACCCGGAGAGGTCGTGGTTACGGTGTTTGACAAGGTCTATCCCATGATACGCTTTGGAACCGGGGACCTTTCGTATGTAACCGAATCGACCTGCCCGTGTGGCCGGACCTCGAAGCGCCTGGTGAAAATCCTGGGCCGACTGGATCAGGTAACCAAGGTTAAGGGCATGTTCGTTCATCCGGGAAATGCGGACGAAGTGGTGGCCAAGTTTCCAGAGATCGTCCGGTATCAGGTGGTGATTACCCGAGAAGCTCACCGGGATCAAATGACTTTTCACATCGAGCTTGAAGACGGTGTAGAGGCAAGCGAAGGGTTGGCTCAAAGAATAGGGGCGGCCATTCCCGAGAGTATGCGGGTTCGTGGCTCGGTTACCTTCGTCGAGAAGGGCACTCTGCCCGAGGACGGAAAGAAGATCGTGGACCAAAGGACATGGGACTAACTTGCGGGGTAAGGGCATGGATCTTGCAAAGTCCACGGGCTTGATAGCAGACTTTTTAAAAGGACCTCACATTATTAATCTTTGACCCGGGCCTGAGGAATGCCCGATCGAGCCCTGATATCGTTTGCCTGAGCGGGCGATCTTCGAGGGGGTTCCAGTGATAGTCGCTATGAAACATATTACGAGGTTTTCGTGGCTATGGGTCGCGCTGAGTTGTTCGTATCTGTTTTTTTGTCTGTCCGCTTCGGCCGTCGGCGCCGCTACGAAGGATGGGCTTATTCCGGAAAGTCTTATTCACTTGAACGGTGGAGACATTCCCGGCTACGCCCTCGTTGTAGAGAAGAAATCCCAAATATTGAGGGTCTATGCCTTTGACGGCGAATATCGGCTAAAACATCGTTTTGCATGCTCGACCGGAGAGGGGGCGGGTAAAAAGAAATTTCCCGGAGACCGAAAGACGCCGGAAGGGGTCTACTTTTTTACGGCCTCTTTTGAAAAGAGATATTTGAGTTCCACCTACGGCAACCGAGCCTTTGTCATGGACTATCCCAACGTGCTGGATCGGATGAACGATCGAGGGGGGGACAATATCTGGCTCCACGGGACCAATAAGAAACTGCGGCCGCGGGCCACAAACGGCTGCGTGGTCGTGGAAAATGGAGATATTGACGTTTTGGCGGGCTATATTCGCCTGAATCATACGCCCATTATTATCAAGGAAGAATTGCAGATGGTGTCGCCGGGGCAACATGCCGCCAAGGCGGAATCCCTGCGACGCTTTCTGAAAGACTGGAAATCAGCCTTGCTTTCGGCGGACAAGGCTCGTCATGACTCGTTTTATATGAATCCGTCTCCGGCGCATGACCGGTTCTGGGAGGCCTGGGTGCCCATGCATGATGCATGGGCTGAGACCCAAGCCGCTTACGCGATGTCACTTAAACATATCGCCATCGGCCGGGCCAATCCGTGCCTGGTGGTGTTACTGGATCAGTCCGTTCAGTTGGGGGACCACCGGGCCGGCGCGGGGCGAAAGAAACTCTTTGTAAAACGCCAAGGGACGGACTGGAAAATCATGGCCGAGACCTACCAAGGCGTCCCGGTACAGGAGGATAAGCCGGATCCGTTGATCCTGTCCTGGCAACGCCTGGAAAGGCTGAACAGAGATTACAAGGACGTGGCCCGTCGGGTGGCGGAATGGGCCGAGGCCTGGAGTGCCAAGGACATTGATGGCTACCGGGCGTGCTATGCCCGGGAGTTCCGATCCCGCGGAATGGACTTGTCTGCCTGGATTCGTTATAAGGATCGGTTAAACAAACGCTATGATTTCATTACCGTGTCCGTAGAAGATCTGCAGATCCGGCAAAACGGGGATCGAAGCACGGCCACGTTTGTGCAGCGGTACCGCTCCAGTGGTCATGAGTCCGTGGGGACCAAGCGGCTCCGACTCAGACGGACCGACGGGGCATGGAAGATCGATCGGGAAAAATGGCTGGGAAAAATAAACTAACAGGCAAAAAAAGTCGCCCCGACAAATCCAAGTCGTGGACACTGTTATTGATTGGTGATCTAGGCAAGGTCGCTTCGTTTAAAGTGTCCAGATTTCTTCTGTTGGGTTTTCTGGGAACGGTCGTCTTTTTGTTGGTGTATGCGGGGGTGACGACGCTGGGATATTATCGGATGCATTCCCTGAAAACCGACCTGGAATGCCGTTTGGCGGAGACTGAAGCAACGCTTCTCGCGGCCAAAGAGGACCGGGATGCGGCCCAGGTTCGCCTCATGCTGCTGGGAAAAGGGGATCCGGAGGCTGCGAAAGAAGCGGGTGAGGTAACGAAAAAAGAAAGTGCCACCGCGGGCAAGAAACGGCAGACGGTGGCATCCAAGGCCTCGCAGCCCCGAAAAGAAAAGGACGTTTCTGAAGAAAAGTCGGCGGTGACGGAAAACAAGACGGTGGAAGCGCCGGAACCGGCTTCAGCCACAGAGGCACCGGAGGCGGAGGCGGACAGGGAGGCGGCGGTTGTTTCTGAAGATACCGCGTCATCCGGCGTCCGGGTGACCGATTTTCGACTATGGTCGACTAATGACAATGCTTTGGTCCGGTACAAGTTCAAATTGGAAAATATCAGTCCGAAAGATATAACCATCAGCGGGTATACCTTCGTGGCTCTGGTACCGGGAACAGGAAGCGATGAACCGATCCGGATCGCTCCCTGGTCTCCCATGGAAGACGGAGAGCCGAGTCTCATCAAGCGCGGTCAGTACTTCGGTATTTCCCGATTCAAGTATGTGCGGGGGTCCCTGCCCGATATCAGGGACGCCACCCGATTCGAGAACGTGACGGTCTATGTCTATTCGGATACGGGGAAACTCTTACATAAGCAGGTACACCCGGTGGATGCTGCACTCCAATCGGAAAACGCAGGGTAATGATGGATTCATCTTTTTGTAATGGATTTTGGAAAAGGCTGCCGGCGGCGGTGGGGGTTGCCTTGTGTGTGGCTTTTTGTCTGTGTTCGTTTCAAAAGGCGGAGGCCGAACGGACTCGGGAGGTTTTTTTTAAAGGCACGGACCACGAACTGCACGTCTACCGTATACAGGGCAGAGAGCCGGGCAAAACGCTTCTCCTTCTCGGGGGGATCCAGGGCGATGAGCCGGGCGGTTTTTTGTCCGCCGATCTATATGCGGACATGGAGTTGGCGCAGGGCAACCTGATTGTGGTACCCCGGGCGAATTTCTATTCCATCGTTTTGAACCGTCGCCACGTGAACGAAGACATGAACCGCAAATTTGCCCATACGTCCCGGGACAACTATGAAACCAAGATCGTAAGCATCCTCAAACAACTCATCTGCGAAAGCGATTGTCTGCTGAACCTCCACGACGGATCGGGGTTCTATTTCCCCCGGTGGGAAAGCCCCATGAAAAACCCCATGCGGTACGGCCAATCCATCATTGCGGATTGTGCCACCTACACGGTACCCGAAACGGGAAAGGTCCTACCGTTAAAAGAGATGGCGGAAAAGGTGATTCAAGAGGTGAACGGCCACATCAAAAACCCCGACTACCGGTTTCGGTTCAACAACCACCAGACCAACCATCAGGACAGCCTCCATGCGGAACAAAGAAAATCGGCGACGTATTTTGCCGTTTTCGAATGCGGGATTCCCGCTTTTGGTATCGAAACCAGCAAATCGTTGCCGTTGGAACTCAAGATCCGTCAACACAATTATGCCATCAACGCCTTTATGGGTTTACTGGATATCGTACCCCAGACCCCCGGCATCTATCTCGACCCGCCGGTGATGCACCACCTGGTAATGGCGGTGAACGATAACATCCCCTTCGCCGTTGCCAACGGAAAGACGTTGCACATTCAAAAGGGTGACGCGGTTACCATTTCTCATGTCCAAGCCAACTACAAACGGGGCCTGAGTGCTGACATCGTTGGCTATGGGACATTCAACGATGTGGGTAAACCGGTCTCCGTGACCGGGTCCACCCAAGTGATCGTACGCAAGGATCATCACTCCTGCGGTGTGGTGAATATTGTCTTGGACGCTGCCGGTGACACTGCGTCGAGGAGATATGCCTCGCCGGAAGTCCTTTTCTTCAAGGTCAAAGTCAACGGGAAGGAACGACTTCTTGTAGACAACGCCATGACGGCATTGATTCGGGGGGACCATTTTGAAATCGTGGATGTGGTGACCAGTCCGGCACAGGCGTCGGGCATAACGGTCAACTTTAAGGGATTTGTGGGAAACCCGCGCAACAATACGGGTGAAGATCGCGGCTATGTGATCCATACGGATCGGGACCTATGGGAACGGTATGCGATCAACGCGCAAGGCAACAAATACCGCGTGGTGGTTACCCACAATGATACCGTGGTCGGGCGACTTTATGTGGAGTTGGCGGATCCCGAGTTGGATTATATCGTCGCCCAGGTCAACGAAGGGATAAAACGGTGTCTCTATCCGGGAGATTCGATGCGCGTGGCTCCAAACGATACGATACGCATTCTGGATATCAAAACCAATGTGCCCGCCAATGCCGGCGTACAGGCGTTTTTGGAGGGAATGAACAGAAAGATTCGGCTCTTTTCCCATGGGGCCGTATATCCTCAGCAGGTTCGTTGGAATGCCGACGACAGAGATGGGCCGTGCAAAGTCGTCGTACGGAAGGACCGTATGGCCTTTGGGTCTATCCTGTTGGATTTGAGTAAGGAGGAGCGACATGAAGGATAACGGCAAAGGTCTTTCCATTGTTGATAAGGGACTCAGCGTGGAAGGGTCTTTGTATGCAGACGGCAAACTGGTCATTGCCGGAACCCTAAAGGGCAATTTGGTGGGCAATGCGGTGGTGGCCGCAAAAGGCAGTATGGTAACGGCGCAGGCGAAGGTGGAAGACCTGGTTATAGCGGGAAATTTTGAAGGTGACGTAACCGTTTACAACCGGTTGCATATCTCCGCAACGGGCAACTTCACGGGAAACGTAATTTGCAAGAACCTGCGCCTCGAGGTCGGCGGGGTCCTTAACGGCAGCGTGCGACCTTTAGGGGAGATGGACGGCAGCTTGCCCTTGCCGGAAAAACAGATCCCTGCTGCGAGGGAATAACCCTTTATCGAATAGATGGTTCGTCGTCCTTCCCGGACGACCGACGATTAAACGCCTCAGGTCTTCCCGTTGAAACCGATAGAGACTTGCCCGCCTTCCACGATGACCGGCACTTTTCGTTTTCCCTGTGAATATTGGAGCATTTCTTCAAGTTTAGCCCCGTCTTTGGTAACGTCAAAATAGACTGCGTCCTTGCCCTTTTCGGCCAAATCCTCCCGGGCCGCTTTCGTAAACGGTCAAGTGTCTTTGCCGAATATAAAGACCTCGCCTGCCATAATCATCTACCTCCCGCTTGTGTAAGCCTAATCTATCAAAGAACAGACACCAGGTCAACCCCCCCATTGCATCTGCCCTTCTGCCTTGTCTAAGCGGAGATGCCATGTTACATAAATCCCTTAAGAGCCCGGTTCAAAGCGGGGTATTCCCATGAGGGGTTCCATAAATGCCATGAGCAGGTCATCCACACATACCCGGTATTATCTGGGGATCGATCTGGGATCGGTGAGCTTAAATCTCGTCGTTATCGATGACGCGGCCGCTATCCTCGAGTCCGTTTATAGGCGAACCGAAGGCCGGCCCCTGGTTGCCTTGCGCTCGGCTTTACAGGACCTGGCACGGTCTTTTGAGGCCTTTCACGGGGTCGTGGCGACGGGCAGCGGACGCTACTTATTAAGCGACGTCTTGAAAATCGGTAACCAAAACGAGATCGTCGCCCAGGCCCGGGCCACCTGTTATCTCCATCCCGACGTGCGAACCATCATCGAAATCGGCGGCCAGGACTCTAAGCTCATCTTTTTGGATGGCCGAGAAAACGGTGGTGCCCCCGGCATTACGGATCATGTCCTGAATGAGGTGTGTGCGGCGGGCACCGGTTCTTTCCTGGATCTACAGGCCCAACGATTGGGCATGACCGTCGAAGGTCTAGGGCGACTGGCCCTCGAATCCGAACATCCGGCGCGGATTTCCGGGCGGTGCAGTGTTTTTGCCAAGAGTGACATGGTGCACTTGCTCCAGGAGGGTACGCCCAAGACCGACATTGTTGCCGGTTTGTGCCAAGCCCTGGCCATGAATTATATCGCCAATCTGGCCAAGGGGAAGCCTTTTGTCCGACCGATCGCTTTCCAAGGCGGTGTTGCCGCCAATCCGGGGGTCGTCAGGGCCTTTGAAGACCACTTACAATTGACGATCGGGGACCTCGTGATACCGGAACACTTCCTCGTTATGGGGGCTTATGGATCGGCGATCACGGCGAGATCCGATCCGATGTCGACTGTTTACGCCTTGTCCGAATTGGCCGCACGGGTGGCTCGGGGGTTCCGCGACGAGGCGCATGGAGGCGGATTCAACCACTACCTGATGCCGTTGAAGCGGTCTGGGGCGGCGAAGGTGGCCCAGGATCGATACTACCAGGCGCGGTTGGGGCGGTCGGAACCGGTCTTTCTGGGTATCGATGTCGGCGCGGTCAGCACCAACCTGGTTTTGGTCGATCAGACGGGCCGGGTGGTGGCGAAGCAGTATTCATATACAAAGGGGGAGCTGATTCACACCGTCAGGCAAGGCCTGGAAGAAATCGGAGCAAAGGTGGGCGAACACGTACGCGTTTGCGGCGTGGGGGTGACGGGCAGTGGCCGGTATTTCGTTGGCGATTTCGTCGGCGCCGATCTGGTGATCAACGAGATTTCAGCTCAGGCCAAAGCCGCCATGTTTTGCGATCCTCAGGTGGATACGATTCTTGAAATCGGGGGCCAGGATTCCAAATATATCCGGTGCAAAAACGGCCGGGTGATCCACTTTGAGATGAACAAGGTCTGTGCCGCCGGGACGGGATCGTTTTTAGAAGAACAGGCGGCGCGTCTCAAAGTGCCCGTCCGGGAAGATTTCAGTGAACTGGCCTTTTCGGCCCGGCGGCCGGCGAATCTGGGTGCCCGATGCACGGTCTTCATGGAATCGGACCTCGTGCATCATCAACAGACCGGCAAGGGGATCGAAGACCTCACCGCCGGCCTCGCTTATGCGATTGCACAGAACTACCTGGAAAAAGTGGTCGGAAATCGAAAAATCGGGTCACATATTTTATTTCAAGGCGGCGTGGCGGGGAATCAAAGTGTCGCGGCTGCATTCGAAAGCTTATTGGGCAGACCGGTAACGGTACCGGAACACCACAATGTGACCGGTGCCATGGGGGCGGCACTGGCGGCCAGGGATTCTCGGCCCGCCAAGAGCGGGTTTGCCGGATTTTTCCTGAAGGATCGTCCCTATGAAATGAAGACTTTCGAGTGTAATCGCTGTCCCAACATGTGCCGTGTCAACCGAATCTATATCGGCGGGAAGGTTCGGTCTCAATACGGAGGACTCTGTGGGCGGTATGAACGATCCGCTCAGATCAAGTCGGTGTCGACGCCCGATCTCTTCCAAGAACGCCGAGATCGGCTTTTAAGGGGCTTCCAAGGTGCCGGTGAGCGCCTGGCGGGCAAAGGTGAACCGGTGGGCATTCCCAGGGCCCTGTTCTTTCACGATTATTTTCCGTTCTGGAACAGCTATTTCAAGGCATTGGGACACACCGTCGTCCTGTCGGATGAAACGAACAAAGGGTTGATTCAAAAGGGGCTGCGGTGGGTTCCGTCGGAGACCTGTTTTCCCATAAAGGCGGTATACGGACACATGGTCGATCTCATGGAAAAGGGGGTAAATCAGGTCTTCTTGCCCTGTGAAATTGATCACCTTCCGTTGGGCGACGGATCGTCCCGTTCCTACAATTGCCCGTATGTGCAATCGATCCCCTACATGGTGCAGGCGACCATGGGGTCCGCGGTCAAGCTGCTTATGCCGGTTATACACTGGCGTTACGGCCGCAAGCATTTAAAAGCGGAACTACAAACGCTTGCCTTGTCCCTGGGCCACACGACTGAGGAAAGCGACCTGGCTGCACGAGCCGCCTGGCGGGCCTATGATGCCTTTACGGCCTGGCAAAGGCGCCGCGGAAAAGAGATTTTGGACTCCCTGGGATCGGAAGACAAGGCCATTGTCTTGTTGGGTAAGGGACATAATTTATTCGATCCTGGATTAAATCTTCACCTGGCGGGAAAACTACGGCGAGAAGGGTGGCCGGCCATTCCATTCGACATGCTCGATGCCGGGTCCGTGACCCTTCCCGCACATTACGATAACCTGGTTTGGAAGAACCCCCGTGATTTGCTGAAGCTGGTGATCGGAATGCAGTCGGACAAACGGTTGTTCCCGATACTGGTGACCAATTTCGGCTGTGGCCCCGATTCCTTCCTCATCAAATATCTGGAAGCAGAGAATCCGGATAAGCCCTATCTTATCTTGGAAGTGGATGATCACACCGGTGATGCAGGTATGATCACGCGCATTGAGGCCTTTCTCGATACACTCGAGGATTATGGTGCCTCCGGCAGGTCTGCGGGAAAGGCACTCAATCTGATCACTCACTCGGCATATAGAAAAACCCACGGCTGGGCGCCCAGTCCGGCGATTCTAAGACGCCTTGAGAACCGCACCCTCTATTTTCCGTATGTTTCTCGGTCTTATTGCCGCATTGTGGCGGAGGCTTTCCATGGCGTAGGCCTCTCGGCCCAGGTACTTCCTCCGCCCGACGATGAGACGGAACACCTGGGCAGACAGTTTACTTCGGGCAGGGAATGTCACCCTTACATCGTAACCTGTGGAGAGTTTGCGAAGCTTTCTCGAACGCCGGACTTCGATCCCGATCGCAGCGCGGTATTGATGCAAAATTATGACGGTGCTTGTCGATTCAGTCAATACGGCATCGGGCATGCGACGATGTTCCGGAGGCTGGGATTGTCTCAGGTGCCCGTGGTCGCACCGCTCACCTCTTCTCGTGTGGATGAGTTTTCGGCGGTTTTTGGGTTACATTTCACCCGCTTGCTTTGGCAGGGATGGATCGCTGCTGAAGCCCTTGAACGGATACGGCTACACGTCCGCCCGTATGAAAAACAGCCCGGGGAGACCGAACGTCTCTTCGGGCAGGGTATAGACGCAATTGCCAGGGCCGTTTCCAGCCCCAACGGCAGACCGGGATTATGGAATTATGCAATCCTTTCCGCCTTTCGGGAAAGCGCAGCTGCGCTTAAAGATGTCGCCGTGGATCGGTCGCGAGTTCGGCCGCTTGTCGGGATTGTAGGGGAATTTTATACGGTTTTGAATCGTTGGGCCAATCAAGATCTGGTAAAAACCATCGAGCGGCTGGGGGGAGAGGTGGTCCTTCACGGTCTTACGGTGCCCAACTTCTATGCGCTTTTTTCAGGCCATTACTATCCAAGAAGCCGCCTGAAGCAGGGACGGATAGGTGCAGCCGCCTATTACTGGTTAAGAAATCATTGGATGACGGGATGGATCGAAGAAGTGGAAAAGTCCTTACCCGCAGCCTTGCGTCCCCTGGCCACCATGGGGGCCGGAAAGATCGTTCAAGAATCAGATCCATTTATATATCATGATATCGATCCCGTGTTGGCCACGTTTACCGCCCGGGTCAGGCAATTCGCCGAGTTGGGCATTTCCGGGATTTGTAATCTTTTTGTGTTGAACTGCATGCTGGGAAATATTACCGTACCCATCTTCAAAAGGGCCTTGGCGGCGTATCCGGGCCTTCCCGTCCTCCATGCCGTGTACGACGGTCAGGGGGGAACAAACATGCTTACCCGAATCGAAGCCTTTATGCACCAGGCGAGCCGCTACCACAAGTACAGCCGGTAAAAACACTTTTGACATCTTAACATATAGGCATTATAGTTAAGGTTTTACGACTATTCAGTGTTTTTGCTTCGCCACCCGCAGGTTGCTTGAATCGTCTGGAGGCTCGCGGCGGTATGAGGACGTCGCCTCCCGCCATAAGGGCTCACGCAAAAATAATTTCACAGAATTGGTGCTCAGATTTGGTTCGGATTTGGCGGAGCCGATTGCGTAACCGTCCAAGCTGGAGACGAGGCGTGGAATTAAGCAGAACTATGACGATTAAAAATGAGTTGGGTTTGCATGCCCGGACTGCGGCGACCATCGCACGCCTGGCTCGAGACGCCCGCAGTGGTGTATATCTGATAAAGGAGGACCGAGAGGTGGATGCCACGGATATTCTGGATATGATGGGATTGTATTGTCCCAAGGGCACACAAGTCACTGTGCGGGTGGCCGATTCCGGCGACCTCAATGTCCTGGAGCGCATTGCGGAAGCTGTAGAAAACGGTTTTGGGGAGTCTTCGTGACACTAGACAGCAAAGGTAAGAGCGTGACCTTGAGGGGAATCGGGGCTTCCGTAGGCATTGCCATCGGCAAGGCCTACGTGCTGGAGAAGGAAGAAGATCAGGTCATTCAAAAACGGGTCCTTCGCCCCGAAGAAGTCGATAGTGAGGTCACCCGTTTCAAAACGGCTGTCCAGAAGGCCCAGGAACACCTCCGCAAGGTCATCCATGAGATTCCGGAAGAGTATAAGGATCAGACATACATCCTGGATGCCCACATGATGATCCTCCGGGACAGAACCCTGTACGAGGGTGCCATAGACCAGATTCGCCAACGGCGTATCAATGCCGAGCAGGCGTTGAAGATTACCACAGACAAGGTAATTTCCAATTTCAGAAAGATGCCCGATCCCTATTTTCAGGAGCGCAAGACGGACATCATTCACGTGGCGAACCTCATCTTTAAGAATCTGTTGGGCACGGCCCACGGCCGAATGTCGGACATCGACAAGCGGGTGATTATCGTTGCCCACGATATGTCTCCGGTGGAAACCACTCAGATCCAGTTGGAGCGCGTCAAGGCGTTTATTACCGAAACGGGCAGCCCTACGTCTCATACCGGGATCATTGCCCGATCCTTGGAGATCCCGGCCATATTGGGTGTGGAAAAGGCTACGGACCAGATCAAAACGGAAGATCTCATCATCGTTGACGGCAGTGCCGGTGTGGTGATCGTGGATCCGGATGAGGAAACGCTGACGGACTATCATGAACGCAAGGTCCAGCTGGAAGCCTTCCAAGCCCAGATCACTCGGACGAGCCACCTTCCGGCGGAAACCACGGACGGCCATCGGGTATCGGTAAACGCCAATATTACGGTACTCGAAGAGGTTGTTTCCGTAATCGACCACGGTGCGGACGGTATCGGATTGTACCGCACGGAGTTTTTGTACTTGAATGAGTCGAAACTGCCCACCGAGACCGCTTTGTTTGAAAACTACAAGGAGTTGGTCGAACTGATGGGGGAACGGGAAGTAACGATCCGCACCCTGGACATCGGCGGTGATAAATTTGCCAGTAGCATCCAATGGCCCGATGAGATTAATCCGGCCTTGGGAGTGAGGGCCATCCGGTTTTGCCTGCAAAGTCCTGAAATTTTCAAGGTACAGCTTCGGGCTATCTTACGTGCGGCCCCATTTGGTAATGTGCGGATCATGTTTCCCATGGTCGCTCAGGTGGAAGAGATCGTCCAGGCCAAACAGATGTTGGATGAAGCCGCAGAGTCTCTGGAAAAAGAGGGGCTTTCGTTTAAACGGGATATTCCGGTGGGTGCCATGGTGGAAGTGCCGTCTGCAGTCATTATGGCCGATACCTTCGCCAAGGAAGTCGATTTTTTCAGCCTGGGTACCAACGATTTGATCCAGTATTCTTTTGCCATTGATCGGATTAACAAGCATGTGGCCAAGCTGTATCAACCCCTTCATCCCACGGTTTTGAGAATGATCCGACAGGTAGTCGACGCTGGTAAGCAGGCGGGGATTCCCGTTGCCTTGTGCGGTGAAATGGGGGGTGACGTCATGAGTCTTCCAGTTTTGCTCGGTTTGGGAGTGGACAGTATCAGCATGAATCCGGTATCCATCCCCGCCATCAAGGAGACCATTCGCAGCCTCTCTTACCAAGATGCCAAGGCCCTGGCACAGAAAGCCCTTCGAGAGGCAACGGCATCAAAGGTCCAAGACCTGATCAAGGAAGTCTGCGGCGATGCCCTTCGGACTGCCGCTTTTTTTCAGGCCAACGGGTCCTAGCGGCGGTTCGATGTCTCCGGTCTGAACCGATCTAAACCGATCTAGACCGATCCAGACCGGGGGTACACCTAAGAGATCAACGGAAAACGTGTCGGTGTATCCGGTAATACGGGCCCGGAAACGCCCCCATATTGCATTTCTCAGGAGGAAATCATCGCAAAGATCGTATGCCAGAACCGTAAGGCCCGGCACGATTATTTCGTTCTGGACACCTATGAGGCCGGGATGGTCTTACAAGGGACCGAAGTCAAATCCCTGAGGCTGGGCCGGGCGAACCTGAAGGACAGTTACGCCAAAATTACCAATGGGGAAGTGTTTTTGCACAATATGCATATCGGGGCGTATCCGTTCGCTCATCATGGCAATCATGAACCCCGGCGGCCCCGAAAGCTCCTGTTGCACAAAGGGGAGATCAAGCGGTTGATCGGTAAAGTGGAAGGAAAGGGTCAATCACTGATTCCCCTGGAAGTCTACTTCAAGAAGGGAAAGGCCAAGGTGTCACTGGCGCTTGCCAAGGGTAAGCGGAAATACGACAAACGGCAGGCGATTCGAGAACGGGAAGAAAAACGGGAACTTCAGCGGGAAAAGCGTCAGACCGTCAAGGCTTGACAATCTGTTGAATAGACATATATTATTAAGAGTATGATAATCGTTTTGCGATCGAGTAAAGACCTTTTTCCACGCCAATTGATCATTTCCACGAGGGGGCGAAACGGCTTCGACGGGAATATGGAAGCATAGGCTGCATACCGAGCTTCTGCCAGCTCGTAAAAACGGCGGAACCTAAAATAATCGCAGACGATTATAATTACGCTCTAGCTGCTTAATACCAGCTAGCGTCCTTCCGGGTTTTCCTGCGAACCCGGGTCTGGGCGTCGACTAGCAGGATAGCCCAAGGCGGTTGCTTGTTACGCCGCGGGTGAAACCTTTAACAAGACCGCTTTTCGAGGACCCTGCCTGAAGGGGCCAAAAAAAGCCAAACTAAAATTCAGGCTAAGTATGTAGATGCCTTTGTGGAATATTGTCGGACGCGGGTTCGACTCCCGCCGCCTCCACCATTCGATGCGTCATTCGTCAAGCTCATGACTTACTCATGG
>CAYTTQ010000042.1:6752-24159 GCA_964440795.1 uncultured Desulfobacterales bacterium | reverse complement strand
ACCCGATCAACGGTTGACGAGGGCCGGGTCCAGATTGCCGGTTTTCATATAGTAGGCCAGAAGGTGGGCGTTTTGGAGCGACGCGTCGGAAACGGACATATTCTGGCAGATACACTCCACAGTGAACTCGGTTCGGTCACCCTTGGGAATTTTCCGCAAATAATACCCAAAAGAGGCCATCGGACCGGCGGGGTCGTACGTCCGGATAACATGAGGCGTAAGGTTTTGAAGTCTCATGGCGCCGAAGCGCTCGACAAAAGACCTGCCCCGGGACCAGGCCTTTTCCGCTTGATCTGCCGGCAGGGTAAAGTTCAAAGGGGTCGCCATGGCCTCGGCCAGGTAGGCTTCCTGGGTGGCGGTAAGTTCCGGGGTGGTTGCACATCCGAGAAAGGAAAGGGCGACGATAAGCGCGACGGTGGTAATACGATTCATACGAAGTCTCCTTTTCGACACGAGGAAAAGAACATCTTGGGCTGCCTGTACCCCAGTGTTGCAAAAGTCGAGGATGCCGCAGATGCCCCGGTGGCGGGATCTCCAAACGATGCTCCGACAAGGCGTCATGTAGGCATCCTGCCATATCTTTTATGGTTTTGGGATCAAGTCTAGTCAGCCACGGTGTGATGTCAAGACCGTCGTGCAATGCAGAAGGCCTGGTCGGCCGCGTGGTCACCCTGGGTCAGCACTTGCTGGACGACGGCACGAAATGGGGGTTCACGGGGCGGTGGTGGAAGCCGGTCGTCGCCGGTTGCGACCGATCCTGATGACCACGGCTACCACCATACTGGCCTTGCTCCCCTTGGCTTTCGGCATAGGAGACGGAATTCGAGTATAACGAAGAGCGTGCGGTGCAAACCGCTCGATCCACCGGCACACAGTTCAGCGTTCAGGGAACCGCTCGAAACACCACGGCCGGTGTCCGGCAGGCATTGCCTTGCGGGGCCACGGTGGAAGCAACGGTGGAACAGGATCGTACGACATCCGATCGTGCCCCGGAGCAACAAACGGCTCGGCTGGGTCTCAGTGTCACGCAGGCCCTACTCCGTGGGTTTGGGCCTGCAGCAAATCTGGCCAGCGTGAGACAGGCGGAACTTGAAACGCTGGCCAGCCTCTACGAACTGAGAGGGTTTACGGAGGCCGTGTTGGCGGAAACCGAGATCGCCTATTGGAATTACGTCCTGGCCAAACAAGAGATCACCATCTTTGAGCGATCCTTGGCCCTGGCGGAGCAACAACTTGATGTCATCGAACAGCGAATCGAGGTAGGGGTTCTTCCCCAGGTCGAGGTCGCCCCGGCACGGGCCGAGGTCGCCCGGCGCAAACAAGCCCTCATCGATGCACGTAGTGATGCAGCCATCACCAACCTTGAGCAGATCGTTCGTCTTGACGTTCGCCTGGCCGTTAACGAGGTGGAGCGGGCCCGGAAACAGATTGCCGCCTCCAAGGCCACACGCGTCTTTGAAGAAGAAACTCTGGCCGCGGAAAACAAGCGATTCGATGTGGGCGCCGGTACGGCCCTCTTGGTGGCCCAAGCCCAACGCGATCTGCTGGCCGGCAGTATCGTCGAGGTGCAGGCGGTCATAAACTACCGTGTGGCACTGGTTCGATTGTATGTCGCCGAGGGCAGCCTGCTCGAACGGCGAGGCATTCGCATGCCCGCCGGCAACGAGTCGCAAGGCCCGTATTAAGGGTTTGCCAGTCCGAAAAGCATAGTAATCGCCCTCTTGGACATGAAGTGGAAGTGCCCGGTATGCCAGAGGGACCAGGTGGCCCCCGTAAGCAAGAAGCGCGAAATCGTGCCCTGTAAATTCTGCGCGGCGAAAACCCCGCTGTCCCGCCGCTTCTAATTATCGACAATAACGCATGGATCTTCGTTTAATTGGTCACACCGCCATGCCGGACAGTATGCGGGGAAGACACTCTCCGGAATTCTCATGGAGGACAAAATCGGCTTTCATATCCAAGGGAGTGGGATCTCGATTGATGATCAGCAGTTTGGCGCCGTTTTGTTTGGCGATCACCGGCATATGGGCTGCCGGGTACACGATTAGAGAGGTTCCCACGACCATCATGAAATCACATCGTGCCGACTCATCGAATCCGGTCTCCATGGCATCCCGGGGAAGCGCCTCATTGAAAAAGATCACACAAGGTCTGATGACCCCGCCGCACGGGCACACCGGAACCGCCCTTTCCGACAGGGTTTCGTAGATCCAGGCCGCGGCAAATCCTTTTCCGCAATCACAACATTCCCCTCGGAGGGCGTTTCCGTGGAGTTCCACAACATGACTTGACCCCCCGGCCTGGTGCAGATTGTCGACGTTTTGGGTAATCACACACCGAAGCTTTCCCCGCTTTTCCAGCTCGGCCAGGGCCAAATGGCCGGGGTTCGGTTTCGCTTTGCAGGTAATGGGATATCGATACGTCTTGAAAAAGGACCAGTAATAGGAAGGATCCTTGTGGAAGTGTTCGAGGGTGGCGAACTTGTCCGGATCATAGCCGGTGTCCACCTTGCCTTGCCCGCGGAACGTAGAGATACCGCTTTCCGCCGAAATCCCCGCACCGGTCAAGGCCACCACCCGTTCGGCCCGCGACAGAGCCTCGGCAATGCGAGCCGTCTGATCCATCGTCATGATGTCTTGCTCATCTTTCATTGGTCCTCCATCCTCTGGCGCCCTTTGACCGTTTTTGCAAACATTGCTCAGCGAACCTGAGCGTCAAGAAACGGCAATCTCGTAGACATCCCGACGATTCCCCGATTTGATCTTTCCGCGGTCATCCAAATCACAAGATGGCACCGATTAAAGTCCGTGGGCTGCTGCCGTCGGTTTTGTAACGACAACGACCGGACAGATGGACCTGGAACTGACCTGTTCAACCGCACTCCCCACATACCATCGATCTTCCTTTTCCTTTTCGTGTGAGCCCATGACAATGAGTTCAACCGCTCACCGAATTATTCATATTCTTTGGGCACGGCGCAGATCATCACAAACGGCTCGGCAGCCGACGTGTTCTTGTACTGATGTTTTTCGTTTGGAAGAACCAGCGCAAAATCGCCTTTTTCCATGTGCCTTTCATCACCCCTTTCATCCACCAGGGAGGCACTGCCCGCTATGACATAGTTTAGATGTTCAAACGGGTGGGCGTGAAAGGGGGTGTGACCGCCGGGCTCGACGGTAAAAACGCGAAAAGAAAAATTCGGAGAGCCGTCCCGAGCGGAAATCGGGAGCTGTCGCCAAACGTCTTTCGCTCCCTCCATGGTCATCGGTGTCTTTTCTACATTCTCTAAACTTACTGTCTTCATGAATGAACCTCCACCCTATCACCTGAACCCCCGCTCTTTCCGAACCGCCTCGTAGGCCTCCTGAATTTCCCGGAACCGTTTCGTGGCGAATTCGGTGAATTCCTCGGGAAGCCCTTTGGAAACGATCGTGTCGGGATGAAATTCTTTCACCAGCTTCTTATAGTTGGCCTTGATCTCTTGTTCCGAGCTGTCAGGTGTCACATTGAGTACTTTGTAAAACTTGTCCACATCCTTAAAGTAGACGGCTTTGACATTGTTGAACTGTTCATCTGCGATTTGAAATATCGCCTTGACCCGCTTTAGCGCCGACTCCTCGGCCGGATGCAATCTGCCGTCGGCGGCGGCGATTTGAAAAAGCAGGTCCAAATAGGAAAGGAGCACGGCAGGCTGCCCTCGGCTGACCTGATAAAACTGGCGGGCGAAATCTTCCAGCGAATAAGACGAGTCTTTGGCCTGGTTAAAAACCTGCCTGGCAAACGTCTTCTCTCGTTCACCAACGTTCAACCCCTTGATGAATTGATCAACAACGGCAATCTCCTTTGGGTCCACGATCCCGTCGGCCTTGGCCATTTTACCCAGGACGGAAAACATGCTCACAAAATAGGCGGCTTGCGTTTGCTCGGCATATTCCAGCCGATCCGTTTCCCAGCCGTAGCCTTGATCAGCCCTGTCAACCAGATGATGTCCCAGGGCGGCACCGGCAATGGCCCCGATGGGCCCCCCGACCACGAACCCCATGGAGCCGAACATCAGTTTTCCAAACCATCCCACGGTATTTCTACCCCCTTTCCATTATTAGACGATCCCCTTGATCGTCCTGTCGAAGACTCCCTTCATGCAACCTATACGTGATGTTCCCACCGCGCACAACCTACCTAAATCTCAGGTGGAAATATCGAATACCAGACACAAATGGGTTCCTCCGCTCGTCTCACGACCGGCAACCGGCAGGAGTCCCCCCGATTTTGACACCCTGAACAGAGAAATCGCGGCTTTTGGCGGGAGACCGTCGAGGTTGCGCTCTTCAAAGTGGGCCGACCCTTTGTCCAGGGCCTGAATGGCCTCAGTCAAACAGAAGGCCTCGGTAAAGGCGTAGTTGACCTCGGCAGCGGAGACGGTTTCGATTTCCGCTTCTCCTCGGCGACCATGGACGACATACACGTTGTCTTCTCCGAAATAGAGTCCCGCCCGCTCGCAGATAAGGTGGTTGAGCGAGTTGTCCGGGGTCAGGGCAATCAGCCTGTCGAACCCCTCCTCCCGGGCATCTTCATAGACGCTGTCGTCCAAGACATCCACGCATAGACTGGTCAGATCTTTACCCTGGAACAGTCGGCACCGCTGGTCGCTGGTGTCCGCGAAGGCCAGGGGAACATACCTCCCCACATAATCGGCCAGCTGCAAGCTGAACGTGTTGGCCCCCACCATGAGGATGCCGCTTTTGTCCGCCGGCTGCAAAACCCCGAATAGTTTGGCCAGTGGTCGGCCCATCACCGTGGTAAAGGCACCGGAAAGCAAGATAATGCAGAAGGTGGTAATGAGCAGCACGGTCATCTCCTGCTCACGTCCCGGGACCGCCAGCGAGGCGTAAAAAGCAGCGGCCAGGGCCAATATGCCCCGGGGCCCTATGGCGCTGATAAACGTGCGCTCCTTCCAGGACAGGACGGATCCGGTCAAGGCAAGGGAAACAGCCAATGGTCTGACGACGGCACCCAGTCCCAGGGCCACGATCAATATGGCCGGCCATTGCGCTTTGACCTCCAACGGATTGATGAACCCGGACAATAGAACGAACAGAGTGCTGATAAAGATGATGGACAGCTGGTCCTTAAAATGGCGAATCGCGTGTAAGAAGGGATCCCGCCTGTGGGAGAGATAAAACCCCGCGACGGCCACTGCCAGGGGGCCGGAAGAGGGTACCAAGAGCTGAGACCCGTAAAAAACGGCCAGGGCGCCGGCCAGGGTCATGATGCCCATCAGTTGCCGCTCCTGGATCTTTTTCAACCACGGAAACACCAGGCCGTTCAGGACGACCCCGCCGCCCAATCCGACCCCGATACCGGTGACCAGAGACAGCAGGAACGATTGAACCACCAGGGATACTTCGGGCAATCCCGAAACAGTCACAAATTTCAGGGCCAGGGCGCTCAAGACCACGCCGGCAACGTCCCCCCAGATCGATTCCCAATGAAGCAAAACTTCCAGCCGCTGAGTGAGGTTGATGCTTTTCAAAAGGGGTCCGATGACCGTGGGCCCCGTTACCACGATCAGGGTGCCGAAGACCACCGCGAGATCCCAGGACAGGTCCAGCACATATCGGCTGAGCAGCGTGCCGCCCAGCGCGGTCAACGGGATGGTCAGCAGAAGAAGTCGGCCGATGGCCGACGGTGCCTTCATGAACCCCCGGGGGCTCAGGGACATCCCTCCCTCCAAGAGGATGATGGCCACACCGATTTCTACCAGTACAAACAGTCCGTGACCGAGGTCATGCACATGTAGGAGGTCAAGACCCATGGGCCCCATGACCATGCCGGCCACAAGGTAAAAAAGGATGGCGGGAATACGCAACCGTCGCGAGAGGGCATAGCAGGCGATGCCGATAACGACGGCCAGGACGATCGTCTGCATGCTACCGTGATCCATGGTCCATTCCCCTTTCCGTGACTAAATCGATAATGGAAAATTGCTACGGAAAGACTACGATTTCGAAGGTGAAGTCGTCAAGGTCTATGGCGAGCATTCGGTTGCGGAGTACTCTCTTTTGCTTGAGCAGCACGTGGGCCACCTCGGAACACTGACAGGCGGCCAGCAGCGTGACCCCTTGGGGGGGGCAGCCGAGGACGGCTTCCGCCCCGGCGGTGGAGAGGTCTCGGGGGTCGCCGTATATCAATTCCAACCCCCGATCTTCGGGAAATACGGTCATCACATGGCCGGACAGTCCAGCTACGGCGGCGGAGATCAACGGACGGCCCACCTCTTTTGTGACCTTTTCCAGCATCAACCGCTCCTTCACGCCGCCAAGGCAATCGACCACCAGATCGGCACGTTCAATGATGGCGGGACCCGTTTTCTCCGTCAAAAAACCGTCATAGGAAAACACGGCAATCGAGGGGTTGATGCTTTGGATCCGGTCCACCGCCGCCGAAACCTTGGTCTCCCCCAAGGTCTGTCCGGTGCACAAGACCTGTCGATTCAGGTTGCTCTCCTCAAAGCGGTCACCGTCGATGACGTGAAGAGCGCCCACACCCATACGGGCCAAAAGCTCGACCACCATGCCTCCCAATCCGCCCAACCCCACAACGAGGGCGGACGATCGGAGCAATCGCGCTTGTTGACCCAGGGAAACGGTTTTCAGATTGCGGCTGTACCGCTGGGGGAGGATTTCCGACTCGAGGGCAGCGATCTCCACGTCTCGACCGGCAATGCCATGCCGCTCGGCCAGGACCTGGACGTGATTTACGGAAAGCGTCCTGAAAGGCTGCCCCTGGGAACCGCTCGGGGCTTCGGCCAGACCGACGATATCGGTGAGAAGCGGGCCGGGCATCGGGCTATCCCCCTCCCACGGCCGGAAAGATACCTACCCTGTCGCCCCCTTTCAACGGCGTGTTCAAGTCCTGCTTGACGCCGTTGACGAAGACGAGTTTGACCTCCTGTGGGGGCACGGCCAGCTTCTCGAGCAGCTCGGCGACCGTCCGGCCGGCGGCAATAGGAAACCGATCCGGATCGGCCGGCGTAAAGCGTTGTAACGAGGCAAACAGCTTGACGGCAATCTGAACGGTCATAGGAACCGCCTGAAACGACCCCGACGTGACAGCAGTCGCGGATGCAGCAGATACGGTATCATCGCCCCTTTTCTCCGCCCACCATGCCCAGGAGTACCCGATAGGGGCCGGGCGTTCCCGGCGGGATCAATGCCACCCGGTCCCCGTCGTTTAATGTCGTGTCGAAGGGTTGAACCGAACCGTTGACCAAGACGGCCTCCACATCGGCAATTTGCAGGCCGACGGCCACCACCAAGTCGGCCACCGTGCTCTCATCGGCCAGCTTGACCGGGACATCGGCGTAGGGGCGATTCTGTTTCTTGAGCCTCTTTTGGAGAAACGAAAAGGCGTTGAACAAGACGGTAACCACTGTCAGGTCCTGTTGCGCGTCCGGTTGTCGGTATACCCGGTCAGCATGTGGTCGTTGAGGTTTTCCGCCACTTCCCCGTGGCGGGCATTAGCCATACTGCTTTGCCTGCTGCAACTCCGCTTCCGTAAAATCCCAAGTCACATCATGGGGAGGTAGTGGCTCCTTGAAAAAGTCCGGCAATCGATCCTGGGCCTTGGTAAATCCCGCCCTTTCGTTGAACGTGTTTTCGTCATTTAGGATAGAAATACCGAGACTCACCACATCGTCGGGTGTGAGACTCAGGCCGTATTGGGCGTTCAACAAATCGACGATAGTCTGTACGCCATCTTCGGCATCTAGAACGGCAAAAGCCACGAATAGACAAAGCCCCGTCGAGTCGACCGCCGCCGTGGCGATTTGGAGGTTCTTGGACACATCCACGTTACCTGCCTTGTTCAGGGGATCCACATCTCCGCCCACTTTCAGGATGTTGGGTGCCACGGCATATCCCGCCGTATGATCAGCCCCCATGGCGCTGGTACAATAGGTCACCCCCTGCCCCTTGACGGCCCGGGGGTCATAGGCCGGCAGCCCCTGTCGCTTCACTGCGGGAATCCGGTCAACCCCGAGAGCTTGACCGGTGAAGACGGAACCGTTGCCGATGATCTTGCCCACGGGATCTCCGGTTGCCACCTTCTTGAGTAAATCGATGGTCGCCTTGCCGTCTCCCCAGTCGATGAGTCCTCCTTCCATGGCAACGCCCAAGGTAACCCCCGTCTCGATCGTATCCAGGCCGATATCATCGCAGAGGGCATCGAGTCTGGCCACGTCGTCCAGGTCCTTGATGGTCGTATTGGCACCGAGGGCCCAGATGGTTTCGTACTCAAAACCGGAGGTCAGCACCTCGCCGTTTTTGTCATGATAAACGTTGGAGCACTGGATCACACAGCCGGGGTGGCACCCCTCTTTGGTCTTGCCGCCCCGTGCCTCGATCACCTCGGACATGTGCTCGCCGCTGATATCTTGGGCGAATTCAAACCGGCCGGAACGGAAGTTCTTAGTCGGAAACCCTCCGGCCTCATTGATGATGTTGACCAATATCGCCGTACCATAGGCGGGAAGGCCCTGGCTGGTCACCGGATGGCTTCTGAGCATTTCCACCCACCGTTTATTGGCGGCCTTGAACGCCTCGGGATCGGCTACGGCGACCTTGCCCGCACCGGTGTCGTCAACAACGATGGCCTTGATACCTTTGGAACCCATCACGGCACCCAGTCCACCGCGCCCTGCGGCTCGGCCCGGTCTGCCGCCGGGATCGGCGAAGTTGATACACGCGGCGGTTAGACGCTGCTCCCCGGCGGGACCGATGCTCATCACGCCCACGCGCTTGCCGTATTTGTCCCACAGCCGGTTGATGACTTCTTTGTTGCCAAGCCCCATATATTCGTCGGCCGGCAGAATTTCCACACTCTCGTTTTTGATCACCACCACGGAAAAGCCCCCGTTGTCCGGCTTGTCTTCGAGGACAACGGCCTTGATTCCTATCTTGGCCAGCTTCTGAGACAGAAGGCCCCCGGAATTGCTCTCCTTGATACCCCCGGTGAGAGGGGACTTGGCCCCCACGGATATCCGGCCGGAATTGGCGGCCACCGTTCCGGTCAGAAGACCGGGCGCCACCACCAACTTGTTCTCCTTGCTCAGCGGGTGACAGGTGGGAGGAACTTCCTTTAAGACCATTTTCGACGTCAGTCCCCTGCCCCCGAGGGCCGCCAGGTCGGCGTCGACCTCCTCGAAAGCATACGTCTTTTTCTTCGCGTCGATCCTCAATATCTTGGACATGATTTCCTCCTATCCGCGGGAACCGCATGTTACAAAGTTTCAACAATCCATCGGTACACCCATCTCACGTAAAGCACTTGAAATTGAGCCCGAATCTGTTTGCCCACTGCCTTTTCGTCTACATATAACGGCACGGATATGGTGACAAGACCGAGACTATATGCTTTTTTAGGCACATAGCATTTTGTGGCCCCGGACTGACCGACCCCTTGACCGGCAACCCTGCCACCCCCTAATTCGGGCAGTCCGCTTTACAACGGGAACAGAGGTACTATAGTATAGAAATATGGGTTAACACGAGTGCATGATTTGAGGTGGCGGTGGACGATAGGGATGTACCGAAGACGGAAAAGCGGCAAGGCGAGCAGGAAGACGACAACGCGCATTTCGGGAAATTCGTCCCATGGTTCCCCGGCCTGGGGGCATTGATCGTTTTCCTGATTCTTCGTGCCTGCGGGGCCATATGAATTTGAAAAAGAAATCTGTTCTATGGACCAGGTTGGCCTATGTCTTGGTGATCTTGGTGACGGTAGGTTACTATGGGTACACTCGGGAAAAGGATTCGGCAATATCCCCTGACGCTCACAGGCCGGTGACCGGAGACGGCGTCGGCATCGAAGAAACGGATTCAACCGCACCGTCAGGGCAGTCACGACGATTTGCGGTGAAAGGGGCCGTACAACACAACTATTCAACAACCCCCGTCATCCAAGAATCCTACCTGGCGATCATCGGCGAGTGAGTGTCTGCTCGCAAAACAGTGGCCTCGGCAACAGCAAAGCGCCAAGAGCCGGTTGGACCCTAAACGCCCAAGACATCAATCCAGGGTAATTCCTTCTGTTTTTGTTTAATCGTCTTTCTTTTTCAGCAGGGCATCGAGACCGGCAAAGGGCTGGTATGTTGAGGTCGGTGCCTCCTTCCGCTCAGTTTCTCCAGCGGAACCGTAGGCTTCGGCAACCTCGTGCCGACTGTGTTCGTTTTCGTGACAATAGAGGCACAACAGTTCCCAGTTGCTGCCGTCCAGGGGATTGTTGTCATGGTTGTGATCCTTGTGATGGACCGTAAGCTCGCGAACCTTCCTGCCGCTGAATTCCCGGCCGCACCGGGCACAAATCCACGGAAACAACTTGAGTGCCCGGTCTCGGTACCCCTGTTCTCGATTCCGGCGATTGCGCCGGGCCTCGCTGATAATCTCTCCCGGCTTGTTCTTATTCGATGGGATTCGTTCCGATGTCATATCGATTTGAATTGTCCCGGCTCTGGGGTCCTACCTTCACCTATCCGTTAATGGGCAACCCGGTCTCACTTATCTTGCCTCCCATACCGACCTCCCCTCCCTTAACGGGAGGGGTCGGGGGAGGGTGAATACTATTCATCTCAAACACATTTTCCGAACAACCTGTAAAACTCCGTCCGTATTATTCAAGACATCGTTATTCCAAAATCGCAAAACCCTGAATCCACTTTCTTCCAGAATTCTGTCTCTTTCACGGTCTCTTTCTTTCAAAATAGGAGCTCGGCAAACTAACGATTACTCGGCCAGATGCAGCCCCTCGGGGAGTTCTTCGCCGAAGATCCAATCATGTTCGGCGTCGCTCAGGGCCAGGGGCTCATACAGTCTTTGAATCAATCGTTCGTCCGGCTCATATCGCTCGAGCCGATCCCGCAGCCGATCTCTGACCTCCGGGTCCACATCTCTTTCCCGATCGCCAGTGAAAGACGCCATCTGAACCGCACAGGCGCCGGTATGCTCCGGCTTCTTCCAATCCGTTTCCAGGATGCGTTCCAGCCACCGCGTGACAATCTTTCCGGGCACGACCGATTCCAGAGGCCCATACAAAGGTACTCTGGCCCCGACGCGCGACAACACCCACATGTTCATTCCCTCGCCTTTCGCCGTTCCCAGCGGTTGCAGCAAATGCCCGCTGATTTCCTTCTTGACAGCCACCGAGAGCCGCTCGAGATTGGCGATGGCACGCCAGATCTCCGTTCTTTCCCGGGGGGTGACCCGCCGCGGCTTCTTGCCTTTCTTTTTACCCGACAAAATCAACGCCGCCGCATCCCGATAGACGGCCTCCTGCTGCTTTTTGTAAAGTCCGCCGGCCACCCGTCTCCACAGAATCCACCACTCCACTTGGCATTGGACGTCGCGCCTGTGGACGATACCGCCTTGATACATTTTAAAAATCTCACGGATCCGAAATTCGTCCCCCCCATGGCCGTATCCGGGACGAAGACAAAACCCGGCCAGGTTGAGCCACCGTTCCTCGTGCCGCGGCGATTTGGTCCGGTGCTCCGGGTGTTTCAACAGCGCTTCCGCGAAATGCCGCAACACCGGCATCGGCCACCTTTCTTTTCGCATCCCGGTAATCCGGCCCAACGCCTTGACGACGTTGGCCGGCGTCACCTCGTCGCCGTGGCCCACCGGTTTGTCCGTAGCGAACGCCGCGGCGATCGTGTCGACTCCCCGGGCCAGGACATCGTCGGAAAGCGCCCTTTGAGATTTTTCTTTCTTCGCCCGTTCCGTGGTGTCTCCCGCCAGCGCAGGTCGGATGTCGAAGTGCAGCCGCCACCGGTGATCCGTCTTTTTGGAATGACAACTCAGTTCTATCGTCCCGATTTCCGTGAGATGCGAACAAAGGGACACGGGAATCTTTCGGACGATCTTTTTCTTTCCGTACTGGAGTATGGTCCGCAGCGGCGGCAGCGGGGTCAGCCTCTCCTCGTTCAACGTGAGAACCTGGCCGAGCCGATCATCGGTTCGTTCATTGGAACTATACAAAGAAAACGACACGGGCTGATTGGCCACCACCTTGAAAACAGGTGAATCGATATCCACCGTTTCACCTTCTTCCATGCCCCGGGGCACGACACACACCACCTGAACGGCGCCGGCTTCGGTCTCATCCTTAGCACCAACACCGATATAATAGGAACGGGGGCTCCCCCCGACGATACGGATACCCCGCCCCCGGCGCACCATCCCGTAATACGCAGCGCCCTGACATACCGCCAACCCGGGATCATCGTTTGCCAATACTTTGGGGCGCCAGCGTCTGGTATCGGATGAAAACCAGTCGGACAGAATCTCCGTCATGCGCTCGGTGAGGACGGGCGAGGCAAACACACCCCCGTTATAAAAGACCGCATCCGGCCGAAGCGACGTGTCTTCCCGTTTGCCCAGATGTTTTCTTAAAAAGGCCGCTAAATGACGGGGAATGACCGGATCTTCCACAAACGGGAGTCCCCACTCCTGGATGCCGAGGCCGGCGGTCTTTGCAGGGCGTTCATCGATGGCGGTATTCGGAAAAAAACCATTGAGAATCGTGTCGACGACTTCGTCTTTGGTCAATTCGGCGGACAGGGTTCCGGCCACCACCCCTCTGCCGCGTCCGGGCACACTGACGGTCGCCCGGTCCCGTTTTGCGCCGAAGAGGTCCTCTTTGGCGTTTCGGCAAAGAGCCGTCAGGATGTGCCATCGTTGGGAATCGAGACGTCTCCCGGCGTTTCCCATCATGCGCTGCTCCGCAAGTCGGGCCAGCGCCAGATCCATATTGTCGCCGCCGAGCAAAAGATGATCCCCCACCGCGATCCGTTCCGGAACCGGTCCGGAATCGCCCTCATTGATCCGGATGCATGCAAAATCCGTGGTACCGCCGCCGATATCGCAAATCAGTACTGTCTCTCCGGGTTCAACCGTCCTGTCCCAGTCCGATTCTCGCCGGGCCAGCCATGCGTAAAACGCGGCCTGCGGTTCTTCCAAAAGCGTTGCCTTGTGAAGACCGGCCTTCTTGGCGGCCGCCACGGTGAGTTCTCGGGCGACCTCGTCAAAAGAAGCCGGGACGGTAAGAACCACGTCCTGGTTTTCCATGACCTGAGATGGGTCATGGTGCGCCACGGCATCATTCCAGGCGTCCCGCATGTGCATCAAGTAAGCCGCCGCTACGTCCACGGGAGATCGTTTTTTCACGTCCCCCACGTCTCCCCATGGCAGAATCGGCGCCTTGCGGTCGACCCCAGGGTGGCAAAGCCATGATTTGGCGGATGAAACGAGCCGTCCCGGGACCCGCGATCCCTGCAGGCGGGCGAATTCACCGACCACTGCGTTCGGGTCCGACTCCCAGGGAAGGTCCAGGCTTCCCGCGGGCAGGTCGTGCCCTGCCGATATGTAGAGGAAGGAAGGCAATCCGTTTCGTTTTGCCACGTGCCCTTCTGAAACCACCTGCGGGATGCGAAAGAGGGTCACGGCCTCAAACCCGCCGAACGGGTCTTTCCGCGTGTCGATAAAGCTCACCGCCGAATTGGTTGTACCCAAATCGATGCCGATGACATATCGGGATCTCGCCTGCTTGTGAGGATGTTGGTTTTTCATATATGGTTACGGATTGCGGACGTTGAATTCCAACTTCCACCGCTTGGCGTCGGAAACAAACCAAAGCGCCAATGTCCCGATTTCGGTGACGTTGATGTGCAATGTCACCCGTACGGGAACGCCTTCCGCCACCCCTTCTCCGGCCTCGTCGGCAGGCAATTGGGTTTCAACGGGCGGCAATTCCGCCAGCCCCGCCTCCTCCCACTCTTCTATCACGTCTCCGATCTGGTCCTCGTGTCGGGTGGTGGCACCGAAAAAACGAAACGACACCGGTTCCCCCACCATCAGTCCGAACTGTCGTCCCGCCAATTCGGCCTCCGATCCTTCTTCCATTCCGAAGGGCACGACACATAGCGCCTTCACCGGCGGCGCCATACCCGGCACGGCCGGCATCGCCGACTCGATCCCGATATAGTAGGATCGTTCGGTGCCGCTGCGGATGCGAATCCCCTGACCGCGCCGCGCCAGACCGTAGTAGACGCTCCCGTAAGCCACGGCCAGATCGAGAGAACGAGAGGAAAGCACCTTCAATCCGTCTTCATCGGGCACCCAGCCTTTGATGATATCCACGACTCGGCGCTGTAACGCCCCGGCTTTCATGACACCCCCGTTGAACAGGATCGCTGTGGGTTGGACCGGCTTTCCCTGAAGCGCGCTATCGCCCTGGTGCCTGGACAAAAACCAGGCCAGATGGCGGGTCACCGCCGGGTCGGACGCGTAGGGAAGGCCGAGTTCTTTCAAACCGGCCTGACGTTTTTCGGTCGGGCGGTCGGACGGGGCGCATTTCGGAAAAAAGCCGTCGAGGATGACCCGCCCCAACTCGTCTTGCGTCAGTTCGGTGGTAATCGTGCCGCCCACCAGGCTTCGGCCTTTTCCCAGGATCGTCACCGGGTGCGACGCCCGCTCCCGGTCTGCAAAGAGCGCCTCCTTGGCCTGACGCGCCGAATGAAGAAGTCCTCGCATTTGCCAGCTGTCGAGCTTGGTCCCTTCGGCCGACAACCGGTGCCGGATGGCATAGGCAAGGGTGAGATCCATGTTGTCGCCGCCCAGGAGGATATGGTCTCCCACGGCGATGCGTTCGAGAAACAGCTCGCCCGCCTTTTCGGATACCAGAATCAAGCTGAAATCCGTGGTGCCGCCGCCGATGTCGCAGACCAGGATGACATCGCCGACGCGGACCTCGTCTTGCCATCGCCGGGTCGGCCTTTCGATCCACGCGTAGAAAGCCGCCTGGGGTTCCTCCAACAAGGTGACCCGGGAAATCCCCGCCTGTTGCGCCGCCTGCACGGTGAGCTCCCGGGCGGTGGCGTCGAAGGACGCCGGGACGGTGACCAAGACTTCCTGTGCTTCCAAAAACAGTTCTGGATTTCCCGCGGCGACCACATGATTCCAGGCGTGACGGATGTGCTCCAGCAAACGGGCAGAGGCGTCGAGCGGCGAAATATGGGGAACCTCCTGGGGCGCATCCCATGGGAGCAAGGGGGCCGTGCGGTCCGCCGCCGTATAGCTGAGCCACGACTTTGAAGAAGCGATGACCCGGTCCGGCACCTGGGACCCACGTTCGCGGGCATACGAGCCGACGACGTCTTTTGGCGCCTGGCGCCATGGCAGATCGAAACTCCTCTCCGGGAATTCTTTTTCCTTGACCTGGTACGAAAAAGACGGCAGCAAAGGGACATCCTCTACATTTCCAGGATCTACGACCTGCGGAATATGCAAAAAGTGAATGGGGGCGTCCTTTCCCTCCTGTGTGTCCACGTAGGCCACGGCGCAGTTCGTCGTGCCTAGATCGATGCCGATGATATATCTCGATTCCAACGTTGTCCTCCTAACGATCTTGTCCCGGGCGCCCTGCGTTACCGTTCGTCACCGCCGAGCTCCACTTCGGCCGGGACGATGATTGTTGGTGTCTGTCCCTTTGGTTGGGCCGGTAGATCGATTTGCGTGACCTTCCATCCACAATGCTGCAATACGCCATGATGCGGGGGATCTCCGCTGACACGGCCGGTAAGCCGAAACGCTGAGGCGTCAAAATCCGCCGGCACGGTCACCGGATCGCCTTCCGGTTCCGATACCACCGGCGCCAGAGTGATATATTCCCCGAGGGCCTCCCTGCACTGTTCGTGAATCTGCCGCACGGCCGCACCGACTTGGGCATCCGGATATCCTTTGATGTCCTCTTCCAGAAAGTCGATCAATCGTCCCTTGTCCTGAAGAATCGACAGCAATCGGATAGCCCCCGTTTCCGCTGCTTTCCGGTCCGCATGGACGTCGCGCTCTTTGGGAGCCGCCCTTTTTTCCTCCCGTGCGTCGTCTCGCACCAACGGTTTGCGTCTGGCCCGCAGAATGAAGGGCAAAAGCAAAATTACCGCGATCACCGCGGCTACGCTGAGCCCAACCGGGACGTAGAAGATGGCCTGGCGCCGCAACTGGTCCAGCCGGGTGAGATGCGGCATGATCTCGCTGCGAGCGTCCGCGTCCACTCCCCTGGCGGCGTCGGCGAGACCTTGAACGACCGGATCAACCACCACGCTGGTCGCGAGATAAGTCCCGGCCAAGAGGATGGACAGGGTAATCACGATGTTCAACAATATCAACAACAGAGTCCTTTTCATGGTCAATCTTCCTTTCCTCCGGATTTGGGCTGCGATAACAACAAGTTGCGGCGGTCTCGCCCCACGAAAGATAGGCGCTCAAAAGACCGTAAAACGTATTAGTATAAGACTTGTTCGGGATTTATCAAGTAAGCATGTTTGGCCGGCTATCATAAAACGGGATTCAAGTAAAGCGGCCCCCCCGGCCAACTTGCGTCGGCGTAATTTGCCGAGAGAGCTGTTTTGTTGTAAGCTGGCGCCATGAGCTTGAACTATGAGGAACTCGATTTCCGGCAGACCCCGCTCGGAGATCTGATGTTGCGGCGTCGTCGAATGCACTTACTCGGGGATCTTGATATCTATGAAATGAAGCTGGGCGAGTACTTTCTGATGACAAGCCTGTTTCATGAGGTGGAATGGCAGCTGTCGAAGCTTGCGCTTGACGTCTTACAAAAAGACGAACTCGACGTTGTGGTCGGTGGGCTCGGGCTTGGGTATACAGCTGTCTCGGCATTGGAGGACGAGCGCGTAAAATCGCTGGTTGTCGTGGAATATCTGGAGGGAGTGATCGAGTGGCACCAAAACGCGCTGGTTCCGTTGGGAAGGACGTTGACGGACGATGCTCGTTGCCGACTGGTGCATGCCGACTTCTTTGCCCTCTCCCGTGATACGGCGAAAAGCTTCGACCCGGAGTGTCCGGCGAAAAAACATGATGCCATTCTTTTAGACATAGATCACACCCCCACGCATGTATTGCATCCCACGAACACGCGTTTTTACACCGAGGATGGACTGAGGGAATTGGCGCAACATTTGAAGCCCGGCGGGGTGTTTGCTCTCTGGACCAATGATACACCGGAAGCGGTTTTCACCAAGCGCTTGGGTAAGGTCTTTGCGAACGCCGAGGCGCACACCATCAAGTTCGATAACCCCATAACCGGTGGGGTGTCTGAGGGGACAGTCTATGTAGCACGAACATGAGCGCGCCTCTGGGGACGTTTGTCTTCACTTTGTCCGCAATGTCACCCGCAAAATCTCTCCGGCCCGCCACAACCGCATTCTGGGTCCCCAGGTACCGGTACCCCGGCAGACAATGACCACCATGCCGTTCACTTCGTATTGCCCCGCCAAGAGGGGATAAGCCCGGCGCACCAGGTAGTTGAAAGGCCACATCTGCCCGCCGTGAGTGTG
>CAYTTQ010000042.1:0-6652 GCA_964440795.1 uncultured Desulfobacterales bacterium | reverse complement strand
AAGGAGAAAAAGACCGCACAGTCGAAGAAAAACCAGACCGCCACGGGCCAAAACCAGGGATAGGTCAGGACCTTTTTCATCCCATCCAGCAGCCCCACCTGCACAGCGGCCGGCCCGCCGCGATCGGCGGGAGATGGCCACCCTTTGTCGGCCGGGCGATCACGCACCAAAAGCCAGACCAGGACCGCCAGGAGCAGGGTGATCCACCCGACCATGATAAAGGAAAACCGCCAGCCCATCCAGGTGCTCAAAAAGGCGAGCGGGGCGGCGGCCGAAAGGGAACCGAGCCCGCCGACAGCCATGAGGATCCCCGTCATGGTGGCGAATTCCTTGACCCGAAACCACTCGGCCAGCACCTTCATGGTGGGCACGAACAACATGGAGACCCCCAGGCCCACCAGGGTCCTCCCCACGATGGCCACGAACACGGACGGGGCAAAGCCCAGAATGAGCGAACCGATGAAGGCCACGATAAAAAACAGCGTGATGGTTCGTCGAGGGCCCCACGAATCGGAAAGCAATCCGGCGGGCAGCTGCATGACGGCATAGGGATAGAAGTAGGCCGACCCCAGAAGTCCCAGGAGGGGACCGCCGGCCTCAAGGTCCTCCATCATGTCCACGGCCACCACTGCCGGACAGAGCCTGTGGAAATAGACAAGGATGTAGCTCGTGGCCAAAATCCAGAAAATCAGCCACCGATACCGAAGCGCCTTGTGCAAAGAGTCAGTCACCCGCTTGCGCGCCTTTATTCCCCTCCTGGCCCCTGGGGACGTTCATGACATGTTGACGGCATTGATTCTTGTCTCCACCTATGTGTCGTCAAAAACCGCTTCAGCAACCTGCCCTGCCAGTTCATCCGATCGGCCCGGCGATATCCACTTGCTTACCGCGGAGGGAGATAACCCAAGTTCTCCGGCTATAGCAACTCCGCTGATCATACAGTAAATGTCAAGTAACAAGCAAATGATCGGGCGAAGTTTCTACCTCAAAAACCGGGAAAATGCATCGGTTCCCTCTCCCCTCGCGGGAGAGGGCTGGGGTGAGGGGGCGGGCGGGAAGGTAACTAAGGGGTCGCGCAAAGAGGGATTAATCAGGTCCGCCCTGGTTTGGACTCGGTGTGACGAATTTGATAAACTCAGAGTTTACCAGGCAATCTCTCGAGTCAATTTCCAGATGAAAAAAGGTCTGTGTCCCGTTGAGGTAATCCGACAATCGAGGATAGGCGCTCGGCAAATCGTTATATATGTAACCGCTCACATGATATCCTGAAAAAAAAGTTACCTGAGCCAAGACCTTAGTCGATAATCGGGTGGTGTCCGGCACTTCGTGGTGATTCAAATATGCGATCAGGATAGCACTCTTTCGAACAATCGTTATTTCTCCATCTTCTGTTTCAAACGGAAGGTATGTTTGCGTTCCATTGAGTAGATCTCCTATCGATTCCGGACCGTGGCGCTGAGACGAGTTCAGGGAGACGAAGAAGCTGCCTGCCTGCCGGGACTGATCGGCATATACTACCTCCACCGGCCTCTTTTCTTTTTGGATCGTAAACACGGCCGCTCCTATTCCGCGCTTGCTTCGTCCACCCGGCGCGCCCCCTCGATAAGCATGGACATCAGAGGGCTGTGGATGGTGCGATCCGGAAACCGATCGCAAGAGACAATATGAAAGTTTCCCTCCTGCCAGGCCACAAGAGAATAAAAGGCTTCGTCGCCATTCAAGCCATCCGTTTGAGCATGGATGATTTCGCCGCCGTGCATATAGATTATTCCGTGCCGATCCCGGGATACGAGGCGTATTTCAACGTTTTTTTCTCCTGCCGATAAACTCTGAATCAAGTCGGAAGAGTTCATTTCCGTCAGGGACCCGTGAACCCCCGATGGTTCCTGTGCGGACTGCCTTAGGCTGAGTAGACGTTGTACTTTTAGGGCCAATACTTCTACATCCACGGGCTTTTCAAGGAAATCATCCGCCCCTACCTCGAGGCATTCGGCCTGAAGTCTTTCCCCTTTATCGGCGGTAAGGAACAAGAAAGGGATCTTCCCTGTTTCATTTTTCCCTTTCACGGCCTTACACAATCTCAGGCCGCTTATGTCTCCAAGGACCACTTCGGAGATAATCAGATCCACAGGGGAGTCGGAAATGGTTTTTATGGCATCCTGTGCCGTTTTTGCGATTTGAATCTCAAATCCCTCGTTGCTTAATCGAAGCAATATGGGAGAACCTTCGGCAGCCTGCGGATCCACGACGAGGATGCGAGCCGAAGTCCTTCGATCGACCCCGTCCAAAAATTCTTCTTCCTTGATAATGCGCAGCAGGGTTTCGATAACGACTATCGCACCGGGGAGCGCGATTTCGTGTTTCAGTGTCTCTCTGATCCGGGTTACATCGCCACCGGCGTCGGGACACTGCTTCACGAAGACTTGATATCTCTTGACGGTATCCAGAATAGTTGCTTCCACCCGGATCTGCTTGTCGTCCCGATCGGGCCAGAGAATTTCATGCAATCGATAGGGAGTGGTGGCCTGTCTCACGAATTCATCGCCGATATGCTCTCCTGACAACCAAGCCGCAAATGTAACCCCGTCCACCACACTGCGAGCCAAACGCATACGCAAGGCAACCAACCTGCAGTGCTTGACCCGCTCCACCGTCTCCTTGAGCTTGCCGGGGTCACTTTGTAGATCTTTGCGGACGAGAAAGGCGATGGCATTGACCAACGCGTCACTCATTTGGCGATAACTATATTCCTGCCCCAACAAAAAAGGGGTGACTTCATAGTAAGATATAGGCGGGAGTTGGATCTTGTTGCGTAGCTCGGTGAGCCAGGAACCCTCGGGGCGAAACGTCTCGCTGTTTACCACGAGTAGGTCGGGAGCGTTGTTTTCAAAACCATTTGCCACGTCGTCGGGAGAAATAGCCCATGCAACATGATCGTAGCCTTCGGTCTGGAGTAGGGCCTTTATGGCCCTTGCACGAGGCTGATCGGCTTCTAACAACATGATCTTTTCCGAACGCCTAACTTTGTCATCCAGCGTCAAGGCGGACGCCGCAAGCTGTTGGTTAGGAAGGATGGAAAAATCCTCGGGAATCTCTAAAACCGGCTCGGAATTTAATTGTTTGCCCTTGTAGAATACGTCAATGGCCTGCTCGATCTCTGACGCCGATGCCACGGAGAGAGAAACCGTTGCCACATGGGGAAGGGTTGACTTTAACCCCTCGGTAAGTTGGGGGTCTGTTGGGTCGGCGACAGCCAGAAGAAGCTTTCTGCTTCGAGGGTCATATTTTACCGGAAATATCTTCAACCGCTCCGCCGATTTTAATGAGACACTCGATTTTGTCACTTCGGACGGCGCCCGCTTCAGCAGGGAGATATAGGGTTTTTCAAAAATCGCAGCAAGATATTGTCCCAATTTGTCGTAGTCAACAAATTCCAGAAACAAGAGCGCTTCTTCCAAGGACATGTTTCGGGTCAACGCGTAGTCCTGAGCCTGAAAGAATTCGTCTTCGCTTACGAGCCCGTTTTCTACCAAGTATGTTTGCAAGCCGGATGGATCTGTCATGTGCAATGTCTTATCTAATTGGCCGTTTCCTCTATTTGTTTTTAAGAAGATGGGTGTCCGGATGATCTACGCTATTTCTTCCGTGTCTTCGGGGATGGTTTCCTCCGACTCTATCAAGTCCGCTTCCGCAAGTTTTCTGATGGCTTCTTCCATCGATTGCATGCCGACATTCTTGCCGGTCTGAATCACCGATTCGATTTGATAAGTCTTTCCTTCCCTGATCAGGTTTTGGATGGCGAGACTCGATATCATCACCTCCACCGCCGCTACCCGTCCGTTCCCGTCCTTTTTCTTTAACAATTGCTGTGAAATAACCCCCCGTAAGGACTCGCTTAACATGGTTCTTACTTGCTGTTGTTGGTCTGTGGGAAAAACGTCGATAATCCTGTCCACCGTCTTGGCTGCGCTGGAGGTGTGCAACGTCCCCAGTACCAGAAGTCCGGTTTCAGCACCCGTTAAGGCCAGGTGAATCGTTTCAAGATCCCGCATTTCACCAACCAGTATGACATCCGGGTCCTCCCTCAGGGCGGCCCGTAAACCATCGGAAAAATCTCGCACGTGCAGTCCGACTTCCCTCTGATGAATAAGACATTTCCTTCTGGAATGGATAAACTCAATGGGATCTTCCAGTGTAATTAGGTGGTACTTCTGTTCCTTATTGATCAGGTCTATAATCGCTGCCAGTGTGGTCGACTTACCCGAGCCCGTGGCACCGGTGACCAACACCAAGCCACTTTGCAGGCGGGCCAGCGATTGAACGGATTCCGGGAGCATCAGTTCCCTCATCGTTTTGATTTCGGTGGGTACGAGACGGAAGGCCCCGACATATCCGTTTCTTTCGTTGTAGACATTCGCCCGAAAACGTCCCATACCCTCGATTTGATATGCAAAATCGATATCTTTTCGTTCCTTGAAAACATTCATCTGATCCGAATCCAGGAGTTCCAACAAGAGGACCTCGACCTCGTCGGGGGAAAGATCGTGGTATTTGACCCGTTGCAGGCTTCCGTCAATGCGCAGCACAGGTGGCTCACCGGCACAGATGTGGAGATCGGAAGCATTATGCTGAATCATCATCCTCAGTAAGGCGTCGATTTTTGCCAACTCTACCTCCGGATTCGTAAAAATCTTGAATTACAAGAATTTCCACATGAAACGGCCACGTCCGAACCGAGCTGATCGAAAATAAGTGTGTCTGGCCGTCGATAACGGTAAAAGCCGCGCGTTCATTACTTATCGGCAGACATCTTGAAAAACTCAAGACGGATCCCCCTTAAGCAGAGTCCAAGGCTTTTAATAAGCTCCCGGCATTACTGCTAATGCCGGCGACACATCCTGCCGATGTCCGCGGTGCCGACCCCTTCACAGTTAGCAAGATCCGGGCCCGAAAAGTCTGTTCGCTGCTATTTTGCAATTTTCAAACGGGAAACAGGGACGTTTTTAAACTTACACTGACAGAATAATACCCTTCAATGAGCAACCGTTGGTGAGTTATTTCTGGCGCGAGATCTTTCATTCTGTCGACCAAGGTGCCGTCTACCCCACAATCATTCATCATGGCCGGCCCCCTCTTCCTTTGCTCTTTTTCCAATCAACACGCCGACGACAACTACCGCGAGCCCCAGGACATCGGTCGGCAGCAAGCGGTCCCCGAAGGCCATCCAAGCCATCAGCATCGTCACAGGCGGACCGAAATAGAAGAGGGCGGCCACTCTGGTTGCGTCGGTGCGGCCGATCAGTAGCCACATCAGAGCGTACGCCGCCAGGGAAACGCCTACGATCAACCACAACAGCGCCCCCGCAAACACCGGGTTCCATGCCGTCTCCAGCCCATCAACCCACAAAGCGGGAATCGTAACAGCAAGAGCCGTCCCGAGGCTCTGGTAGAACAGTCCCGAGTCTATGGATAAGCGCCACGCATGCTTTTCCACTTCCAACCGGCGCTGTACCAGACTGGCGGCCGTTATGGCCGCCACCGAGCCGAATGGAATGAAGTAGGAAAAAACCGCATCCATATCCGACAGATCCACACGGGCCAGAACTGCGACGGCTACGCCTACAAAGCCGATCACCAACCCCACCCAGCAGTGAAGAGGCGTCCGCTCGCCGACCGCCCACCCGGACAACGCCCCCGTGATCATCGGCTGAAGGGCCACCACCAGGGCCACGATGCCGGCGGGAACACCGTACTCCAAGGCGACAAAGACGCATCCCAGCCAGCAACCGTGGGCCAGGATGCCCACAAAAAAGGCGATTCCCACGGCCCGGCCGCCCGGCCACCGGAGACGACCGCGGACGGCGAGATACCCGAAAAGGATTACGGTAAGAAACCAGTATCTCCAGAACAGCAGGGTGAAAGGCTTCGTATAAGGAAGCGCATACTCCGCACCGATGAACCCGGAGTTCCATAGCAGAACGAACGCAATCGACAATACCCAGGACGAATGTAAGAAAGCGGAAATGCCGTACCTCTCAAATGCAGGCCTTCAGAGTGTATAAGTCTTTACACGGACCGTAACCAGTTTGCGATCGATCGAATATAGGACACGCTCATCTTTTTACTCGGACTGAAGACGATTCCCCATTCAATATTATTTGAGCATGCGGGTAATTGGAATCAGCACTTTAGGGCAGCATGTATCCATCCGGTTCCCTCTCCCCCTCGCGGGAGAGGGCTAGGGTGAGGGGGATCATGATGGCATCTTTTAATCATCTTTCAAACTATCGTGGAACGTGTGCCACGCAATAAGCATATCCGCCATGGCTTGATAGACGGCGCGCGTTTCCGGGCTGACGCACCCGAGATCTTTCATCGTCTCCCTGGCCTGCTTTTCAAGCGTTTGGACCTGCCCTTCCAGTCTTGACACATCATCTGCGACATCCAAACCCTTTGTCACCTCTGCTTCCAATTCCTCGGTCCGGCTTTTTGCTGAAGCCAGTGCATCGAGGAGCCTGTGCGTCCGGTTTAGTGCTGTTTTCATGACTGTAAATCCTGTCTAAAAAAGAAAAATAAGGAGCCATAAGACGACGCGACCCCTTAGGGTTCGCGCAAAAATAACTTCACAGAATGGGCGCTCGGATTTGGTTCG
>CAYTTQ010000041.1:0-24661 GCA_964440795.1 uncultured Desulfobacterales bacterium | reverse complement strand
AATTAAAACATGTAGTCAATACCACCGCTCACAGCCTGGGAGAAATTGTTGAGCTGTCCCACGAGTTCGCTATGGGCCTTGCCGAACACTTCGACACCCTGGCCCGGGTGTCCAAAGGAGACCTCACCGCCCGTGTTTCCGGAGTTTCCCAGGTGGAACTCCTCGAATCGCTCAAACACATGACCAACCAGATGATTGAAAGTGTTTCACAGGAAATCGCCCAACGGACCGATGCGGAAAGAGATCTGCATGAAGCCAAACGAGAAGCCGAAAGAGCCAACGAGGCGAAAAGCCAATTTTTGGCCAATATGAGCCATGAAATCCGCACCCCGATGAACGGCGTCATCGGCATGACCGGGCTGCTCTTGGATACCACCTTGACGGAAGAACAACGGGAATATGCTGAAACCGTTCGGACCAGTGCCGAATCCCTACTGCAACTTATCAACGACATCCTGGATTTCTCCAAAATAGAAGCCGGCAAGTTGAATCTCGAGATAATCGACTTTGATCTACGTACCAGTTTGGAAGAAGTATCGGACATATTGAGCACGCGAACGTTCAAAGAAAATTTGGAACTCAACTGTCTGGTGCACCCGGAGGTTCCCTCATTCCTGAAAGGGGACCCAGGACGCCTCCGGCAGATTATTCTCAACCTGGCCGGAAACGCGGTTAAATTCACCGAGCAGGGGGAGGTGGGCATTCATGTCATCCTGGAAAGGGAAACCGGCACCTGTGCAACCCTGCGCTTCGAGATAACGGATACCGGGATCGGGATTCCCCGAGACCGGGTAAACCGGTTGTTCAAATCTTTTTCGCAGGCCGACGCATCAACCACCCGCAAATACGGGGGGACCGGCCTCGGGCTGGCGATTTCCAAACAATTGACCGAAATGATGGGCGGAGAAATCGGTGTGGAGAGTGAGGAGGGAAAAGGCTCCACGTTCTGGTTTACCGCAGTCTTCGAAAAACAACCTCAACCCAGACTAACCATGCCGGCGTTGCCCGCAGATATTCACGGCCGAAAAATCCTGGTCGTGGATGACAATGCCACTGCTCGCAAGGTGGTCTACACCTTGGTCACATCCTGGGGATGTCTATGCACCGCCGTGTCGACGGCCCACGAAGCCCTTCAACTGCTCGAAGACCGGCAAAAGGAAGGACAGCCCTTTGATCTGGCAATTGTCGACAAGATAATGCCGGAGATGGACGGCGAAGTCTTGGGTCGCACGGTAAAGGATCATCCCGAACTCAGGAACACCCAATTGATCATGCTCACCGGATGGGGACACCGAGGCGATGCAACCAGGGCCGGCGACATCGGTTTTGCCGCCTATTTGACTAAACCCATAAAGGGACCCCAACTCCTGGACTGCCTGCTTACCGTATTCAACGAGACGGTATCCTCGGAAACACGAGAAGACCAGCCGCTGGTCACCCGGCACACCATAGCCGAGGCTGCACGACAGGTTCGGATTCTGGTGGCGGAAGACAATGCGGTCAACCAGAAACTCGCCGTCGATTTCCTTCAGAAGGCCGGGTACAGCACCGAGGTGGTAGCCAACGGCCAGGAAGCGGTCAGGGCGCTTCAGACGGCCCCTTATGACCTCGTTCTGATGGACATACAGATGCCGGAAATGGATGGCTACGAGGCAACCCGGGCGATTCGGAACCCGGATACAGGCATTTTGACGTCGAATATACCCATTATCGCCCTCACCGCCAATGCGCTGGAAGGTGACCGTCAGCGGTGCCTGGATGCGGGCATGAATCATTACGTCTCAAAGCCGATCAAACGGGACGAACTTCTGGAAGCCATCCGAACCGTCTTACCCCATTAAGACCCCACGCCGAGCCCTAGCTCATACGATAGGTACCCCGACTGATGCGTGTGATGGTGCCCTGTTTTTGCAGGCGAAAGACGATATTTCTCACCTTCTTATCCTCGTAACCCGATATGGTCTTGAGGCCCGCCACATCAATCCCCGTTGGGGCGTCTCTGAGTATGGCCAGTATCTTATCGGTGGCCGTGACTCTACCCCGGACCTTTCCCGCCCCGGACTTCCTGCCGGGTGGGACCTTCACCTCCGTCATACGTCCGCTTCTTTCCATGTTTCGAATGACGCCTTCCAAACGATCTATACGGGTGAGAATCCTATCGATGTCTTTCTTCGTGGGGATGTTATAGTATTGAAGAAAAAACCGCATCATGGTGTCCATGCTGTAGGTCTTTCGTTTCTTTTTCATCACCTCATGTCCCTTGTTGCACTTCTTCCACCGGTTTCTTCTTCCTGGCCTTTTTCTTCTTGGTCTCGGTAAAGATCATTTTGCTCATCTCAATTTCCGATTCGTCTACTTCCAGGGCTTCCATTTCCCGAATCATCTCGGCAAACCGCCGTCCCTCGGAAGCGGAAACCCATCTGAGCATCAGTCGCTTGGGATTCAACCCCTTCCGTTCCAACTTTTCTTGGAGCTTCTTCACCCTTTTTTCCGTAAACAAATTGCTCTCCAGATAATGACAATCCCCGGGATGGCACCCGGAAACAATAACCTTGGGGACCCCCAAGGCAAAGGCATAGGTGATAAGATCCGTGCTTACCCGACATGAACACATGGTCTTTACGATCCGCGTATTGGCACCATACTGCAGTCTGCTCGTGCCGGCAAAATCGGCGCCCGCATAGGAACACCAGTGACAGGCAAAAACGATGATCTTGTCCTCCGCTTCTCTCAGGGCCTCCCGAATCTGCGCCTTCATCTGCTCCTGGGAGAAGTTGGCTATGGAAATGGCCTCGAATTCACAGGCACTTGCACAGTTACCACAGCCGCGGCACAAGGCCTGTGTGACCATGGCGACCTTGTCTTCCACACGGATGGCGCCGAACAAACACTGTTTGGCACACTTTCCACAGCCGGTGCACTTGTCCAGGTCCACTCGGGCGATAATCGGAGACAATTCGGCATGGTCCTTCTGGAAGTGCTTTGCCACTTGCATGGCGGCATCGCCGGCTTGCTCGATACATTGCTTGATGTCCGCCGGCGCCCCCACCGCCCCGGAAAAATAGATCCCCGTGGTAGGCGTAGACGTAGGGAGCAACTGGTTATCCTCTTTTATGAACCCTCGGCGACCCAGCGGAACCCCCAACACACTGGACATCTCTTTTGCCGCCGGAACGAGACCCACAGCCAGCGTAACCAGATCGAACGACTTTTCAATGAGCCTGTCTTGACCCAGAACGGGGTCATAAAAACTCAACACTTGTCCGTCACCCACTTCCGGAAAGGCATTAACGAAGATAACCCCTTGTTTCCTTGCTTCCAAAAACATCCGCTCCTGCCGATTGCCGCTCGTACGGATACCGTTATGGAAAACATATATCTCCAAATCAGGATAGTGCTCTTTCAAGAGCAACGTGCTCTTTACCGTGTTGGCACAACAGAGCTTGGAACAATAGGCAAGCTCTGCCTCTTTGAGCGACCTGGATCCCACGCACTGGATAAAGGCCAAACTCTTTGGTGGTTGACCGGTGGAAGGCCTGACCACCTCACCATGGGTGGGACCTTCGGGAGACATCATTCGCTCCAGTTCCATAGAGGTTACGACATCCGGAAATCGTTCATCTCCGTACCCGTAAAGGCCGGTGGGATCGTATGGTTCGATTCCCGTGGCGGCTATGATCGTACCCACATGCACCGTTTCTTCCTCAACGGTCTGAGAAAAATCAATGGCGTGCTTCTTACAGTCCTCCACACACTTTTGACACCCCTGCTCGGAAAAATGGATGCAAACCCGGTCATCAATGACATACTGGCGGGGAACGGACTGAAGAAACGGGGTATATATGGCCTTTCTCAACGCCCGGCCGGCGTTGAACTCGTCTTCGGTGAAGACGTTGCACCGCTGGACACACTCTCCGCAAAAGGTACAGTCTTCGGTAATGTACCTCGGGTATTTCCTCAGCTTGACCTCAAAGTTTCCGATATAGCCCCCGGACTCCACAACCTCACACATGGTGAGCAACTCGATGTTGGGATGTCGACCGACATCCACCATCTTCGGCCCAAGAATTCAGGGACTACAGTTTTGGTCCGGAAAGACCTTGTTGAGTCGAGCCATCTTTCCACCGATGGTCGGTCCCTTTTCCACAAGGATGACGTTGTGCCCCAAATCGGCGATCTTTAGGCCGGCTTCGATACCGCTGATCCCCCCACCGATTACCAGCACCTTTTTCCTCATGGGAACCTGCAACGGGATCAACGGTTCATTGCGTCTCACCTTTTCAACTCCCATGAGCACCAACTCGGTGGCCTTTTCCGTTACCGCCTCCCCGCCTTGGGAATGACACCACGAACACTGCTCACGGATGTTGACCATCTCCATTAAGAAAGGATTGATGCCGGCCACGGAACATACCGAACGGAAGGTCTCCTCATGAATCCGCGGCGTACACGCAGCAACGACGATTCTGTCCAAACCGAATTCCTCGATATCACTGATGATCTGCGCCTGCCCACCGGTACACATATAGGAGTGTTCTCTAACCAGGGCAACGCCGCTTTGCGCCACGTCTTCACTCACCTTGTGACAATCCACAATGCCACCAATATTGGTTCCGCAATGACAGATAAAAACTCCTACGCGCTCCTCGGACATATAGGATTAACTCTCCTCTCCTGGTAATGATATCTCTTCCTCGGTTACGGTTCTTTCTCCGATCTTTTGAACAAAGATCGCATTCTCGCTGCAATAGAGTTGGCACCGGCCGCAAACGGTGCATCGACCTTCTTCCACGATGACCGGCGGATAGTACCCCCGCTCATTCTTTTCGGTGCCCCGTTCCAGCACTTTTTCCGGACAAAACCGTATGCAGTCGTCACATGCATCCCCGCCCTTACAGAAACCGGGCAGTAAGGTTACTTTGCCCACCGGTACGGTGCACTCGTTGATATTCCAATATCGTGCGCTGGAAACTCCGCTTTTCATCATTTTCCACCTGCCGATTTCTAAAGTTCATACCCCTTTTCAAAGGCCGCCAAATTCATCTCTTCCGTTCCCGGCGGAGCTGATTTGACAATCGCCGCTTTCAGACAATTCTTTTCTATGATCCCGGTCACCCGACAGACAAATCCCATCATGACGTTGTTGGCCACCACCACCCTGAAATGATCCCGGGCGATCTGCGTCGCCGGCACCTTGTAAACCGTCACTTGGTCCGGGAGGCCTTCCAAGAGCGTCATATCTACCATCGATTCGTCCACCACGATGCTCCCGCTCTTACTAACGATGACCTTTCCGCCCCGTTCCTTGCTCACCTGTCCCGACATCATGAGCAACAGATCCGGGGTTTCCACAAAGGGGTAATCAATGGTTTGAGAGGACAAGACGATGTCGGTCAAACAACTGCCCCCCTTCATCTCCGGGCCGTACCGTTTGGTCAATGTACTGTTTAACTTGGGATCCATGTTCATGGCACCGTTAATCAGCGTCTTGCCTCCCTGAACAATCCCTTGGCCGCCGGTCCCCTCCATGCGTAGTTGCACATATTCGATCCCGCTGTCTTTTGACTTAAAGGTGACTCGAGGCTTCTTCCCCGTCTTCTTTTTTCCCGCTTTGACAAAGGTCGGCGTCGGCAAATCCTTGATCTGGGAATCACGAAAAACCCCCAGGCTGATCTCTTCGGTAAAATCGATGTGTTGGACATCCGCCTCACTCAAGGTTTCCTTTATTTTGGCCTTCTCTACAAATAAGGCCTCCAGAGACTTGATCTTGTTGCGCCGCTCAAAAAGCATGCAGGGAACCAGTACCTCCACAAAACTCGGCCCTTTGTTTTGCATCGCCGAGACAAGACAATCCACCAGATGATAGGGATGGGAAGACGTGGAACGGGCCACATACGTATATCCCGCCGCCAGAGCAACCCCCACCGGATTGACCGGAGCATACGGACTGCCCCCTGAAGTGGTAATCGTCTTCGCCCCGTAGGGTGTGGTGGGCCCGTGCTGAAATCCGGTCATGCTATATCCATAATTGTTCATGCACAACACGTTGATATTTAATCCATGCCGGCCCAGGGCCAGGAAGTGGTTTCCTCCAATGCCCAAGATGTCACCGTCGCCGCCCATGACCCAGACCATGAGTTCCGGCTTGGCCAGTTTTACGCCGATGGCCGTGGGAATCGCCCGTCCATGGGTGGAATGAATTCCGTCCAAGTTGAGGTATCCGGCGATCCGCGACGAACAGCCGATGCCCGATACAATCGCACATTTGTCCGGTTTGTACGCTTGATCCTGAATGGCTTCAATGTAGGCGTTTTTCACACGCCCGATCCGACATCCGGAGCACCAGATATTGGGCATCATCTCTTTTCTGAGTAGGTCGGCATAGGGGTGCTGATTAATATCCATGTCTTGCTCCCTTCACTCGCTACAAAATCGTAGGGCCCTAGGCCTTTGACGGCGCCGGGTGGTGATTGTTCGTAATCCGGTCTACCCGGTCTATAATTTCACCGGGGGTATGAATTCTTCCTCCCATGAGGTGAAGTCCCTGCACGTTGCCCTTCTTGACATATCGTTCCAGCTCCGCCCGTACTTGGCCGGCATTGATTTCCGCTACCAGGAACGTCCGGTCCGGGCTGTCAAGTTCTTGGATCAACTGTTTTGGAAACGGCCATGCTGTAATGAGCCTGAGCATGGCGACTTTCCGGGACTTATGGAGGTTTTTCATGGCCGCCTTTACCGAGCGAGATTCGGAACCGAAACAGACAATGATTACGTCGGACTCTTCCAAGGACCCTAGGCTTTCATAATTTACCAAGGTATGAGCATCCTTTTTCACCTTATCCAAAAGGTGATGGACCAATTTTTCTTGGGTGTCCGGATTAATGCTCGGCAAGAAGTTTTCCAGGTTGTGGGTCAAGCCCGTCCGGTGAAACCGATGACCGTCGCCCATAATCCGGGCGCTTGGATTGACCGGTATGGGATCCAGCTTGGGAATCTCGATGGGCTCTTCCATGTGCCCGATGATTTCATCCAGCATCAGGGCCACCGGGGTGAGATACTTCTGAGACAACCGGCAGGCCTCGTAAGTCAGAAACAGGGTCTCCTGCACACTGTTGGGTACCAGGACGATGACCGGCCTGTCGCCGTGAGTCCCCCACCGGGCCTGCATCATGTCCCCCTGACCCATCCATGTCGGCATGCCGGTGGACGGGGCGCCTCTTTGCACATTCACACAGATGACGGGCGATTCGATCATCGCCGCAAAGCCGATACCTTCGGACATGAGGCTCATCCCGGGACCCGAGGTGGCCGTAACCGCAATGGCGCCGGCCAACCCGGCACCTGAAATGGCCTGAATAGAGCCGATCTCATCTTCCATCTGTATAAAGGCCGCGTTCCGCTTGGGCAAGACCACCGATGCCCGAGTGGCAATCTCGGAGGCCGGCGTTATCGGATATCCCGCATAAACGATACGCCTTTTGTTGCCGGCAGCCAGGCACAACCCCTCCACCACCGCATCATTGCCGGTGAGAAGCATCCGCTTCTTTTCTTTTGTCATATGCACTCTCTCCCTTGACCCACTCATCCCATCGTAACGGAATGCAAAAAAGCTTCTTTACCAAGTCGTCAAGATTGCTGGAAAATCCTTTCTCATACCAAAAAATGTGGCCATGTGTCAATCTTTTGTCTTTGCCCCAAATCCACCGCTTGCCAAGTTTGAAATTGACATCCAAGAGACTCTAAAATATCGTGCCCGTCAGTAATCCGTCACACGCCGGCGAATATCTGATGAATCAACCCAATCTTGCAGTCGATATCGGGGGCCTAGCCCTCAAAAACCCGGTCATTGCCGCTTCCGGCACATTCGGATATGGTCGCGAGTTCGCGCCCTTTTATGATTTGAATGCCCTGGGTGGCCTGGTAACCAAGGGACTTTCTCTCGAACCGGCGCCCGGGAACCCGCCACCGCGGACCGTTGAAACCTGCGGGGGCATGATTAACGCCATCGGATTAGAAAATGTCGGCTTCGAGGCGTTCGTCAAGGAAAAGTTGCCCTTTCTTCAATCCCTGGATACTGCGGTAATCGTCAATCTCTACGGAAAGCGTGTTGAAGAGTATGGTGAACTGGCCCGGCGAATCGACCAGCTGGAAGGCATTGCCGCCATCGAGTTGAACATCTCCTGTCCCAATGTGAAAGCGGGCGGAATGGCCTTCGGAACCAATCCTGACACGGCCTACGCGGTCACGCAAAAAGCCAGAAATCAAACGGATTTACCCCTCATTGTAAAACTCTCCCCCAACGTGACCGATATCGCCGCCATTGCCCGGAAGGTGGAAAAGGCGGGAGCCGATGCCGTGTCCCTTATCAACACGATCTCGGCCATGGCCGTTGACATCGACACTCGAAAGCCCAAACTGGGCAACACCGTGGGCGGGCTTTCCGGTCCGGCCATCAAACCCATCGCCCTTCGCATGGTGTGGGAGACAGTCCGGTCCATAAAGATTCCGGTGATCGGAATCGGGGGGATCCTCAACACGAGCGACGCACTGGAATTTCTGATCGTGGGGGCCACGGCCGTTCAGGTCGGCACGGCCAACCTGGTGAATCCCAAGACGGCCCATGACATCGTGGACGGCCTGGCACGTCACCTCCTGGCCCGCCACTTAGCCGACATCGGAGAAGTCATCGGAAGCCTGGAAGGACGCGACTGAAATTATTTTTGCGTGAGCCCTATGTGGAAAGCGCCTTGGACAAGGCGTTCAAGAAATACCGAACGTGACTGATCTCTGCAGCCATATTGGCCCGGTGATTCGCCAGGATGCCGTCCAAGGGCGCGTCGGTTACCAGCCAGGGTTCCAATTCGGCCGCCACGTGACAAGCGTGAATCGCGCGATTCAGCAAGTCCACCCCCCGGCGGCTCTCCAGTACACTGGAGAAATCCTCCCGAACCCCGTGGAGGATCTCCTTCAAAGCCCGGGCCACCCCTTTGGAATAATAGAAATAATCATCCACCTTAAACCAACTCACCGGTGAGCCGTCGTCCTCTTCCTGCTTCACCAGATTTTCGTCGCAACTGCCCGCCAAATCCGCCAGGCTGATCAGCAGAGGAATTAGGCTGCCGGTTCGGTTGTAGAAGTGAGACTCGCCTCTTTCCAATTTCTGGGCATATTGGCGCAACTCCTTGAGGCTGTCCCGGTATTTCTCTTCCGCCGAAGGTAACCAGTACCGGTCCGGCTTGATCATCAGCCAGTTCATCGCGTTTTCCAACATAGGCTCGATTGACGCGGAAGGGCCGTGACGGGAAATCCGCTCAGTCAGATTAACGGTTGCCCGCCGAACGACCTCCAGGACGCCCAGTTGCATATTTTCCACATTGTCCGTAAAACGGATCAAGTCGTTGCGACGCCATCCCCAAAACCGCTCGTTTAATTCATAATCCAGCACGGCAACGGTGGCCTCTACAAAGTGAACGCCCAGTGCCTTGGGACGATGGACCACACGCCGGTCATCCGAGACACCCCGATCGGAACCCGTCGGGACTTCATGCTTGCCCCCCTGACCCAAGGTAACGTCATGTTTTTCTACTTCCGGATCTCCACCGGCCGTGTCGCGATGGCCACCCGCCATCAGCTCATCCAGTTCGTGGGACAGCTCACCGGCGTCTTCCGACCCGTGCGAAGGTCGATGGGCGCTCCCGTCCCCTGCCCCTCCAACCCGGGTGGGGTCGTCGGTCACAAACGTATGCTGATCCGATTGCTCCGGTCCGCTGAAGAATCCAAGCAAAAACCAAAACAGCCACAGAAGCAACAACGCGATGACGACGGCTGCGACAATACGCAACGTCCGAAACTGCTTATAGCCCTCCAAGGCCTCGGCCTCGCCTTTGCCGGACTCCGGATTCAACCCATTTTTCCGCTCCGTCATGTCTGTTATCCCTCTCGCAGTCTACGAACATCCCCCACGCGGATGGTCACTTTGATATCGTCGAAATATTCAATAATGGGAATCATATACTTACGGGTCGTGCCCGTCATTTCCTTAAACTGCGGTGTGGTGATTTCCCCGTTTTCCCGCAAAAAGCGGATCACTTGATCTTTGAGCGAATCGATGACGGCCTTATCGAAATAGAGGTCTTCCTTGACCTTTACCAGGACACCTTCTTCCACCATGTGATCCACCAATTCCCGCATGTGGTTGGTGCCCTCACCGATCGTTTTCGTCAGTTCCCTCAGGTAAGGCGGCTGGAGTTTCCCTTCGGCATAGGCGTTTTGGATTCGCCGCTGAACATCTTCCTGGTCCGCCTTGAGCGCTACTTTGTGCTCGGCAAGGCGAATCAGTTCCTTCTCCTGCACGACCGATCCGGACTTGGTGAGGGATTGAATGAGGAGATTGAACCCCCGAATGTCCAACCCTTTGGGAAGCCGGGACTTAAATACCTCTTTGATCATCCCCGGCTTCAGGGGATTGGCCTGGTGGAATTCCTTCAACGTCTGAAGGGCCTCCTTCTTTAAATCCTCGAAGAGGTCTCCGTGGAGAAAAATCCGCTTTTCTCGATCCACCTGGATCACCACCTTCCTGGAGAGAAGGCCTTGGAGTTCCTGTTCGAGTTCCTTTTCCGACAAATTGACCATAATCACCAGTTCAGGAAAGGAAATCCCTTTAAGTCCAGCATCCTTTATGTGTTCCGGCACCAGCGTTTTGGGGTCTCCCTCGGCAAGTCGTTTTAAATAGGCCATCACCGGTTCCTTGAAACGCTTGTGCTTTTGCGGCATGGGATTCAGGACCCGTCCCCCGCCTATGGTCCTCACGGGGGAATAGCTCCGTACGACGAACCGGTCGTCTTTTACCAGGCAAACCGGCGCCTCGAGTCTAAGTTGGGCAATAACCTGTTCATTTGCCCGAACCTCGTCTCGGTCCAGGAGGATGATATACCCCTCGATCTCGCTACTGCCCGTATACAGACGTACCTTGGTTCGGTTCTTGAGCGGCTTCTTTCCGAAACCCAAAAAGTCGAAGACCACATCCACCATATAGCTGGGACGCAAGGTGTCGGGCCGGGCCAACATATCCCCGCGCTGAATAGTGGTCCGGTCCAACCCCTGGAAGTTTATGGCCGTACGCACGCCGGCCGTGGCCTCTTCCACCGATTGACCATGAATCTGGACGCCTCGGACCTTGGACTGGATACCACGCGGATAGACCATTACGGTTTCGCCCATGCCGATCTTGCCGGACATGAGACTTCCCGTGATCACGGTACCGAAGCCTTTCATGGTAAAAACCCGATCAATGGGCAGCCTGAACAACCCACTCGAGGACCGCTCAGGCACTTGTTCACACAACCCCTGGAGTGCCTGGATAAAATCGTCCATCCCTTCACCGGTAGCCGATGAAACGCGGACAATCGGCGCACCCTCCAGAAAGCTTCCCTCAACAAATGTTTCCAGGTCGTCGATCACCAGGTCCAGCCACTCTTCGTCCACCATGTCGATCTTGGTGACCACCACCAGACCATGCGTGATCCCCAGGACCCGGCAAATGTCCAAATGTTCTTTGGTCTGGGGCATTACCCCCTCGTCGGCGGCGATAATCAGGGCTACCACGTCAATACCCGTAGCCCCGGCCACCATGTTTTTGACGAACTTCTCGTGTCCGGGAACGTCCACGATCCCCACCGACTGACTGTTGGGCAGTCTCAACCAGGCAAAACCCAGCTCAATGGTAATGCCCCGGCGCCGCTCCTCCTTCAGTCGGTCGGTGTCGATACCGGTCACGGTCTTGATCAAGCTCGTCTTACCATGGTCGATATGCCCGGCCGTACCCAGGATTACATGTTTTAGCAACGGCCCCTCAGTTGTCATCCCGTCCCCTGATACGAAAATACTCCGTTACGTAGGCCAACCCCAACAGCGCCAAAGCGGCACCGACAATCCACGTAACCCCGGCCTGAGGATAAAACACCCGTACCAAGATGACCGCAAACACACCGGCCAGAATGATCCGAAGGATAAAAACGAAGAAACGGTTCATGCGACAACCTCCAGCAGTTCCATCAACCTTATTTTGTATAAAAAAAGAGGGGGGCCGTCAATCATAACTTTGGTCATTCCCCGTCCGGTGCATCTCAACCAACACGCCTCATCGTGGGCGAATCCCCAGACAACCGACCATCCCTGCACGACCCTCCGACAGGAACATCAAATGCACCGACATGTCTTTAAAACGACACAGCGAAATCCGGTAGGCGGGTTTCTTGACCAGGGTGACGATCTTTCCCACATGAACACAGGCACGCCTGTTAACATAGATTCCCGGTGGTACCAGACTCACCTGGTCGTCCGACATCCGGACCACTCTGGCCCGATCCCAATCGACACCGATCGGACACGAAAAATTCGGACTCCCGGCCAGGAGATGTCCCCTGTTATCGATGCCGACGAGGACATATCCCCGGGGATAGATTTCCATGAGCCGGTCGTGGCTTTTTCGGGCCTGTTTCCAAAGCAACGTCTGTAACGCCTTAGCCTCCGCCTTGCGGCTCTCCAAGTGCCCCATGGCGACAAGCCAGTCGGGCTTTCCTGCAAGACGGACATATACAACGGTTGAGAAAACCAGGGCACCGATGGCCAGATAGACCAGATAGAGCCCTATGCGACTTTTGTGTGACACCATCGCCCTCCTGCATCCCCGGTTTTCTTCTTCCATATCTTCAGTTTCTTGTTGTCATTTCACACAATTTGTCGTAAGGTGGCAACGATAGATAAAAATAAAAGAATCAGGTGTCTAAAACATATGGGAAGAGTCTTTCGGCCAAGCAATAGAGAGTCAAAAATCCTGTCAAAGATCGAAAGTTCAAAAGAACGTGCGCTGCGATTCGCCATCGATCAACTCAGGGATGTCACGGAACCCCTCAGTAGTGCCATTGCCATGAAGGTGATACAGGACAATCTCATCGAAACCAACAGCAAAGACGCCATTCAAGAACAGATTGCCGGCAGCCTTCAGAAACTCACGCGAGCCGACGAGTTTGACATTGACTATCAGATCGCACCGGTCCGTAATATCGTTCCCCGCCCCAACTTAATCAGCCTGTACGTGACGTCTTTCGTTGTCGAACAGCTCATCAATCATAGAAGTGTAGAAGACATTTACGGCTCCGACGAACAAATCTACCACTCCATCAACAGCCAGGTCGCCAAGTACATCCATTGATGAGGCCGGCCTTTCGTCCCAGGCTTGTCAACGATCCCTTTTCCGACCCGGTCCTATTCATCCCGTTTGCTTTTAGAAAACGCGCCCTCCTGTTTGACATGGGCGATCTGAGCGCCTTATCGTCAAAGGATTTGTTGAAGATAACCCACGCCTTCGTTACCCATACCCATATGGATCATTTCATCGGCTTTGACAGCTTATTGCGCATTTTTCTGGGTCGAGACAAGGAGATTCATCTCTTCGGCCCGCCCGGCTTTCTGAAAAATCTGGAGGGTAAGCTCGCCGGATACACTTGGAACTTGGTGGACAACTACGAAACCCGATTTTCCATACGGGCCACGGAAGTACACCGGGACCACACACTGACAAACATCTACCGGTGCAGCGAAGCCTTCCGGCCCGACGGTCCTCCCCAAGAGGTCCCATTTTCAAACACCCTCCTGCAAGAATCGTCGTTTTGGGTAAACGCCGTCCACCTGGACCATAAGATCCCGTGTTTGGCCTTCAAGCTGGAAGAGCGGTTTCACGTCAATATCGTCAAAGAGCGTCTGGACGACCTGGGCCTTCCAGTGGGACCTTGGTTGAGACAATTCAAAGACGAACTCTACCGGGATTCCGATTCGAAAAAACCCTTTTTCGTGGAATGGAAAACGGCGGACGGAATGGTAGGTCGGGAGTTTGCTCTGGGAGACCTTGCCTCCCAAATCGTGCGGATCTCAACCGGCCGGAAGATCGTCTATGTTGTAGATACCGCTTATACCCCGGACAATGCCCAAAAAATCATTGCCTTGGCAAAAAACGCCGACCAACTTTACATTGAAGCCGCCTTTTCAGAAAACGAGGCCTCCGTGGCGGCACAAAAATTCCATTTGACTGCCCGACAGGCCGGCATCCTCGCCGGAAAAGCACAGGTAAAACAGTTCTTCTTGCTCCATTTTTCTCCGCGGTATTCCGACACGCCCCACCTACTCCGGCAAGAAGCCGAATACGCCTTTGCTAACCCGTCTGAAGCCACGCCGTCGTCGGGGTAATGCTGTCGATATAGTTTTCCACCCCTTTGACGATGGCATCGGCAACGCTTTCCTGATAGGCGGCGGTGTTAAGACGTTTGCATTCTTTGGGGTTGGAAATGAAAGCGGTTTCCACCAATATACAAGGCATTTCGGCACCGAGAAGTACATAGAAGGGGGCTTGCTTGACACCGTTATCCCGGACCGGGTATCGCCCACTCAAATGGCTCACCATGGCACGCTGAACCTGATCCGCCAGGGCGGTCGATTCGTTTATCTTGGCATTGTTCATCAAATCATTCAGGATCACTTCCAAATCACTGATGTTCTTGGCGGAGGTGGCGTTCTCCCGGGCGGCCACCCGAATCGACTCATTGTCGGTTGCCAAATTCAGAAAGTAGGTTTCAACGCCACTGACCCGTTTGTTTGGGTGAGCATTGGCGTGTATGGAAATAAAAATATCCGCCCGCTTGGTGTTGGCTATGGCGGTCCGCTCTTCCAGAGACAAGAACTTGTCTTCGTCACGGGTCAGTAAAACTTCACATCCAATCTTTTGCCGAAGCTTTTTCGCCACCCGCCTGGACAATTCCAGGGTCACATTCTTTTCCAGCACTCCCCGGTAATATCCCACCGCTCCCGGATCCTTTCCCCCATGGCCGGGATCGATGACAATTCGCCTTACTCCGAGGACGAATTGCTTGGCCAATGAATTGCCGGGCAGTTTTCCGCCCGATGTCCCGCCATCGACCTTTTTCCCCGCCTGCATCGTTTCCTCTTCGATCACCCCGTTTACATCCAGAACCACTCGGAAAGGGTCCTTGAGAGAAAAGATCTTGAAATCCTCGATGGCCTTGATGTCCAATACCACCCGAACCACGTCGGGCATGTACTGAGCCGCCCGGGCATTGGTCAACAGGTCGTCACCGATGGCTACGACACGCTCCAAATCAGCCCCGATGCGCGCGGGTGTCACATCGACGTAGAGACGAGGGGGCTTCCCTATAGCGGGATCCTTTCTCAATAAACGGTGCGAATACTCCACCTCTTTTTCCACGTCGATGACAACCCGGGTATAATCGGGATTGGACCAAACGCGGAGATCCTCTACTTTGGCCAATCCGTCCCGGGGGGAGGACGACGTTCCTGCATTGGTTTCTCGCGGTTCTATTTCGGTCTCGACAACGGTTTTCCGCTTTTTCACCGGCCCGGTTCGTTCAGTGACAACGTTTTTTGTGGTTTTCTTTCGTTCCCTCAACCGGGAGATCGCCTGCTCGGCCTCCGGTGTGTGCGGGCTGTTTGGATAACGGCGGATCAACCGGCTGAAATAATCGAGGGCCTCGTGTTTGTCGTTCACCCCCGAAGACCGTCTGTTTAGCTCTTCGTACAATCGGCCGATCATAAAGATGGCGTCGTCAGACCACGGGCCATCCGGCTCCGCCGCATAGACGGCCCTGAACTTTTCCGCACAGACGAACCAGTTATGCCGGTCCTTTTGCTTATCCGAATCCGCCAACAGTTCTTTATACCCCGCCACCGCCTGACGATAGGCATACTGCATGCTGCCATGCCCCATTTGACAGGGAAGGACCACCCCCCAGACGAAGAGCAACGCCGCCGCAATTCCCAGTTTTTTCTTCCGCACCGGGCAACCCCCTTTACAACAACCCCTTAAGTTCACTCAGCCGGTTTAATGCCTCAAGGGGGGTCAAACTGTCAATATCCAATTCTTTCAAGGCCCGGACAACCGCGTGATCCCCCCGCTCGAAAAGGGGCAATTGTACCGCCGCAGCAGGGGGTTCCGCCTGCTTCTGTGGGACACGTATTTGGGGCAACCCCACACCGCTCAGTTCACCGGCCTCGATGTTTTTGAGGATCTCTCTCGCCCTTACCAGCACCGAATCGGGAACCCCCGCCAGACGGGCCACTTGAATGCCGTAGCTTCGGTTCGTGCCTCCGTCGACGAGCTTCCGCAGAAAGATAATCTCTTCATTCCACTCTTTCACCGCCACATTACAATTTTTTACCCGGTCCTTTGTCAAGGCCAGATCGGTCAGTTCATGGTAATGGGTGGCGAAAACGGTCTTTATCCCCACGCCGTGCCGGTCGTGCAAGTATTCGGCAACCGCCCACGCGATACTCAACCCGTCAAATGTACTCGTCCCCCTGCCTATTTCGTCCACGATAACCAAACTCTTCCCCGTGGCATTGTTGAGTATATTGGCACACTCTTGCATTTCCACCATAAAGGTGCTTTGCCCGCGGGCCAGGTTGTCGGATGCCCCCACCCGGGTGAAAATCCGGTCGACGATCCCTACGGAGGCCTCTTCCGCGGGCACGAAGGACCCCACCTGAGCCATGAGCACCAAGAGAGCGACCTGCCGCAAGACCGTCGATTTGCCCGCCATGTTCGGCCCTGTGATGATAAGGACTTGTCTGGATGCATTGTCCATCTCGATGGTATTGGGGATAAACCGTTCCGATTGGATCAGTTTTTCAACCACGGGATGCCGGCTTTCTTTGAGAAGAATCGTCCCCTCCCGGTGAATTACCGGTTTCACATAGTTGTTCTTGTCGGCCAGTTCCGCCAACGCCGTCAACACATCCGTTGTGGAAAGCATGCCGGCCATCTCGGAAATGCGGCGGTTGTGTACCGCCACCTTCTCGCGGACCGCCCGAAACAGCTCGTATTCCAGCTGAATCTGTTTTTCCTCCGCCCCGAGTATCTTGGACTCGAACTGCTTCAACTCTTCGGAGATATAGCGCTCACCGTTCACCAGGGTTTGCTTCCTAACGTAATGGTCCGGAACCGACTTCACATGGGTTTTGGATACTTCGATATAATATCCGAACACTTTGTTGAAACCCACCTTGAGGGAATTGATCCCTGTGGCCTGCCGTTCCTTCGCTTCCAAACGGGCGATCCGGTCTTTGCCCTCTCGACTGATCTGCACAAGTTCGTCGAGTTCATCGCTGAACCCGGACTTGATCATGCCGCCGTCACGGACCGTCAGCGGGGCATCGTCCAAAATAGCTTCCTCAATAAGTCCCGCCACATCAGACAGGTTATCCCACTCACGCTTGATCTCCACGAACTCACCCGTCTCGAACTCGTCGAGCACCTCCCATAACGCCGGCAGCTTTTCCACGGAGGCCCGCAGAGCCGCCAGATCTCTGGCATTACACCGGTCTAAAGAGATCTTGGCATTCAGACGTTCCAGATCATAGACCCCGTCCAGGAGTTTTCTTATCGCCCGCCGGACGAACGGTTTTTGCCCGGCCTCGTCCACGCTGTCCAGACGGCGCCCAATCCGCTCCGGGTCCAGTAACGGATATTGAAGCCAGGATCGCAGTTTTCGTCTCCCCATGGGGCTTTGGGTAAAATCCATCACGTCCAACAAAGACCCTTGCCGGCGGCCGTCCCTTAAGGTTTGGAAAAGCTCCAAGTTCCGTTGGGTCGCCTCATCGATCACCATAAAATCGGAAAGAGAGTACGACTCTATTCCGGTCAGGTGAACCAGCTCACCCTTGTGGGTATCACCCACATAAGCGAGCAGGGCGCCCGCGGCGGCGATCGCGGCAGGCCAGCCATGGCAGCCGAATCCTTCCAAGGAATGCACTTTGAATTGGTCCAGCAGACGGCGCTGCGCCCGGGAAAGGTCGAAGCGGTCCTCTTCAATAACACTTACGGCGACACCTTGGAGTTGCCGAACAACGGACGTAACCGGGGTCTGGTCACTCGGGTCACTCTGGTCGCGTTCATTGCTTTGGTTGCTTTGGGCACGCGACACCAGCACCTCTTTGGGCTCGATACGTTTGCATTCGTCGAGGACGGCCTCACAATCCGCGGACTCCGTGACCTTGAAAACACCGGTCGATATATCCAGGTTGGCCATACCCAATCGATTCCGGGTCCAATAAAGGGCAGTGAGAAAGTTGTCGGCGCCGGCGTCCAGGATTTCCGTATCGACGACCACACCGGGAGTGATCACCCGGACCACCTCTCGCTTGACGATTCCCTTGGCTTTGGCAGGGTCCTCCATCTGCTCACAAATGGCGACTTTAAAGCCTTTGGCGATGAGCTGAGCGATATACGACGGCGCCGCATGGTGAGGAATGCCCGCCATGGGAACGGGTTGCTCCTCCCTTTTGTTTCGGGACGTCAGGGTGATTTCGAGAACTCGGGAAGCAATTTTGGCATCCTCGAAAAACATCTCGTAGAAATCGCCCATACGAAAGAAGAGGATGGAATCGGGATAGTCTTCCTTTATAGACAGATATTGGTGAACCATCGGGGTGGCTTTAGCCATGATTCTCTCGCCCCTTTGGCCTCAAACCGGACCGCTCAGGCACCGGGTGTCTGTTGCGAAGAGGATGTCGGTTGGTCTTTATCAGATTGATTCTTGAGAGCATTGAGCTCGTATCGCAATTGATGGACGGTTTCGGAGTAACCGTCCAAGGTCTTTTTGTTTCGAAAGCGCTCACCGATATTATAGAAATATGAAACCAGCAGGCCGATCATAAAAAACCCCAGGAAATAGACCGCCAGCGGAATGAGTCGGGTATTGTATTGCCACATCCAAAGGTCGATGTGCAAGGCTTTCTTGTCGAGAAAAACCTCCAGATTCTGCACTACCAAAATTACCAGGAAAACAACCACCACGGAAAGTAATATCGGCTTGATCGCCCTCATGTTCTATTCTCCTTACCTGTCGGTTTCAGTTGCCTTCCTCTCGTTCCAGGGCCTGAAAATGGGGCTTGAGGTTCTGATACGTGGCCTTGAGATGTTCAGGAATAACCCGGACCTCGGCGAAGACGGTCATGGCATTGGTATCTCCGTGCCACCGGGGAACGATATGAAAATGGAGATGCTGCTCCACCCCGGCACCGGCCACCACCCCCAGATTCAGCCCCACATTGAAGCCGTCGGGGTTCATCACCTCTCTTAATACGCCGATGGAATCCCTCACCGTTTTCAGAATGTCCCCCATCTCCTCCACATCGAGTTCGTCCAAGGAAGCCACGTGCCGTTTCGGAGCAACCAACAAATGGCCGTTAATGTATGGGTACTTGTTCATCATCACCATGGACACGCGCCCTTTGTAAAGGGTCAGCTCCGCGTCGTCTGAAAGCCCCATACAAAAAATACACGCCGTTTCCTTCTCACTCAAAATGTATTCCATGCGCCACGGCGCCCAAAGCGTTTTCATCGCCACCCCTGTTTCAAACGGCAATGTCTTGCCGACGTTTCATTGCGGTTCGTCATCGTCTCCTGCGCCCCTGAGCGGCAGGTCGACATTTGCATCTACTATAGCAAAACAGCCAAAAAAAACAACCCCTTTCTCAGGCTGGGCGCTGCACGCCGACGGTATTGAGGTCCCTACAGCCTTACCAGTTCGATCTCCCCCCACACTCCCAGTTCTGCGTCGACGATAATCACCAAGCCCTTTAGTCCCGCAATCGCCTTTCCGAAAGCAATCGCCTTTTGGATATCTCCTTTCTTCGCCACCCTATTGCCCACCGCCGTAGCCGCCGCATCCGACACAGCCGCCGATTCGGACAAGACGACAACGGCATCGGCACTTCCGAAGCTCGTCGAATGGCCCACCGTACCGGAAGAGGTACACACACCTACCGAATTCATCGGCGAATCCACGCGTACGCCCAGACGATTACTCAAAGGAGAGGACCCGGCGAAGATCGCCAGGGTAACCGGAGCCCTCGTGTGGAGGAAAACATCTCCCCCGTTTTCCACCATAACCTCATCACTGTAGTCCAGCAAATCCCGTCCCACGTATTCCGCGACGGCACCGGCGACGGCGGCCATAGGCCCGACCCCAGCCCTTTCCGCAGCATCCATCATGGTTCGAACGATCGGCGGGGCCAACGGATCCCGATTAATGGGTCTAAGGGCATTGACAACATCCGGACGATCCGCCAGATAGCGCTCCAAAGGCATGCGGTGTTTCAGGATCAGGTCCGTCGTTTCCGCCTCCAGGGCGTACTTGGCCCGCACCCAGAGATCGGTTTCTTTTACCACGGCACGAAAAGAAACCAACCGGGTATCTTGGATCAGCCCACGATAGGTCCGCTCTTGAAGACTCATGTAAAATAGATCAAAAGGGGTTCTTCCCGTGGGAGGATAGGTTCCGGAAGCCGGAATCAAAACACCTATCGCCCGGGAACCTGTCGGCTGGACCCGGCCGGCTATTCCTTACCACACACCATCTCCACCGCGCCATAGCCCAAAAAGCCGTTGACGGCATCACTCAGCGCTTTGCCCGCCTTCAACTTCAAATCCCTGGGCAAGGCAATGACCGTTTCCGATTTTTCCGGGAGGGTCAAATGTAGATAGGCTCCACACCCCCCTTGATGTTGCTGCAGGATTTCTCGGAGTTTTCTCAGCTTCTCCTTGTCCAACCGGGTCATATCCAAACTCAATCGGATACTGGTGGTCCACAGCTCGTCCACGGACTCAACAGGAATAACCGACTCACCGAGTATCTTAACCGAGCGTTCGTCTTTTGTCACCCGCCCTTCCACAAAGAGCGCCTTGTCTTCTTCAACAAGATCTCTGGCTGCGGAATAAACGGACGAAAACAGGGTAACCTCCACAAACCCGGCCAAATCCTCAAGGGTCATGAAGGCCATCACATCCCCTTTTTTGTCATTATATCGTTTCAACTCCCGGACCAAACCGGCAATTCGCACAGTCGTCCCATCCGCACACTCCCGCACCCGGAGACAATCGGTGTTGGCATACGTGGCCACCAGTTTTTCATACCGGGCCAGGGGGTGACCGGTGACAAAGAAACCCAGAGACTCCTTTTCATAGCCGAGACGTTCGTCCTCATCCCACTCCGGCATATCAGGCAGTTGTGGGTGGACCACGTCGACCCCTTGAGTGGTAAAGATATCAAAGAGACTGATCTGCCCGTCGGCCCGATCCCGTTGTATCTTCTGTCCTACCTCCATCGCCTCGTCGAGAACCGCCATCATTTGAGACCGCCGGGTACCCGTGCAGTCAAAGGCACCACACTTAATGAGGCTTTCGATAACGCGGCGGTTAACTTTCCTTGGATCCACCCGTTCGCAGAAGTCGAACAGCGATTCAAACGGCCCGCCCTCGTTTCGCGCTTCCAGAATCGACTCAATGGCCCCTTGACCGACATTTTTGACGGCCGCCATTCCGAATCGAATGGCGCCTTCTTCCACCGTAAAATCCGTTTCACTATAATTGATGTCCGGCGGCAGTACGTTGATTTCCTGGTCCCGGCACTCGGCGATATATTTGACTATCGCCTCCGTCGAATTCATCTCGCTGGTCAGAACGGCCGCCATGAACTCAACGGGGAAATGGGCCTTCAAGTATGCCGTCTGAAAGGCGATCATGGCGTAAGCGGCACTATGGGCCTTGTTAAAACCGTAGCGACCGAACTTTTCCATGAGATCAAAAATCTCTTTGGCCTTTTCCTGGGAAATCCCCTTATTCTTGGATCGGGTAAGGAAACGCTCCCGTTCCTCGGCCATCATATGGCTGATCTTCTTTCCCATGGCCTTTCGAAGATTGTCCGCTTCAGCCATCGAATAATCGGCGAGGACGGCTGCAATCTTCATCACCTGTTCTTGATACAAGATAACACCATAGGTATCTCCGAGTATGGACTCGAGCTCCGGGACGATGTAGGCGACGGGCACTTTGCCGTTCTTTCTTTCCACAAACGCGTCGTGCATGCCGCTATCCAGAGGACCGGGACGATAGAGCGCCACCAGGGCGATGATATCTTCAAAACACGTGGGCTGCATACGGCCCAACAGATCTTTCATCCCCGAGCTTTCCAACTGAAAAACACCGGTGGTTTGAGCAGCCCCCAGAAGTTTGAAGGTTTTCGAATCGGTCAAGTCCAGTTTTGACAAGTCCGGCGGCGTCCCACCACTTTTTTGTATGACTGCACAGGCGTTCTTCATTACGGTCAAATTTCGCAGACCGAGAAGATCAAATTTGATCAGTCCGATCTTCTCAATGCACTTCATATCGTACTGGGTAACCACCTCCCCCCGTTTGCCCCTGGCAAGGGGAAGGTGCGCCACCAAAGGTCGGTCGGAAATGACAACCCCCGCCGCGTGGGTGGACGCATGCCTGGCCAACCCTTCAAGGACCTGGGCGATCTCCATGAGTTCCTTGACCTGTGGGCGCTCCTCCATCAACGCCTTCAGCTTGGGTTCTCGGGCAATCGCATCTTCGAGACTGATGTTGAGGACTTCCGGAACCAGTTTGGCGATGACGTCGACCTCTTTCAATGATACGCCCAGGGCACGCCCCACATCCCGGATCACCGCCCGGGCCTGCATCTTACCGAAGGTGATGATTTGAGCCACGTATTCGGCGCCCCCGTACTTATCCACAATATACCGAAAGACCTGCTCCCGGCCTTCGATGCAAAAATCGATGTCGATGTCGGGCATGCTCTTTCGGGCGGGGTTGAGAAACCGTTCGAATATGAGACCGTATGCCAGGGGATCCAGGTCCGTAATCTTCAAGGCATACGCCACCAGGCTGCCTGCGGCCGAACCGCGCCCCGGACCCACGGGAATCCCCTCTTCCTTGGCAAAGCGCACAAAATCAGCGACAACCAGGAAATAACCGGGAAACCCCATTTGCTTGATGACGTCCAGCTCGTATTCGAGCCGTTGTTCATAACGTGTCTTATCTTCCTCCGACAGTGCCGGGTTTCGAGCAGCGATCTTTTCAAACCGATCGGCCCATCCCTTTTTGACTTCTCGTTCGAAAAACACCTCCAGGGGAGACACCGAACCGTCTGGCCGGCCCTCGGCGGACTGTTCGGCACTTTCCGGCACCTCGAATCTTGGGAAATGAAACTTACTCAAATCCAGCTCCAGGTTACACCGCTCGGCAATCTCCAGCGTACTCTCCACGGCACCGGGATAATCCGTTGCAAAATAGGCCTGCATTTCCTGGGGGGATTTGAAATAGAGTTGGTCCGTCCGAAACTTAAGGCGTTTCTTCTCTCCCACGGTTTTACCGGTCTGGATACACAACAGCACGTCGTGCGCCCGGGCATGTTCCGATTTCAAGTAATGGCAGTCATTGGACGCAACCAGCGGAATGCTTTGGTTGCGACTGATCTCCAACAAGGCCCGGTTCACATCTTCCTGAATCTCTATGCCGTTGTTTTGCAACTCCAAATAGAAATTGCCTTTCCCAAACAGTTCCTCATACCGGCACGCCGCGGCCGCAGCCGCATCCGTACGCCCGGCCCGAATCAGCCTGGGGATCTCTCCGTGCAAGCAGGCGCTCAAGGCGATCAGTCCCTCTTTGCACTCGGCCAAAATCGTCTTATCGATCCGCGGTTTGTAGTAAAAACCCTCCAGGTGGGCGGCCGTCACCAACTTGCACAGGTTTTTATATCCCCGCCGGTCCTTCGCCAACAAGACCAGGTGATTCAGATCGTCTTTTTCCCGAGGCTCTTTTTTGAAACGGCTGTTGTTGGTGATGTAGACTTCACATCCAATAATGGGCTTGATACCCGCCTTCGTCGCTCGCTGATAAAAGTCAAGGGCTCCATACATGGTCCCGTGGTCCGTGATGGCCACAGCATTCATGTTAAAGGCGGCAACCCTCTCCAGAAGCGAGTCGATACGTATGGCACCGTCCAGCAGACTGTATTCGGTATGAACGTGGAGATGAATGAACTCGGCGTTTGACATCAATCTAACATATAGGTCCACTGGGACGAGTAAGTTATTGAAATCATTAGACTCACTTTACGAAAAATGCGTTTTTTCTGCAAAAATCTGCAACCTTGGTGCAACCGGGACTAACACCCAAAATCCGGGTAACCATGCGTCTAATTTGGAAATAGCGATTGTTTTATTTGATGGACCCAGCAGGGTGTTACAAGCCTGCAAGCCAGGGTGTTTTGGGGACTGATTAGCACATGAGTTTAAGTTTAGCAAACCACAAATACGGGACGAGACACGCGTGTTTGCGAAAAAAAATATTAACCATTTATATTATGTGTGGACTAGCCCGACTTTCCTACTTATTTCGAGCATAAAGGTATAACCCATTGAAAGTGATAAGGAAACCCCCAACCCGCCTCTATGCCCTAAATGGAGAAAGGCATAAAGCATTGATAAATTGGTTGACAGGCGCTATGCTATCCCCTAAAGTAGAAACAATCGTGAATTCCATAAGGGGGGATGGCCATGGAGCGGCTGGAGTCGAAAAAGATCAACGGGCGCACCTATTACTACTACTCCGAGTGGGGATGGAAAGACGGCAAGTGTCGGCGTATATGGCAAAAATATTTGGGAAAACCCAAGGACATCTTAGAGGCTGTTCAGGGCGGTGGCCCACCACCACTCTATGCTGAGGTCTTTCAGTGGGGGCTTCCTTGTGCACTGTGGAAAGAGGTTT
>CAYTTQ010000040.1:0-25043 GCA_964440795.1 uncultured Desulfobacterales bacterium | reverse complement strand
CGTTACGTTTCCTCGCTGACGGGATCGGCAAATCCGGCCCGGGCAAATCCCTCTTTTCTAATCAAGCAACTGTCACATCGCCCACAAGGTCGCCCATCGGGTGTAGGGTCATAGCAGCTGTGGGTCAAACCATAGTCCACGCCCAATGCCATTCCCGTTTGAATGATTTGCGCCTTGGTCATATCTACAAGGGGCGTTCTGATCTTAAACCGGGCACCGTTCTCAACGGACACGCGGGTTGCCAGGTTCGCCATCTGTTCAAACGCCTCGATGTATTCACGTCGGCAGTCAGGATACCCGCTATAGTCCACACTGTTGACGCCGATAAAAATATCACAGACCCCCAGCACCTCCGCCCACGCCAGCGCATAGGAAAGAAATATGGTGTTCCTGGCGGGCACATAAGTAACAGGAATTCCCGTTTCGCCGCCCGGCCTATGATCTGACTTGGGCACATCCATATGGCCGGTCAGAGCGGACCCTCCCAGCTTGGCCAGGTCGATATCGACCACTTTGTGAGCGACGGCACCCAAGCTTCGTGCAACCCGCCGCGCCGCCACCAACTCCACGACGTGCCGTTGACCATACCGAAAACTCAGACTGTAAATCCTGAACCCTTGGGAACGGGCTATGGCCATGGCCGTGGTTGAATCAAGCCCTCCGCTGGCAAGAACAACGGCGCCCTTGGTTTCCGTCTCTATCCCCTCCATGGGCTAAACACCTCGTTTAGTGGGAGGCCATATGTACTTGTGAATTTGAAGCTGTAGATGCACATCCAGGCAATCTCGTAAAATCCAGTCCGCCAACTTTTCGGGCGCCAGTCGCCCAAACACGGGAGAAAGGTGTACCGTTCCTTTCTTTGTGAAGCGCTCAGGCAACCGTCCAAGAATGTCTTTTGCGTACGCATAGTCTGTGGAATCCCCGATCACCAATTTGAGTTCGTCGTCATCTTTAAGCTTGTCTAGATTCGCCGAGTCATTTTTGGCCGACTCTCCACTGGACGGGCACTTTACGTCGACGATCCGGATACATCGGCCGCGGATCCGTGCGATATCCTGCGTTCCGTTGGTTTCCAACAATACGGTCAATCCCATGTTCTCCAGGCGCTCAATCAGAACAGCTGTGTCTCGTTGAATCAGGGGTTCCCCGCCGGTGACCTCTACCAGGGGACACCGAAAGGATGTCACGGCGTCCACAACAGCGGCCACCGACATCTCTTGTCCTTCCGTGTAGGCATATCGGGTATCACAGTATGTACATCTGAGGTTACATCCGGTCAGTCTCACAAAAACGCATGGTCGGCCGGCAAAGGAAGATTCTCCCTGAATACTGTAAAAAATTTCATTGACCTTCAGAGGCATCACTGATGTTCCCGGCAACCGCCGCGTCGGAGACACTCTCACTTAGGAGACTCCTCTTCTTCCCACGGCCGCTATCGCGTCAACTGACGATATTTGATTCGGTGAGGCCGGTCGGCCTCGGTACCGAGCCGTCTTTTTCGATCCACCTCATACTCCGACCAGTTGCCATCGGAAAAGACGACGCGACTGTCTCCTTCAAAGGCAAGGATATGGGTGGCGATCCGGTCCAGAAACCAACGGTCGTGACTGATTACCACCGCGCAACCGGCAAAGTTTTCCAGCGCTTCCTCCAACGCTCGCAAGGTGTTAACATCGAGGTCATTGGTCGGCTCGTCCAGGAGAATGACATTGGCCTCTTCTTTGAGCACTTTTGCCAGGTGAACTCTGTTTCGCTGGCCGCCCGAAAGGGAGCCGACCTTTCGTTGTTGGTCGGCACCCGTGAAGTTGAAGCGGGCGACATAGGCCCGGGAGTTGATGGGTCGGCCGGCCAGCACGATCTGTTCATTTGACCCTGTAATCTCTTCCCAGATCGTCTTGTCCGGGTCGAGGATACGGTCCTGATCCACATAGCCCAACTGAACCGTGTCGCCAAGTCGGATGGTTCCCTTGTCGGGATGTTCCTTGCCGGTAATCATATGAAACAGCGTCGATTTGCCGGCGCCGTTGGGGCCGATCACACCAATGATGCCCCCGGGCGGTAAGCGGAAGCTCATATTATCGATGAGTAACCGCTTGTCAAATGCCTTTTGGACCCCGTCCGCCTCTATGACGACATTCCCCAGACGAGGCCCTGGCGGAATAAAGAGTTCAAGATCCGCTTCCCGCTCCCGAGCTTCCTGGGACAAAAGTGTCTCGTAAGCGCTGATTCGGGCCTGGCTCTTGGCCCGCCGCCCTTTCGGAGACATCCGTATCCACTCTTGTTCCCGAGCCAGGGTCTTCTGTCGCGCACTCTGGGTTTTCTCCTCCCGGCGCAGCCGCTCTTGCTTTTGCTCCAGCCAGCTGGAATAATTCCCCTTCCACGGAATGCCTTCACCCCGGTCCAGCTCCAGGATCCATCCGGCCACATTGTCGAGAAAATACCGATCGTGAGTGACAGCAATAACTGTCCCCGGGTATTTTTGGAGGTGCTGTTCAAGCCACGCCACACTCTCGGCATCCAAATGATTGGTCGGCTCGTCGAGCAGAAGGATGTCCGGCTTTTGCAATAGTAAGCGACACAAGGCCACGCGACGCCTTTCTCCCCCGGAAAGTACCGTCACCGATCGATCTTCCGGAGGACAACGCAAGGCATCCATTGCCATTTCCAAGCGCGCATCGAGGTCCCATGCATCCAAAATATCCAACCTCTCCTGAATATTGCCTTGCTGCTCAAGGAGTCTACTCATGTCGGCGTCGCTCATCGGTTCGGCCAAGCGGGTGTTGACATCATCGAAGGTTTTGAGCAAATCAACGGTTTCCTGAACGCCTTCCTGAACCACGTGACGAACCGTCTTATCTTCATCGACCAGCGGCTCCTGCTGAAGGTAGCCCACCGTGTAACCAGGAGACAGCACCGTCTGACCGACGAACTCCGTATCAGCACCTGCCAGGATCCGTAGAAGTGAACTCTTTCCGGAACCGTTTAAGCCCAAGACGCCGATCTTGGCTCCGTAAAAGTATGACAGAGAGATGTCTTTCAACACCGTCTTTTTGCCGTACGACTTGCTGACCTTGACCATGGAAAAGATCACCTTGTTGGCCTCGTTACTCACCGCCGATTAACCTCCCCACCAAGTTTCAGGACCCTGAAACGGCTGTAATTTGGTTGCTTTTCGCCTTTTTTATATCATCAATATGCAGCCCTGTCACCCGCTTTACCTGCACATGAAACGGCGCGGATACCCATCTGCCCATTCTTTTAACGGTCTCATCCGGCCCTCAGGCGCAAAGCCGGTATCGGTGGCACTTTGTTCTTGACAAACCGTCGACGATTGTACTAAATGGTAGCGTTCAAGTGCGCCTGTTTGGAGGGCTTCCGGTTTATTTTGCCTTGGTTAACTCAACACATCATGGCCTTGTCCGGACCGGACAGGAGGCGTGTTTTTGTTGTCTTAAGCAGTATGACCTCGGATTTGTATTAGAATCCACCACTGGAAATACGTCACTTTGTTGGAAAGGGGGAGAGGCCGATAGAATTCGGATTTTTTGCACGTTCCATTTTTTTTGTTTCTGTAACAACAGAATAGAGAAAGGAGATTTTAAAAATGTCAGAATTGGTTCCACCGCATGGCGGAAAAGGATTGGTTTGTCGCTTACTTGAAGGTAGTGAACTGGAAGCGGAAAAAAAGAAAGCCGAAGGGCTGAAGAAGATCGAGATCAGCCCACGCACCAAAGGCGACCTGATCATGATGGGTATCGGGGGGTTTAGCCCTCTGGACGGTTTCATGACTCAGACGGATTGGAAGGGGGTTTGTGAGAATTTTTTGATGGCTGACGGGACCTTTTGGCCCATTCCGGTCACCCTGGACTGTTCCAAGGAAGACGCCGACAGCATTAAAGAAGGCGACGACATCGCCCTGTATGACCCAAAGGGTGACGAGATCATGGCGACCATGAAGGTCACCGAAAAATATGCAATGACGGAAGAAAACAAAAAATTCGAATGTGAAAAGGTCTACATGGGAGAGGGTACCCCGACCGCCGAGGAATTCTGGAAAATCGCCAAGGATGACCACCCGGGCGTTCAGATGGTCATGAACCAGAAGGATTTCAACCTGGCCGGGCCCGTAAAGGTGTTGAGTGAAGCGGAATATCCGACCAAGTACAAGGGCATTTATATGCGACCGGCGGAATCACGAAAAATCTTTGAAGAAAGAGGTTGGAGTGAAATCGCCGCTATGCAGTTGAGAAACCCCATGCACCGATCGCATGAATATCTGTGTAAAATCGCCGTCGAGGTGTGTGACGGTGTCTTCATTCATTCCCTGGTCGGCAACCTGAAACCGGGCGACATTCCTGCAGATGTGCGTGTCAAGTGCATTGATGTGCTGGTCAAAAACTACTTCGTCGCGGACAAGGTTCTCCAGGGCGGATACCCCCTTGATATGCGTTACGCAGGCCCCAGAGAAGGTCTGCTTCACGCCACATTCCGCCAGAACTACGGCTGCTCCCGCATGATCATCGGTCGGGACCACGCCGGTGTCGGTGATTTTTACGGGATGTTTGAAGCCCAGACCATTTTCGACAAAATTCCTTATACGGAAGAGGCTTGTCCCGATCCGGGGAAGGCCCTGCAATGCAGGCCGTTGAAAATCGACTGGACCTTTTATTGCTACAAGTGTGACGGCATGGCATCGCTCAAGACTTGTCCACACCCCAAGGAGGACCGGGTCCTTCTCAGCGGCACTATGTTAAGGAAGCTTCTCTCCGAGGGTGGTGAGATTCCGGATCACTTCGGACGTGACGAGGTACTGGAAATCCTTCGCGAGTACTATGAGGGGCTTACCGACAAAGTAGAGGTTAAGCTGCACGGCGCGGCCACCGGCCAATAGGAACCCTTTTTTAAGCATCCAACCAAGCTAGACGTGAAAAGGAGATGCCCGTTCTTTCGGACATCTCCTTTTTTTGTGTTCAGCGGCCCATCGCTCCTTGACGGGCCTGGACGACAACCCATCCTTTCGGTATCCTGACAAAAAACCCCCTGTATCCGGCTTTGGACACAGGGGGTGTAATTCCAAGCTCCGATTTACCAATTACTCACAAGGTTCTCTGCCTGAGTAATAGGAATAGGCCATGGCCAGCGTTCTGTAAACGAGATGGGCGAGCTTCGAAAACGGGAGATAGGCAAAGAGGCAAAATACAAAAACCAAGTGTATGAAATACATGGGATAGGCAACGGCGGGCAGATGGATAAGTCGCGTCACTTCGGACAACAGCCCCGTTACACCTAATAAAAGGACCAGAATCAGAAGGGACCAATCAAAATAACTTCCCGTCTTCCCCTCTTCATCCGCTTTCTTGGTCCGGTTGGTGATCATCCAGATGGCCCCCACAATCAGGGCGATGGCGCTTACATTGGCCAGGATCTTTACCGGGTTAATCTGCGAATAGGGTCCGGGCGAATGAAAAACGTACAAGGCCACGAAAAAGATATTGGTCACGATGAAAAGCCCCAGGAAGGAAAACAGCACCAGAAGGTGTGGAACGTACCGGTCTTTGTTCTCCGTGCATTTGTTGAACTTCGTATGCTTTAAGATACCGGGAATCACGCACACCAGGCTCCTTAAAAACTCCGGAACCACCAACTCCTTTTGTTTGGCCTTACCCGTGGCAACCGCATTCTTATGAATTGAAGTCATGAACCGTTTGATTCCCACGCCGAAGGTGATGGGTATCCAGATGACGGCCAAGGGAACAAAGACAATGTCGATCCATAAAGTGGGAAAAAACTTGGCAAATTCGATTTCTCCCTCCGGTATCCCCAAGCGCCCGATGGCCCCGAGAAGGATCAGGAACAAAACGACCGGAATCGCTATGAGTAACCACCAGTATTTGGCATCCGGCACGATTCTACCGAAAAAACTCGGCCAGGAAAGCTCCGATACACTAATAGCCCTGGCTGCGCTGAGCACATCACCCGGCTTCGCGCCCCGGGGACAGTAGGTCGAACAATCGTTGCAATAGTGGCATAGCCATATATCCGCACTTCCGACAAGTCTGTCCTTCAGGCCCCACTGGGCGGCGATCATCTCCTTTCTCGGAAACGGCTGCTCTTCCGGAGAAATGGGACAAACCACCGAACAGGTGGCACACTGATAGCACTTTTTCAGCGTATCTCCCCCCATCGCCTGAAGCTGTTTTACAAATTTGACATCAGGTTCCACCCAATTACTATCCGCCATTTTTTACCTCCTCATCCCGTTATCAGCTAAAGATGACCGTCTCCCGCTATTAGAAACCTTTGAACGGATTGGGGCCAACCTCTTCTATCGTATCCATGAATTTCTTTATCAATGCCGGCAACTGGTCATATTCATCAATGGCGATCTGGATTTGTTGTACCCGCTCCTTTTCCAGGGCCAAACTTTTGAGTGCCTCGCCGATTTTGTCCATGCGCACATTGGCCAACTCACTACCCTTAATGAAGTGACACTGGTAATCGTCGCCGTATTTGCAACCAATCAACAAGACCCCGTCAACGCCTTTGGACAGGGCGTCTTTTATCCACACCACGTTCACCGAGCCCAGGCATCTGACCGGGATAATTCGGATCAGAGACGAATACTCCATTCGATTCATGGCACATAGATCAAAGGCCGGGTAGGCATCATTTTCACAGGCCAGAACAAGCACTCTTAGCTTGTCGTCATCTTCCTCGGGAACCTCGATCGCCTTGACCATAGATCCGATCGAATCGATGCTGTAGCTGGAAAAACTGATAATACGCTCCGGGCAAGCCCCCATACACGTACCACACCTACGACATCTCATGGGATTCGGCAGAGGGGTTCCTTTCTCGTCGTCATCCAGTGCGCCGAAAGGACACTCCTCTGTACATCGCTTGCATTGGGTACACCGCTGAAAGAAAAATTCCGGGACTGTCTGGTCTCCCCACCGAGGGTGCACCGACATCCCCCGATTGGCGGATTCGAGGCACTGAATGGCCTTCAAGGCAGCACCCGTAGCGTCTTCGATACACTCCTGGATGCCTTGAGCCCGCCGCACCGTACCGGCAACATAAATGCCCGTCCGCCGTGTTTCATAGGGAAAACAAATGAAATTGGAATCGGCATATCCTTCGAAGAGATCCAAGTCGAGGAATCCCCGTCCCTGACGATACGCCAGATTCAAGACCGGTTCGTCTCTTGTTGTGGGAACCATGCCGGTTCCCAGAACGACCATGTCCGCCTTCACCTTAATATTATCACCTAAGAGTGTGTCATTCGCCTCTACGATGAGACCGTCTCCGTTTTGGGAAACCCCTATGACATCGCCCTTGGTGAGGAAAATCCCGTCGTCCTGTTGTATGCTCTTGTAAAAATACTCATTTTGTCCCGCCGTACGCATATGCTGGTAAAATATATAGGCCTTGCCATCTTCCGGATTATCCTCTCTGACATACTTGGCCTGCTTGAGCGCTACGGTACTCATAATTGACGAGGCGTATGGGAAATCCTCGTCGGAACCGTTTCCGGGACATTGCAAGAAGGCGACACTTCGGGCCGGCTTGCCGTCGGACGGCCTTGTGATCTTGCCTTGAGCCGCTATCTCTTCAAAGGTAACGTTGGTGACTACATCGGGGAACTTGCCAAAGCCCAAGGCATCCACGTTAACCGGCGCCGCCACGGGGGCCTGGGCCTCTTCAGCCGCTTCGCCCTCCTTCGCCTCCGCCGATTCTTCTCCCTCCACCTCAGCCGGTTCTTCGGCCGCGGTCTCTTCAACCGGCTCCCAGGGTATCCATCCCGTAGCCAGGATGACGGCACCGAACCGCTCGGCATCGGGATTCTTTTTCAAAATCGTGGCCGGGGCCTCCGGGCTGGGCTCTCTAGACGAGACATCTTTGCCCTCTTCCGCCAATTTCTCCAGTATGGCCACTTCTTGTTCTTTGGACATGACGTCCCAGACGCTCTTTGTTCCCACCGGCTTCAAGGTCACATCATAGAGGCCGGGCTGGCCGGCAATACGCGCCACTTCGGTCTCCGTGCGAATCGTCACCTTCGGATGGGCCTCAGCCGCCTTAATTACCTCATCGATCACCGGTGTCTGCAACTGTTCGTACGGCGAGGCCCATGGCGTTTGCTTACGAAGCTTTGCCGCAAAACCGCCCACGGTGGGAGTCTTCTCGATAACCGTAGCCTCATACCCCGCCTTTGCCACTTCGAGAGCCGCCGTCAGACCGGTAATGCCACCCCCCAAGACTAAGATCGACTTATCGATCGTCTCTTCCACGGGCTCGGGCAGCTTAATCTTCTCGGCCTCCGCGAGCCCCATCTTCATATAGTCCTGAGCCATTTCCTGGATGAACTCGTCTACGGCAGGAGCCTCTTCACCTTCAGCCGGTGCCTCCGCCTGCTTCGGCTTGTGGCTCCACACGACCCCTTCCCGGAGGTTGACTCTTTCCACGATTACTTCCGGGCCGAAGTTGAAGACATCCTGCATCACCCGACGGGAGCACGCCCCGATCACGACCGTGTTCACACCTTCATCATCAATGTCTTTCTTGATAACCGCTACACCTTCCGGACTACACATAATCGGATGCCTGGCTCGAAATTTCACCTTCGGCGGCACCTTCTTGTCAAGCTTGTCGATGTCCAGAGCATCGCCGATGCCACACCCTTCACAAATATATACACCCACTTTCTTTTGCATTGACTACCTCCTAGCTGCTGACCAAAGTCTGAATCGCCTTAAGGGCTGCACCTGTGGCATGTTGATTGGAAGAAATGACATCCAGGGGTTTCGCCGCACAACCTGTGGCGAACATGCCGCCCTGCGACAAATCGGAAACGATAAAACCATCCGGATCACACTTGACCCCACCGGGCAATTTTACTTCAGCGGTATTGGGCATCATGCCCGTTGCCAGTACGGCCATGTCGACGGTTTGCTCTATTTTCTCCCCTGTAACCGCGTTTTCAGCAACGACCGTTACGTTCTTGCTGTCGGGGTTTTCGTTGACCTCGGCGACCTTGCCCTTGATTAAGAAGACATTCTCGTCAGCCTTAATGTTTCTATAGAACTTCTCATATCGTTGACCCGGCGCTCTGACATCGATGTAAAATATGTAAACCTTGGCGTCCGGGTACTGCTCTCTGATATATGTGGCATGTTTCAGGGATGCCATACAGCAGATATAAGAACAGTATGGCAAGTGATTCTCGTCCCTTGAACCCGCGCACTGGACGAAGGCGACACTCGTGACTTCTTTGTTGTCCGACGGGCGCAGGATCTTTCCGCCTGTCGGCCCGTTGATGGCCGCCAAACGCTCCAGCATCATGTTTGTCACGACATTGTCGTATTCAAATCCCAGTCTGTCCATCTTGGAGGCGTCGTAGGGCTTCCAACCGGTTGCCCATATGATGGCACCCACCTTCAGGTTAATCGTCTTGGGCTGCATATCCAAGTCGATCGCATCATACTTGCAGGCCGCTTGGCATCGCTTGGCATCGTCGGTACCGATTATCTTCGGCGAAAGTACGTAGCGCATGGGAAAACTCATCTGGTGTGGGAGGTAGGCCCCTTTGACGGTGTCCATCTGAAAATTGAAATCGTTGGGAATCTCCATATTGGAGGCCTTTTCGCATTCACCACAACACGTGCATTTTTCGTTGACGTACCGCGGCATCAGTTTGACCGCCACGTCGTAATTACCGGGTCCACCTGATATGCTTTCCACCTCGGCCAAAGTAAAATATTTGATTTTCGGGTTGTCCTTGATTCGCTTGAAATTGATCTCGAGGCCACACGTCGGCGGGCACAGTTTTGGAAAGTAGTGCTTCAATTGAGCCACTCTGCCACCCAGGTAGGGATTCTGCTCCACGAGGTAGACCTCGTATCCCACTTCAGCAGTTTCGAGGGTGGCCGTCAATCCACTAATACCCCCACCCACAACGAGGACGCTGCCCGCCTTACCCTGATCTTCAGCTCTTTGCTCTTCTGTCATGCTTTTCCTCCATCCAAAATCTATTTCAGCAACGTTTCTGCCATTGTTTGTCGTCTGCTTAGGGCGTACTCAGGACGCCACAAAGGCACCAAAACACAATCTTTCCCATTCACCGGCAGATACAACTGCGGGGCATATCTCTTCCTTTGTGTCTTTGTGTCTTGGTGGCAAAAAACGCCTGTTAACGGGAAGCAAAATTAAAAAAATCTCCAGGTGCCGCAACAGCGGCACCTGGAGTCTCGGTGTTCAAGCACATACAATGGCTAGGCGTCAGGGATAATCTTGACGTAGTCAACCTTCTTCATTTCCCATTTTCCGGCAGCCGGATCGTAATGGGAGTTGGTGAAGCAGAACCAGTTGTCGTCGTCGGTTCCCGGATAATCCGCCTTGTAATAGAAGCCCGGATAGCGGGACTCCTTTCGGAAGTAGATGTGGCGGCAATGGGACTCGACTGTCCAGAGCCGATGCCTCATCTCCCAGCATCGCATCAACTCGTGCAAATCACCCGCTGCCAGTTTCTCTGCATCTTCATGCATGTCGTTAAACATTTCCTGCAGGATCTCGAGTGATTTGTCACTGGTTTGATAATAGGTCATCCAACCGCCACCATACTCGTTGGTGGCCTTCATCAGTCGCATGGCGAAGCCGTCCGGCTTTACGTACTCAGGATGGAAGTCTACGTGGGTGCTGTACTCGTAGTTGTCCAAGAACAACCTCACCGGCTTGTAGGTCAAGTCAACCAGTTCTTGGGTGCTTTCCTTCAAAGTCGGCGTAAAGTCGGGATTGTCGGTCACGTACTGGCACATGGCCTTGGCGGCGATTCGGCCTTCGGCATGAGATCCCGAAGAGAACTTGTGTCCGGAAGCGCCCACACCATCACCGGAAGTGAAGAGACCGTTTACCGTGGTCATCCGGTTGTAGCCCCACTTGTAGTGGTCGGGAACCCAGTCTTCCTCCGGACCGCTTACCCAGATACCACAGCAACCCGAATGGGAACCGAGCAGATACGGCTCGGTGGGCATGATCTCGGAGTTCTTCTTTTCCGGTTCGACGTTTTGTGCACACCACAGATTGGCCTGCCCGCAAGTCATATCCAAGAAGTCTTCCCAAGCCTCGGACTCGAGGTGCTTGAGCTCCTTCTTGTCCATGGTCTTGCCCAGTTCGGCCAATGCCGTCACGGTATCCATCAGGATGGGGCCGCGACCTTCTTTCATTTCCGCCAGCATGAGGTGGTTTCTCAAGCAGGTCGGCGTCACTGCAGCCAGTCCGTACGGCGCATGTTTGTTCAACTCGGCCTTTGCAAAATCACTTCCGGCAAAAGACTCACCCAATCCGTTCAGGGCCTTGGCCTTAAAGAGCAGGAACCAGGCACCCACAGGACCATACCCGTCCTTGAATCGTGCGGGAGTGAAGCGGTTTTCAAACATGGTCAGCTCAGCACCCACTTGGGCAGCCATTGCATAGGTGGAGCCGGAGTTCCATACCGGATACCAGGCACGCCCTTTACCTTCACCCTGGGCACGCGGCATATAAATATTTACGGCACCACCGCATGCGACCATCATTGTCTTGCACTTAATCACATATACTTTGTTTTCCCGAACGCTGAAGCCCACTGCACCGGCTATCGTGTTCTCTTTATTGGCATCCAAAAGGAGCTTGACGATAAATACCCTTTCCAGGATATTTTCTTCGCCGATAGCCTTTTTGGCAGCCTCGGCCACGATGCACTTATAGGATTCACCGTTGATCATGATCTGCCATTTGCCTGTACGGACGGGCTGAGCCCCTTCCTTCAAGCTACCCATCTCCAGACCCTTGGCGCCATTAAGGTTCTTGCCCTCTGCATCCTTTTTCCATACCGGCAATCCCCATTCCTCGAACAAATGGACCGAATCGTCCACATGGCGACCCACATCGTAAACCAAATCGTCCCGGGTAATACCCATGAGGTCATTTCTTACCATCCGGACATAGTCTTCAGTCGCATTATCACCAACATACGTATTGATGGCCGAAAGACCCTGAGCCACGGCACCACTTCGCTCCAAGGCCGCCTTGTCCACGAGAAGCACCGACTTGTCGCCGGACCATTTCTTTATCTCAAAAGCGGATCCGCAAGCCGCCATACCACCGCCGACGATCAAAATATCGACGTCTCGCTCTTCAACCTCGGGGTCTCTTACCGCGAGAAGTTCTGCATTAGGTTTATTCGGTAATGCCATATTCGTACCTCCTTAATAGTTTATTCCTTCCTTGCATCCAAACATCCCACACCAACCTCGTCTTAGACCTGGGGCGTAGGCATGGCCTTGCCGTCAGCTTCCTCGGTAGACAATAGGTTGCTGTTCAGATCGTTGCCTTTCAGGTCTTCATAGCCATTGGCCTCCCCCTCAGCGGTTGTCCGGATGGGGAACTTGAACCGTTTAACCAGGCCGTTTCTGAACTTGCAGGTCCACATAATGTCCTCAGACCCCCTCATGGGCATAATACTCGAACCCAACGGCACAAAGTCGGAATACCCCCGGACCTCGATGGCCTGAGTCGGACAGATCTTGACACAGGAAAAACATTCCCAGCACTGGTCCGGCTCTTGGTTATAGGCCTTCATCGTCTCTGTATTCAAGACCATCAAGTCATTGGGGCAGATGTACATGCAGGCCGTCTTTTCGCCGCCCTTGCAGCCATCACACTTTTCTTGAATGACAAAACTTGGCATTGATTTACCTCCTAAGTAATTATTTTAAACTAACCATAACGAGGACCCCATGCGTATCTGCATGCCCGATCCCCAGTGAACAAACACCAGATCTTCACATCCCCCCTTTCAGTTAATACTTCGAACCAAGATCAACGACCATAGAGTGTGGTCTGACAGCTTGACTGCACGGTATCGCCAACGAAAGGCCCTTACCATAAAGTCTGCTCATAGAATTAATATATCACTTGGGCCATAAGGCAAACGAAATTGCCCATTGTCTCCCCTCCGCAACCCCCCGGAAAGGTTTTGCTTGAAATTTCAGTATATTACAGAGCCCTCCAGCCAACTACCATTCAGTATCACCCTGGCGCGGTCTTGTCAAGGCCTTTTTCAGAGATAAGGGACAGTTGTAGAAGACATGCAACCAATAAATCTCCGACTGTTCCGTCACCCAAGACCACATCTTTTTTATCCGACAAAAATGACCGAAATGATCGGTTCACCTATGACCGGACATAGGCCCGGACAATGTGAACTTATTTTGCGCAAGCGGTGTGGATTTGGGTCCATTGCTTTTCGTTGACCATCCGTTTGGTGGAGTGCTACAGGTAGCAAAAAAACCCGAGCCCATTCGCAACCTATTCGAGGCAGGACTATGTCATTTGAGCAACTTCATCCAAACCAAACATTTTGCTTTGCCTGCCATCCCGGCATCGCCTGTTTCAACGCCTGCTGTAGAGACTTAAATCAATATTTAACCCCCTATGATATATTGCGACTCAAGAATAACCTGGGGTTGTCCTCCCAACAGTTTCTCGACAGATATACCGAATGCCACAGGGGGCCCCGCAGCGGACTCCCGGTGGTTTCCTTGTGTATGCCGGAAGAAAACCTGCGTGAGTGCCCCTTTGTGAGTCCCCGGGGATGTACTGTGTATGAAGACCGTCCGGGTGCGTGCCGCACCTATCCGTTGGGACGGATGGCTGCCAAAAAGCCGGGCGAAAGCACTTGCAGGGAATCGTTTTTCCTCATCCGGGAACCCCATTGCCTGGGATTTAGTGAACAAACGGAGTGGACCTTGGCGGAATGGAAGAAAAACCAGGGCCTTGATATCTATTACGATATGAACGACCTCATGATGGGGGTCATCTCTTTGAACAACCGTAACAGACGCGGAGGATTGACTCCCGAGGAAGACGATCTTTTCCGTATGGCCTGTTACGACCTGGATCGATTTCATGATTTCGTACTCGACAAGCAGTTGCTGAAACAGTCATCCTCGAAGGTGGCGTCGGCTGAACAGGTTCTCAGGGATGAGGTCGCCCTGATGCGTTTTGGCATTGCCTGGATCAAGCAACGGTTGTTTGGAGACACGGACCTCGACGCCCGGGCCGAAAAACAACTCGGATGACGGCTCCAAAGGAGGGTTACAGACAGATGGAACTCAACGGCAAGGTGGCCTTGGTTCTGGGAGCGATTAAGGGTATCGGGAAGGGCATCGCCCTGACCCTGGCCCGGGAGGGTGTACAGATAGCGCTCACCTACTACGATTGGGAAGAGGCATTGCCGGACCTGGAGCGGGATTTTGAAGAGACCGGAACCGCTCCCCTGATAATCAAAACCGATCTTCGCAACACAGACACCGTTGCCGATGCCGTCGAATCGGTCTCGAACCGCTTCGGCGGAATAGACATCCTCATCAATAACATCGAACGAGGGGGATGGCCTGTTGTGCATGGGCCGTATGTGAAAGAGCAGTGGGATCTCGAGATGAGTACCACCCTCAGGGCAAAATGGTGGGTTTACACCGCTTGTCTGCCTTACCTGAAGGCGTCCGAAGACGGGGCAGTAATCAATATTTCATCCATAGCGGGCCTGGTGGGACGGACCGGACCGGCGGGCAGGATCTTTAACGACGGGTACGCCGCAGCCAACCGGGCCGTATCCTCTTTTACGGAAACCTGGGCCAGAGACGTCGCACCAAACGTCCGGGTCAACGAATTGATGCTGGGCATCTTTGAAACCCGCCACGGCCCCGGCACCCGGGGATGGGGGCTCCTATCGGAATCTCAACGCAATGAAATCATTGAGCATACCCTATTGAGACGCTTAGGAAGCATACAGGACGTGGTGAAGGCGGTGTTGTTTATTTTAAAAGACGCTCCATTCATGACGGGGGCCATCCTTCGAATCGATGGCGGCTATATGCTGGGCGGCGAATACTCGGAACCGTTACCGAAAGGGGTAGTGTAGTTCGATCCATCAACAAAAAAAAACACAATATATTGCGCTTTTTTTTTACTAATCTACAATATATGCTTGACACGGTAAAAAAGACCTGCTAGGTGTGTTTACATGATAGGGTGTTTGCTGACAAAGGCTTTCGGCCCTGGGGCCCTACCATAATACGTCCTCCAGAAATAGGCACGCTTGTGCAACAAGTTTTACCCCAGGGCCGAATTAAACAAGCGGCCATCCCCTCAATCAAACCGCCCACGCAGGAATGAAATGCAGGAGATGCTCCTGGATTTCGTCGAATTCGGCTGCATCTACTTCTGCTTCCACCTCGTCGGCATAAAACCAGCAAATGGCTTCGCCCCGATGGTTGTAGACATTAAAGATACGCTGGCCGTCTTGAGGGTGTTCCATTTCCACGACTTCCGATACGATCCGCCTCGCTTCCTTATAGGGGATAAATTCAGACGTACTCATAATGCATTCCTCATCAAACCAAGGGCGTCGGGAAAAATAGCTCTTCGTAAAGATTGAGGGCATATCGGTCCGTTATGCTGGCAATGAAATCACATACTTGCCGCTCTTTCAGGGTCTCCTTGGAGAATCCGCCCATTTCCATTTTCGCCAGCTCCTTTTCAAACACCGCCTGGTTTTCCAACATGTAGTAATAGAGTTCGGAAATAATCTTTTTCGCCTTCACAAATTCGCTGTGAACCTGGTCGGACCGATAGACCTTATTGTAGAGGAAATTCCTGAGTTCCGCCATGGCGGCTGAAACATCCCGACTCATGGCCAGATGTACCTCACCGTGTTCAAAGCGACTCGATTGGACCAAGTCGCCAACCATCGTCCGAATTCTCTCAGAATGGGATTCTCCCAGCACATCGATGCATTGTTGAGGGATCTGGTCCCGGCTCACGACCCGGCTCCGGATGGCATCGTCTAGGTCATGATTCAAATAGGCCATGATATCAGCAAATCGTACCGCACATCCCTCCACGGTCGCCGGCATTTCATTTGAATCCTCGAGCATAACTGCTCCATATCCCTTAGAATGCCTTAAAATGCCGTCCCGCACCTCGAAGGTCAGGTTCAGGCCCTTGCCGTGTTTTTCCAGTACCTCGACGACCCGCACGCTTTGTTCACGATGAGAAAAGTCGCCTTTGTAGATCTCCTGCAAAACCACTTCGCCCCCGTGTCCGAATGGGGTGTGGCCAAGATCGTGGCCCAGGGCAATGGCCTCCGTCAAATCTTCGTTAAGCTTCAACGCCCGAGCGATGGTCCGAGCAATCTCAGAAACCTCCAGCGTATGGGTCAATCGGGTCCGATAGTGATCCCCCAGAGGGGACAAGAAAACCTGGGTTTTGTGCTTTAATCGCCTAAAGGCATTGGAATAGACAATACGATCCCGATCTTTGTGAAATTCCGTCCGAAACGCACAGGGTTCCTCAAAAACCTTTCTGCCTTTAGAGGCCTCGCTTAAGCACGCACAAGGAGACAGATACTCCCTTTCCCAGCATTCTCTTTCACAACGCACCCGTTCCCCCCTTTGAAACGGTGACAACTTGTCCACGGCTGCTTTGGCACCAGTCATTACGCTAAACGTCCTTCATTCCGGCATGAGCAACCTTTTCTGTATGCCACAACCCGGTCAATCTGTAAAGCAGATTGACCTCGTTGGAGATTTCGGGTAGGAGACGGAGGCAGACTGTGGGCAAATGATCGGACCTCAACTCAACGGCCCACGAGGACGGCCTATCAGGGAGGATGGTCGATTAAGATGGACTACGAATGGTTCATGAAAAGTGCCCTTGAAGAGGCCGAGCATGCACTCAATGAGGGAGAGTTCCCCGTCGGTTGTGTGGTCTCCGGTAATCGGAGAATACTCGTCCGGGAGTCGCGGGCAAACAGTAAGACGGAAAGTCGCAATGAGCCGGAAAGTCGCAATGAGTTGGATCACGCGGAGATGCGTGCCCTGAGGCGATTGGTCGATATGCGGCCTGATGTCAAGAGAAGTGAAACGTGCTTTTTTACCACTCTCGAACCCTGTTTGATGTGTTTTTCGGCACTCGTTATCAACGGCATCACTACTATCGTCTATGCTTATGAAGACACTTTCGGCGGGGCGACCACGCTGGACTTAAGGTCCCTTAGGCCTTTTTACCGTGACCTGAATATCAAGGTGGTACCGGGAATTCTCAGGGAAACGAGCCTCGGACTTTTTAAAGCTTTCTTCTCCAACCCCGACAACAGTTATCTCAGACAGAGTCCGCTGGCACAACAGGTCTTGAGTGAACCCTAAGGGTTCGCGCAAAAATAATTTCACATTCCGTCATCGAAGCTGAATATGCCGACTCTTGATGCCCCAAAGAAAAAATTTTACCCACTCCAGGCCGAACTTTAAGAGACTTTCTTCATTGGCACGGATTTTTTTTAGGATTTCCTTTTTCACCTTGTACCGCATTAAAAAGGTACTGTGAAACACAAACTCCTGAAACCGGTCCAGGTTGTAGGTAGCCATCAAAGCCATCTTTGCCTTGGCCCCGGTGGGCCCTTGCGCGCCCCAGGGATCCGACTGAAACAAAGCCTTTACCTCGGACCAGCGCGCGGTCATCTCATGATAGGTGACGGCCCCTTGGTCTTTTGCCCAGCTTTCCGTTGTCCACATTTTAGGCTCATATTGCCCCAGGCAAAAATCGGGCGGCTTAAATGCATAAACGTCCGACGCCTTTCCCGAAGACCCCCGAAAGACGATCCCCTGTTCCAGGGGAAAAGTGCGACAGGTATCGGGACGATCCGCATATACGATGCATCCCGAGTCGGCCAAAAAGGGACACGTGTTTTCCACATTATCCGACATACGCAACAAGACGTCGGGGAAATAATTACCTTCCCGCATGACCATATCCGTATACCTGTCCAGAAAGTCCCCCGAAGATATCTGCAGGCCGTTCTTCAACCGCAATACATCGTAGGGATACAAAAAGAGGTTCAGGTTCCGACAACACCGGGTGAAACATGACAAACCGTCATGACACTCAAAGGAAAACGTCTCTCCCGTCTCCAGCACTTGAGCAAGTAGTGCCGCTCTGTCCTGCTCGTCGATATATTTCATTGCGTGTCGATCCCGTGAGTGGTAAATATTTCGGCATCGCTTAGATGGTGTGAGAAACCCCGATTGCGATCCGGCAGCCGTGGCAACGCAAAGACAAAACGTAATCGCCCACACCGCATTCGACACTCCAACTTGCCGACCAGATAGAGAGTCTTGCCAGATAGAGAGTTTTGATGGAAAAAACCGTTGCCTTTCAAAAGAACGCCCGGAACGTATTTTTCCATATACTGACACGGTGTAATTTGCGATGCAAGCACTGTTACGTCAACCCGAAACAACACGGCACCCAGACATTGTCCACCGAGACCATACGTGACTGGCTAAACGTGTTGGCACATCCGCACAAGAAAACCAATCTTGTCTTCATCGGTGGCGAACCCACTTTACACCCCGACCTTTCCTCCCTCGCAGAATCGGCACGGAAAATGGGATACGCATCGATTACCGTAGACACAAACGGTTTCTTTTTTAACGATATTCTCAAACGGGCGACCCCTGACACCGTGGACTATTTCAGCGTCGGCCTGGACGGGTCTTGCAGCCAAGTTAACGACTACATTCGGGGAGAAGGCGCTTATAACACCTGCGTGGCGGGCATCGAACAAGCGCTTGAAAAAGGATTCAATCTCAGCGTGATCTACACGGTAAACCAGTGGAATATCGACGACCTAAAGAATGTTCCCCGGCTGTTGAAAGCAATGGGCATTCAACGATTGTTCATACAGGTCGCGGGAATCCGGGGGCGATTTGCGACAAATACGAAGGGACATGGACAGATCACCCGCAAGCGATGGGCGGCGACCGTGCCGCAACTGGCCGCCCGAGCGGCGCGGATGGGCATCCACACCACTTATCCCAAAGTCTTCTTGAACAAGAAAGAAGCGTTCGAATGCGCCGGTCGCGTGGCGGAAAATTATTTCGTATTTCCTAACGGACGTATTTATCAATGCCCCCTTTGTGAGGACTTTCCACTCCACTCTTACGATATAGAAAGGAATAAACTGGTGCCCAGGCCACCGATAAACGAGAAGGAGCTGTTTGACCTATCCATCCCGGAAGGCTGTGTGATGAATAAGCTGATACAACCGGGAAACATCGATTACGATAAGCGGGGAAAACCAAAGTATAAGATTGCTTGTTGCCTGTTGAAGGAAGAACTCAACCCTTCACCCCAGTCCGGCCTGGATACAGCGGGAGGCAGTAAATGAAAAACGGGTCCGGGACACACGAAACGATTGTTGACTTCGTCACGGGCAAGATAGTGCCCAATGTCGGCGTGGAAGAACATCGCCAGCTTGTTGAACGGTTTCTGGTGGAAGAAAAGGGCTACCAAAGAGAAGACATCGAGGTAGACGCCGAGATAGCCTTTACTCTCGGCGAAGAACGCTTTTGTTCCGAGGTCGATCTGGTAGTTCGGGTCAATGGGACACGATTCATGGTCATTAAATTGGCGCCGGGATCTTTGGGGTCCCGACATCGGGAAACCCTGGCTGCAGCCAGACTGCTGGACACCCATCAGATCCCTATTTCCGTGATAACAAACGGAAAGGATGCGGAAATCTTGGACTCGGTTACGGGAACACTACTGGATCAAGGTATGGCCGCCATACCCGCTAAGCAAGACGCCCTCGCCCGTTTGTCCGACATGGCCCTTGAGCCTTATCCGGAAGCCAAGCTGGAAAGAGAAAAAATTATCTTCCGTTCCTACGATCAGATGAATGTGAACGTCCAGAGAAATCTAAAAACATAAAAAAAGCCCCGCATAGGAAGCGGGGCTTCTACCTTCCGGCCAGAGCGGTCAGACGGTTTTTTTGATCTATTACAAGTCCTTCCCACAGTGCTTACAAACCACCGCCCGTGCTTTGATGATTTCGGCGCAAAAGGGACATTCTTTGGTATGGTTTCGTTCGTGAATGGTCTCGATGGCCCCGCTAATCTTTTCTCTCACCACGTCGTCGTTAAACTCATTACTTTGAATGGGTTCAATGACGTCCAATTCGCCAATTTGCCCGATGAGTTCCGCGGCCCTGCACAATACCTCCGTCACCCCATCATCCGCCAAGAGAATCCGGAGAATCGAATCTGCATCTCCCCTGCCAAAAAGGCTTTCAAGCTCTTCAAGCCCTTCGTCCCGAGCCTTCATTCTGGCCTTTTCCGCAGCCTCGAATTCTTCATCTACAATAGACCCCCGCCCCCCCTGTGCGCTGAACACAGGCATACAATCCATTTTCAATGCGTCAGATGTGGGGTCACATATACACCGATACGACGCATGGGTGGCATAGTTTTCCATAATGCTTTTCCAGCCGTTTAAGTATAGAGGGCACTCGTCATTGAAACATACATAAAGGTAAGGTGTTCCCCATCCCAAGCCATCCGAAAAAGTCACCGGGGGACATTCCCAAATGACCATCATCTGGCCGCAGTGAGGGCACGCGGGCTTTTCTTGTTCCATGATCCTGTCATACACATCTTGTTTCGTTATAACCGTCATACTAACCTCCGTTCGTTTGTTTACAGTTACCACAACATAATGCCCCGGCGTCAAATGTCAACTTGGGGCGTCAAATAGGCATTGACAGTCACCTACTGCGTGGTAATAGTGAGGAGATTATCGATTCAAACCATATCACCGCGCAGACCATATCACCGAGCAGAAAGGATAAACAATGGCTGACCACTGCAGTACCGGCCAAGACGGCATCGAGGCGAGAAAGTATCACTTGGATAGTAAATTCACCTTCGCCTGCAATAAAGGAATGAAATGTTACACCCATTGTTGCAGCGCCATAAATATTATTTTGACACCTTACGACATTATTCGGATGAAAAACAGGCTAGGGCTTACCAGCGACCAGTTTCTGGCCATATATACCAAGCCCGAGATGTTGTCCCGAACGAAGCTGCCCGTCGCCACACTGAAGATGCTCGATGACGCAAACCAAAGTTGCCCCTTTATTACCCCCGAGGGGTGTGCCATTTATGAGGATCGGCCCCTTTCCTGTCGCTACTATCCCCTGGGTACGGCGGCGTTCAGGGAACAGGAAATTCAGCCCACCGGGGAAGATTTTTATTTCATGGTGCGGGAAGCCCATTGTTTCGGGTTCGAGTCGGACAAGGAATGGACCGTCGCGGAATGGCGGCGCGATCAAGGGGTGGAACCTTATGACGAGATCAATAAAGGGTGGATGGAGCTTATGCTCCGGAAGAAATCGTTCGGATTCGAAGCAGAACTCAGTGAGCAAAGCAAGGGCATGTTTTTCATGGTCAGTACCAATGTAGACCGCCTCAAGCGGTTTATCTTCGAAAGCAGCTTTCTCCAAAAATACGACATCGACACGGATACGCTGGAAAGAATCCAAAACGACGAAGTTGCGATGCTGAAGTTCGGATTGGATTGGTTACAAAGCGCACTGTTTGGTGCCGACAAAGTCAACCTCAAGGAAGAAGCCCTCGAGGCCTACCGGCAAAAGATGGCCGGCGCCGCGGGAAAACAGTCTTAATAGGGCGGGGTCGGCCGACCGCTTTACCCCGACGTTGCAAAAGTCGCAGTTTCGCTCCGCTCAGGAATTGGTTTTTTCCATTTGCTCGACCAGTTTTTTGACCTCCTCGGTTCGATCTTTGTGAACCACGAGGGTGGCGTTTTTAGATCGGACCACCACAAGATCCTCAACACCCACCAGGGCAACGACCTCTTTGGCGTCTTCAGAAAAAATAAGGTTGTTGGCCGAATCAAGGCTTTGGGTCCGGCCGAAACACCAGTTACCCGTTTCATCCGCCGACATGTACTTACGCAAGGAACGCCAGCCCCCCACATCATCCCATGAAAACCCGGAGGCAACACAGTATACATGCGGAGCCTTTTCCATGACCCCAAAGTCAATGGATATCCGCGGCAAAGGTTCAAATGCCTCTCGAAGGGCCTGTGACCAGTTCTCGGTACCATGATGTGCGCAAGCGGCGGCAATTTGCTCGACATGATCCGGCAAGTGTTCTTTGAGTGCTGCCAAGATGACATCCGTTTGCCAAACGAACATCCCAGAATTCCAATAAAATCTTCTTGATTCAATATACGATCGGGCGGTGGCCCGGTCCGGCTTTTCTTTGAATCGTAAAAGTTGAAAGTGTTCAATTCCGTCATCTTCAACGACTCTTTCGCCTCGCTCCAGGTACCCGTACCCCGTAGCCGGATAGGTGGGTGAAATGCCGAAGGTATAAAGCCCGTCTTGCTTGATCGCCCCGCTAACCGCCGAAAGCAGTGTTTTATGAAATAGAGCCAGCGGCTCAATCATGTGATCCGCCGTAAGAATCGCCATGACCGGATTTCCAAAACGGTTTCGGCACAAAATCCCGGCGAGAGTTACAGCCGCAGCAGTGTCCCGCCGCATCGGCTCTCCAATCACATTGTCACCAGGGACCTCGGGCAACTGTTCTCGGACCTCGGGCACGAAGGCCTCATTGGTCAGAACCAGGATACGATCGGGGGATACGAGATCGCTCACCCGGTCATAACTCATTTGCAAAAGGCTTCGGTCCCCGAAAAGACGGAGAAACTGTTTCGGCCGACGGGCTGTGCTGACAGGCCAAAATCGCGTCCCAACTCCTCCCGCCATGATCACGACGACCAGATCCAAATCGGATGTATTGATATCCATAGGCTTACACTCCCAAACGACCCGTGTTCCTTTTCCAATGGACCGTAATTCCCGTCAGATCCTTATTTTCTCCCGAAATCATCCGCCAGACGCTCAATGTCGTCTTCGCCGAAGTAGTCTCCCGTTTGGATCTCGATAAAGGCCACCTCTTCGCCGGCCGAGTTTTCAATACGATGTATCGCCCCCCTGGGAATATCTATGGATTGTTCAGCGGTCAGGGGGATCTTATCTTCTCCCCGAGTCACCACCGCCTGGCCGGACAGAATATACCAGTGTTCCGCACGTCGTCGATGACGCTGTAAGCTCAACCGCTTACCCGGATAGACCACGATTCGTTTGACTTTGTGGTCCGGTTCGTCCGCATAGACTTGATAGTATCCCCACGGCCGGTGATCTTCTTCCAAAACCGGGCTCACCATTCCATCACCCCCTTCACGCGCCGGACAGCATTGATCACACAAGTCCCCGCCCTTGGCACCATTTTCCAACGCATCCACCCACAGAGAGGGAAGTCACCTCGCGAAGGTCACGGGTAGGCAAATAGAAACACGGGCCTGCCGTGTCCACGCCAATCTGACCTGCCCTCCCTGGAGACCGATCCACATCGAAGACCATGAGTCGGCCATACTTTCCAATTTTTGCCCATGCCGGGTCTATATATACCACACATACCCTTTTCGGCCCAGAATTTGTCTTTCTTGATTTCTTACGGAATGATACGTAAACATAAGGATGACAGAAACCAACAGCAATGTCGGACTTCGGTTGAGGCCGTCAATGCTGAAAGGGTCACACATGCGACATAAAACGAGCGGGAAAAAAGACGACCGGGGTCTTGTTCCGGCGGTTGCTTTAGCCGCCGTTTCAGGATTACTTTTGACCGCGGCATTTCCCAAGCTTGATTGGAATGTCCTGGCTTGGGTTGCTCTGATTCCGCTGTTTTGGGCAATCCAAGGGAAACCGTTGAAAACCGGTTTTAGGCTTGGTTTGCTCGCCGGCGGGATTCATTACGTAACCCTCTTGTACTGGATTACCGGGGTCATGAAGACTTACGGCCAACTGCCTGCCGTGGTGAGCTGGGCCATTTTACTGTTGCTGGTCCTGTACCTGGGACTCTATTTCGGCGCTTTTTGTCTGCTTCTAACCGGTCTTACGCATCGGTCTCCCCGTTTGATATGGACGACTCCCTTTTTGTGGGTAGGGCTTGAATATCTCCGGGCCATATTTTTATCGGGTTTCCCTTGGGAAAATCTCGGGTATACCCAATATAACCTATTGCCACTCATTCAGATTTCAGATATATTCGGCGTATATGGATTGTCCGCTCTGATCGTCGCGGTGAATTTGGTGCTCTTTGAAACTTGGCGGGCCGTGAAGACCAAACAGGTCATCCCCTGGAAGGCACTGCTGACAGTCGCCTGTGTGGTATCCGCCTGCCTGGCCTACGGCCATTGGCGTATCCGGCAGTTAGACACCCTGTTACAAACAGCACCCAGGATGTCTCTAGCCCTGGTTCAGGGGAACATCGATCAGTCCAAGAAGTGGGATCCGGCTTTCCAGCAGGAAACGCTGAAACGATACGCACGCCTAACCCGGAGGATCTTAGAAGAAAAACCGAGCCTTGTGGTTTGGCCGGAAACGGCGTTGCCGTTTTATCTGTTCCATGACCAACCCATGACACGCCGGTTTATAGATCTGGTCCGAGATTCGGAAACCCCTTTTCTTGTTGGAAGCCCGTCTTTTGCCAGCGAAAACGGCCAAGTGTATTACCATAACAGTGCCTATTTGCTTAATCCCGACGGTGACGTCCTCGGCAAATACGACAAGGTTCATCTCGTTCCCTACGGAGAGTACGTCCCCTTAAAGCGTCTATTTCCGTTTCTGGGTAAAATTGTTCAAGCGGTTGGAGATTTTGTGCCGGGACGGAAAGGGCAAGTACTTTCCATAGGCTCAACCGAATTCGGTGTATTGATTTGCTTCGAAGTGATATTCCCGGAACTGAGCCGGGCAATGGCTGCAAACGGGGCTCAGTTTCTTGTAAATATCACCAATGATGCCTGGTTCGGCAGGACAAGCGCCCCATATCAACATATGTCGATGGCAATATTTCGAGCCGTCGAGACGCGGCGAGCCGTTGCCCGGGCCGCCAATACGGGAATCAGCGCGGTTATTGATCCTTTGGGAAAAAAGCTTAAAAAAACCCCCTTATTTCGAGAGGCCGTGCTCACACAATCACTGCCCATAATGGATCAAAACACGCTGTATGTGAACGGCGGGTTCATGTTCGAAAGACTCTGCCTCGGACTCTTGGGGCTTTGCGCCGCGTGGCATA
>CAYTTQ010000039.1:0-25890 GCA_964440795.1 uncultured Desulfobacterales bacterium | reverse complement strand
GTGGTGTGATGAAACTGCATTGTTGCATAAGGTTCAGGACGGTCTCAGATTTCAACCGGGCTAAAACTCAGCCTTAAGAGTCCCTAAGTTCCGTTGCGGCCGGGTTTACCAAATAGGCCATGTGCGTTTTCCAAGATATGTGGTGCCTGTTGAATTCCAAAGGAACAACGGAACCAAGGGACTCTAACGGCTTCAAACAGTTAGCCCGATTGAAATCTGAAACCGTCCCGAACCTGTAACGTTTTCAAAAAGTCGATCAAGTTTGGCTAAGTTCGTTGGAAGCCCCCGGGCCATAAAGGCATCCCTGATTATTCCCGACCCTCGCCGAAAATGTGGAGCAACAACAGGAAGAGATTGATAAAATCCAAGTACAGAGACAGTGCACCCAGTATCGCCCCTTTTCGAATCGTGGCACCATCAAGTCCAGCCGGCTGGGAAACCGCCATCTGCTTAAGCTTCTGCGTATCGTAGGCAGTCAACCCGACGAAAACGAGAACGCCGATGTAGCTGATGATCATGGTCATGGCATTGCTTCTGATGAATAGATTCACCAAAGAAGCAATGATGATACCGATCAAGCCCATGGTCAGAAAACCGCCCCACGAGGTCAGATCTCTGCGCGTTTTCCACCCATAGATACTGCACGCCAGAAAGGTTCCCGAACATACGAAAAAGGTGCGGACGATACTTGCCTGGGTATAGGCCAGGAATATGAACGACAATGTCAGTCCGTTAAGGCTCGCGTACAAGACGAAAAGCCCGGTGGCCGTACCGGCTCGCATCTTATGTACCATCCCGCTGATCGAAAACACGAGCGCCAGCTCCGCGATGATCAACCCGAAGAAGATAATTCGATTCCCCAGAATTAAGCCGCTCACGGTCTCATTGGTTGACACATAAAGGGCTATGAGGCCTGTCAGGGCCAGCCCGATACCCATCCAATTATAAACGCTTCTCACAAAATCATTGACTACGACTTCGGTTCCGGTCCGGGTTGCCACCTTTTCCATCGCCTTACCTCCTGGTTTAGGGTTCGCGCAAATATCGCTGCCTCACGACGTTTGCAATGACATCCGTATTCATCTACTTCTTTTTTCGAACAGTTTAAAGAAAAAACCGAAAGGGCCATTTATGGATGGAAACTAGCCAAACAGTTCGGCAGCGTCGTCCATCAAACGTTCGATGGGAACCCCCTGGGGGCATCTCGCCTCTGCGGGCGAAAAGTCCGTTCGTCTCAATTGATCGCTACTGACCCCGGAAAGTCGGGCAAACAGTTGCCTACCCCGTTCATATTCGCCATAGCTGTGACAATACATCAAGCTCCGCATGACATCGCTGATGGGGATCTTTTGATCCATGGCCGATTCACATCGCTCGGCACATCCCGCACAATATGAAAAAGCGGTTTCCCGAGCATACCGCTGAAGCACCTTTTTCTCATCCCGGGTCAACCGTTTCTTGTCCGTGGCGGCCGTCACGTTGGACATCAGCACGGTCAGGCTCGGCATCTGGGAGCAAATGCTGGCGATATGCGGATTTTCCCATACGGCCTTCAGCTTGGCCTGCTTGTCCGTATATCCGGCCTGAATAAACCGTCCCGCAAGGGCCAATTCCGATTCGGTCTCCGTACGCACCGATCCGCCGCCCTGGGTCTTCATGGCGGTCAGGCCGATGCCGGCGTCCACGCAGGCCTTGACAGCCGATTTCATCCGATCCTCATGCATGAGCCTGAAATTGTAGCTCATCATGATGGCGTCGATCCAGCCCAGCCGGGCGGCACCCACCATACACCGTTCCATGTTCCGGTGCGTACTGAAACCGAAAAGTCGTATCCGTCCCTTCGACTTTTCCGTCTCCACCCACCGGCGCGTATCCGCGTTGACCTCGTCGATGTCTGAAAGACCATGGATGAAATAACAATCGATGTAGTCCGTCTTCATCCGCTTCAGGGACCGCTCCAACAATTCCGTCAGACCTTCGGGATCCCGCCGGTCCGATTTGGTGACCAGAAATACCCGTGGTCGTGCATCGGACATCTTGGAAAAAAACTGACCAATCCCTTTCTCGCTCCTGCCTCTCCCGTAACAATCGGCGGTATCCCAATGGGTGACGCCCCAGTTGAGGGCCTGCCTGAGGAGCAACTGGTTGTTGGGGATGTCGAACATGCCTCCCAACGAAAGCGCCGACACCTTTACCCCGGTGCGACCGAATGGTCGGGTGGGCACCACGGGCGCTTCAGTCGTTTCGGCCGGCTCATCTTTGGCCGCCCGGGCGAGCTGCTCCGCCGACAGCATCAGGGAACCGATCCCCCCCATTCCGAGCCCCTTGAGTAACGTCCTGCGAGATATTCCTTTTCCTTCTCTGTTCATACGTTTCCTCCGTTTAAATACGTTTCACTTGATAATGAAGCCCCGTCCTTCGATCACTTGCCTGGGTCGAAGGCTATGCGTTACGCGCCAACAAGGCATGATCACGGTCCCGGGTTTCGTTCTCCGCCGTCACCCGAATGGCCCGCTTTCCACTCACCGGACATTCATGTTCACATATACCGCAGCCGATACACCGATCCGGAACGATGAACGGCTGTTTCAACCGAACCCGTATTTCTATTTCGACACCTGGTGCCGGCAGGCCGTCCGCCACCTCACCGGCAATCAGGAGAGTTTCCTTTCCATTATCCAGGATCACCCATTTCCTCTCCGCCTTACCGATCCTGTTAAAGACATAATCCCCCGTTCCAAAGGCTCCCGGTTGCATGGCGGGCCCTCCCAACCAGACTTGGCGCCCCTCCACCGACCGGACCGTCCGTGCCCCCTCCTCAACCCGCGAATAGACGTCACGGGTTACAATGGCCTTCGGGCTGACCGGACAGTTTTCCTCGCACACAATACAGGGCCGGCCCATGGCCCATGGCAGACACCGGCCGCGATCCACAAAGGCGGTACCCAGACGGATCGGTCCGTTCTCTTGAAAATCCCCCCTCCCGTGTTTTTCATCCAGGCTTATCGGTCGAATCGCCGAAGTCGGACAAATATGTCCACAGGCCACACAGTTGACCTGACATCCGCTGGTGCCGATCCGGAAATTGAGCACGGGAGTCCAAATCCCTTCAATGCCCCCTTCAAGGCCGGCCGGATGAATGATATTGGTGGGACACACCCGCATACACTGACCGCATTTGATACATCGGGTGAGAAACGCCGCCTCCGGCAGCACTCCGGGAGGACGAACCAAATGAGGCGACCAGTTCGCTCCCAGTGTCCCGCCCAACCGCAACATCGGCACGGCCGCCACACCGGAAATCAGGCATAAGGTCACCCCTCGTCGGGAGAGGTCCGGCGTAGAGACCTCACCACCTTCAGACCGGACCGTACCATAGGTTATCAACTCATCTCGGCAACGGGTCATACAATTGAGACAAAGTACACATTCATGGATTCGAATGGCCCCTGAGGGGCTACAGGCCCCTTCACATGCGGATTCACATCGTTGGCATGCCACACATTCGTCTTTCGTCTTGCCGATACGCCACAAGCTGTATCGCCCCAGTATTCCGAAGAGGGCACCGAGGGGACAGACAAAGCGACAATAAAAACGGGGAACCTTTATACAAAGAAACAAGGCGACAAGAAACACGGCGCCGATGATCCAGCCCGCTGCGGTATAACGCTCCACCGGTGCCAGCCCATGGGTACCGCTGTCGGCGATGGGAACGAAGATGAGATTCACCGAGCGATACATCACGGAGATGGGGTCGAGCAGCCCCACCTGAAGGGAGGCATCCAGGAAGGAGGGTGAATGAAAAAGCGTGCCCAGGATCATCCAGAGCCCGAGGACGAAACACGCCCACATGAGGCCCGAGCGCCGCTTGCGCAGATTTTTCCCGGACAGCACCGGGACCGCCATCAGCCCGATGGCCGGCCCTATCCCGGCAATAAAGATCCCGGCGGACGCCGCTTCCCACGGCGAGATCAACCACGCCATCATGTGCCAAGCGGACAGCCCCAGCAACACGAAGAGAAGGATGTACTTCAGCTTCTGGGCGGGATGGTATCGGTGGCGTTTCGCACGCCGGGCGACACTTTGGTCCCTGTCGGCCAGATGGCCGACAAATTGCTGAGTAGTCCCGAAGGGGCAAAGCCAGCCGCAAAAAAACCGTCCCAGCAGGATGGTCAACACCACCGTCACTACGGCCCATATCAACCCCTTGTAAAGCGTTCCGGTACTCAACAGGGTTCCCAAAGCCACCAACGGATCGAGCTGGAGAAACCAGTTGACCGGCCACCCCCGGAGCTGCCACCACTTCTCGCCCACATTGGACACCAGACAAAACCACAGGAATAGAAGGAGAAAGAAGACCTGGCTGATTCGTCTGGCCGTAACGATGCGCAATGTTATTTCTCTTTCCGGGTAGTTGTTGGTTATACGATATCGCCCTTCACCCCCAAGGATCTGAAATCCGTGGTTCCCACACCGGCCTGTACCGCCTTGGCCAGATAGGGCAACTCGGAACCTCTCTTTCCCAGCAGGCGGGCGCCGAATGCGTCGGCGGCCACCTGATCCGTACTCACGATCATGGTTCGGGTGGCCGTCAAATCATCCAGGGAGCCCCCTGTGGGGCCGTTGGTCATCATCGACCAGGTACCGTCGAGAACAACCAGTGTCGGGGTAACCATCATGGAGAGTTCTTTTATAATATTGTTGATGTCCTGATGAAAGACGTTTCGCCGACCCCCGAGCAATCCGTACCAATTTTTCATGGTCATGGAGGCCCCGCTTCGGTGGTGGCTCTTCACCGGTGCCACACCGATAATTTTGTTTATCCCCGCCAACGGTTTGAACAGAATAGGCCAATGGTCCAGCAAGGCGCCTGTCGCCAACGTGAAGGGCTTAAAGTCATCCGCACGAGGAACGATCACTTCCGCACCGGCCTTTTTTGCCGCCGCTTCAATACCGGTAAGGGCGAAGGCGCTGCCGGGGTCATGGATCGGATTGTCCGACACGACCACTCGCGCCGCCCCCGCTTTCAGACAATAGCGGGTCAGTTCACTAACCAACTCGGGATGTGTCGTGGCCGACAACAAGGGCGGCATGGCGAAAGCGGCGTTTACCTTGATCAAGACATGATCGTTCGGTTTGATAAAGGCCTCAATCCCCCCAACGGCTTTCAGGGCCCGCGCCAGCGTTTTTGAACGGACCGCTCCCTTGGCGACACCCATCCGTCCTTCGGTTCCCGCAACGGAAAACTCGGGCAACGTAACACTTTGCTCGTCCGCATCGATTCCCGTGGGCGGCGAATCGTCGTATCGCCAAAAGGCCAGACCCCCCACGGCCGCGATCGCCGCGCCCGCCTTGAAACACCGGGCCATAAAATCGCGGCGGTCCGATTTGAATTCCGCCTCCCGCGTCATCATTGTTCACACACCTCCCCGAGATGTGCCCTCAGCCTTAAGGCGAGTTCCTCCGCAGGTTTCCGCGCCTCTGCCTGATGAACGCCGACTACATAGGGGCCACAGGGGAAGAAAATCTCAAATGTCCCGAAGAGGCCGATCATCTCCGCCTGCGGAAACGGCGCGGCCGGCTCAACCGTCCCACCGTTTGCCACCAGAAAATCGCTGTATGCCGCAACCAACGCCGCTGCCTGCACCTTGTCGACGTTTTTGGTAATGAAGGCTGTTAATTCAGTATCATCCAGTTGATACCGGGCCGTAAAGACGTTTTGAAGGTCCTTGAAGCCGAACGCATCGGACACGATCAGTCCTGTCTGAGTTGGATCAAGCCCCCTTTCGGGAAACAAGCTTAGCTCTTCGATTCGAACCTCACTGGGAGCGATGCGATCGACAAATCGTCCGGCAAAAGCCTCGGCGCTTTCCATAATCGCTTCCGAGGCCGAAGCGGCCACGAGTTCGACATAGTACTTTCCATGGACAAAGAAGAGGGCGTTTTTTGTTTCATAGGAAAAACGGGTCAGATTGAGGGCGGCCGCTCCGGAACGCCGTTGAGCGCTGAAAACGGCGAAGGCTTGTCGCACATTGCCCATGTCATAAACAAAAACCTCCATCCAATCTTCGGAACCGGATGTCGACTTGAACCGCCGGCACCAGAGATGCTCAAATCCGGCGGGAAGATAGAGTTCCGCCTTTCCGTCGATCTTCTGAGACAACGTGTCGGGCCCGAAAGACTCTAAAGGACCCATCGGAGTCAGCGTGGGGGGCGCCAGGTTCTCGAAATCAGGAAAGCCGGTAGTTTCCCGGGAAGAACCCTCTCTGGAAACCCAAGCCCCTTCTTCGGGCACCCATCTACCCGACTCATACCGAGACTGCTTCAGATAGACCCCGACCGCCACCACTACCAACACGCCGATAATCCCCCAGGAAAGGATGGTTTCCATCAAGCCCGGGGTTGCCTTTGCGAAAGGATCTGTCTTCATATGGCCAATTCTTTTACAAACCCCCTGACTGCGCCGACCCCCGCCTCCTCCACCAAGCGTATGGTTTGGGTTCCGATGACGGCGACATCCGCCTTTCCTTTCAGAAAATCGATGTCTTCTTTTCCTTTCACCCCAAACCCCAGGGCGAGCGGCAATGTCGTGGCCTTGCGGCATCGGGCCAGATAGTCGTCCAGCTCGGCGGAGAATGCCGTTTCCTGGCCGGTCACACCCTTTCTGGCCACGCAGTAGACAAACCCCTTGGCAAACGAGGCGATGTAGTCCATCCGCGCCTGAGAAGACGTAGGGGAGAATATGAAAATCGGCGAAAGCCCCTGCTCATTCATGGCGGTCAGGTATGCGTCACCCTCTTCCGGGGGAAGATCCGGAATGATAGCCCCTTTTATCCCCCCTTGGGCCATCTCGGCGGCGAATGCCTCCACCCCGTATTGAAAGAGGATATTGTAATAGGTCATGAACAGAAAGGGAATATCAAAAGCGGCTGTCACCTCCCGCGCGAAGTCCAGACACCGTCCCACGGTAGCCCCCCTTGAAAGGGCCTCCTGATTGGCGTGCAAGATGACCGGTCCGTCGGCAATCGGCTCGGAGAAGGGGATTTGAAGTTCCATGAGATCCACGCCACCCTCCACCATGGCGGCCACGATATCGAGAGAGTCTTCAAAAGAGGGATATCCGACCACGATATGGGTCATCAGCAGCATTCCCTTTTTTTTCAATCGATCCTTTATATAGGTTTCAAGCATTATATGCCTCCGCTTTCGCTCGTATGAAGGCCTTCCAATCGGGATCGTCAAATGCATCGGCCACCGTAAATATGTCTTTATCGCCGCGACCGGACTGGTTGATCAAAATGATATCATCCCGCGACCGTGTCCCCGCCTCCTTGAAGGCCTGCACAAAGGCATGGGCCGATTCGAGAGCCGGAATCAATCCTTCCTCACGGATGGTCAACGCCATGGCATCCACCACCTCTTGATCCGAGGCGGACTCAAACCGGACGCGTTTTCTTTCTTTCAACCGGGCCAATATCGGTGACACCCCTACATAATCGAGTCCCGCGGCAACGCTGTGGGTTTCCTTCATTTGCCCGTCCCGATTTTGAAGAAAATAGGTCTTATATCCCTGAGCCACCCCGACAGCGGCATCCTCGGAAGAAAGACGAATGGCGTGATGTCCAGAGTCCGCCCCCAGGCCGCCGGCCTCAACCCCCACCAGGTCGACGGGATCGTCAAAAAAGGCCTGAAAAATGCCCAACGCATTCGATCCCCCACCCACACAGGCGTACACCGCATCGGGAAGTCGACCCTCGCAGGCAAGGATTTGCTCCCTGGCTTCGGTGCCGATGATGGATTGAAAATATGAGACCATTTCCGGAAAGGGATGCGGTCCGCAAGCCGTGCCCAGCACATAATGGGTGGTATCCATATGGTTGACCCAATCCCGGAACGCCTCGTTGATGGCGTCTTTCAAGATTCGCGTTCCGTCCCGAACCGGTACGACGCGGGCGCCAAGACGTTCCATCCAGAATACGTTGGGACGTTGTCGGTCCACATCCACCTCTCCCATGTAGATCGTACAATCAAATCCGAACTTGGCCGCCATGGTCGCCGTGGCCACGCCGTGCTGGCCCGCCCCGGTTTCCGCAATCACCCGGGTTTTACCCATGCGTTTTACCAAAAGCCCTTGGCCCATCACATTGTTGGCCTTGTGGGCGCCTGTATGGTTCAAGTCTTCCCGTTTGACATAGATCTTGGCACCACCGAACCGTTCCGTCAGGTTCCCGGCAAAGGTCACCGGGGTCGGCCGACACGAATAGGACGCCATGATATCCGCATAGGCCTGCCAAAACGTCGGGTCGGCCTTGGCCGCCTCAAAGGCCTCCACCAACTCGTCAAAGGTGGCCACCAGAATCTCCGGCAGGTATGCCCCGCCGAACCCATCGTAGTACCCTCTGTTAATCATTTCGTATTCCTTACCTGTTCGACGAACCGCCTCATCTTCTGATGGTCCTTTATGCCGGGCGCCGATTCCACGCCGCTGCTTACATCCACCCCGTACGGCAAAACCTGTGACACGGCCGCACCGACATTTTCAGGCGTCAGTCCGCCGGAAAGAATGATGGGGCCGCACCCCGCCGCTCCCCGGGCCAGTGCCCAATCAAAGGTCTGCCCGGTCCCCCCGGCCTTACCCGGCACATAACTGTCCAGAACGAAACCATCCGCACACTCGGCGTAGGCCTCCAGCTGCTCGATATCCGTCTTGTTTCGAACCCGAACGGCCTTTAAAACCCGCAGCCCGAGTCCTCGACAATACTCGGGAGATTCTTTTCCGTGAAGCTGAACCCAGTGCAAACCGCAAAAAGCGGCGATCTCCTTGACGACCGTCGGATCTTCGTCGACGAACACACCTACGGTATTTACAAAGGGCGGCAAGGACAAGGTAATCTTTCGGGCCTGTTCCGGCTCCACCCTGCGTGGGCTCTTGGCCAGCACGAACCCGACGGCATCCACGCCGAACCGGGCGGCCGCCCGGGCATCCGCTTGAGTGCCGATTCCGCAAACCTTGATTTTCGGTCTCACTTTTCGCCTACCCTATGAGCCTGTCCGACCAGTATTTCCGTGACCGTTTTTTTCACGTCATCCGAGACCATCAGCACCGTGCCGACCAACACGGCATCGACACCGCTTTCCTGCAGAAACCGAATATTCGAGTGTGTCCTGACACCGCTTTCGCTCACGCACACCGCGCCTTTTGGAACATGAGGCGCCAGTTCCGAAGTGGTGGCCAAATCGATCTCGAAGGTTTTCAGGTCCCGGTTGTTAATCCCGATAATACCCGCTCCGGCATCCACCGCCCGTGTCATCTCTTCTCGGGTATGGACCTCGACCAGGGCGTCCATCTCGAGTTCTTTGCACAACCTCAGAAGATTGGCAAGTTCGTCGTCATCCAGTATGGCCACAATCAACAAGACCGCGTCGGCGCCAAAGACCCTCGCCTCATACACCTGATAGGGATCGATGATAAAATCCTTGCACAAAACCGGAATCTTTACCATCTCCTTGACCCGGTTGAGTGTAAAAAGACTGCCCTTAAAAAACGCCTCTTCCGTAAGCACCGATATGGCGCACGCCCCGGACGCTTCATATATCTTACCGAGAGCAACCGAATCCACCCGTGACCGGATCCACCCCGCCGAGGGAGAGGCCCGTTTGATTTCCGCAATCAGGGACACCTGCGGCGACTGCTTCAGCGCCTTTCCAAACCCGATCGGTTTCCTTTGGTCGTGGGCCAGTTCCTCGAGATCCGTGGATGAGGCCTTTTTTAAATACGGTAGTATCTTCTTTTTGTGGGCAACGATATCATCGAGTATCATGCGACCGCCTCATTGGTCATTGCCGCCAGCGCTTCCAATTTGTTAAGGGCCATTCCGGAATCAATGCTTTCTCTCGCCAGAGCCATCCCTTCGTGCATGTTCCCGGCCTTTCCCGCCACATAAAAGGTCGCCGCGGCATTCAGCAAGATCATATCACGCCTGGGACCCAGTCGGCCTTTCAACACCTCTTGAACGACGGCGGCGTTTTCTTTTGCATCCCCGCCTTTGATGTCGTCAAGGCGGGCTCGGGACATACCAAAATCCTCCGGAACGATGCTGTATTCAGTCACCTTGCCGTCTTTTAGCTCACTCACATATGTTTTTCCCGTAATGCTGATTTCATCGAAACTGCCGTCCCCGAAGACCACCATCGCCCGGGTGCTGCCAAGCCGTCCCAGTACCTCAGCCAGCAGGGAGGTCAAGTCCCGATTGTAAACCCCCAGCACCTGGACATTTGCATCCGCCGGGTTCGTCAGCGGGCCCAGGACATTGAATATGGATCGAATTCCCGTCTCCCGCCGGGGGCCTATGGCATATTTCATGGCACCATGCAGCTTGGGCGCGTAGAGAAAGCCGATTCCGATGTCGCGAATGCAGTTTTCTACCACCTCGGGAGTCACATCCAGGTTAACCCCCAGCGCCTCCAACACATCCGCACTCCCACATAGGCTCGACACACTTCTGTTGCCGTGCTTGGCGACTTTCAGTCCTCCGCCGGCAGCAACAAAGGCCGTGGTCGTAGATACGTTGAAGGTACTCGTCCCATCCCCGCCGGTGCCACACGTATCGATAACCGTCTCCAATTCCACGTTGATTTCGTCCCGGCCGATGTCAACCAAGGGCGCTCGAATCCGTATACGGGTCGCCTTGTCCCGCATCACCTTGGCGGCACCGGTAATCTCCTCAATCGTCTCCCCCTTCATACGCAGAGCCGCAATAAAGGCACCGATTTGGGCGTTCGTGGCGTTGCCTTCCATTATCGTACTCATCACGGTCACCATCTCCGCCTCCGACAGGTCCTGCCCCTTGACGATCTTGTTAATCATCTCTTTGATCATTGTCGCCCTCCGTGTTCGTATCGATTTCCAAGGTCAAAAAATTCCTCAATATTTTTTCCCCTTCTTGGGTCATAAACGATTCAGGGTGGAACTGGACACCTTCTATGGGAAGGTCTTTGTGCCGAACTCCCATAATTTCGCCCTCTACCGTCTGGGACACCACTTCCAGGCAATCGGGTAAGGTGTCCCGACGGACCGCCAACGAATGGTATCGGGTGGCATGAAAAACCGGCGCCAAACCGCGGTAGCAGCCTTTGCCGTCATGGTGAACCGCCGAGGTCTTGCCGTGCATAAGGTCCTGGGCGGGGACGATTTCTCCACCGAAGGCTTCCGCCACCGCCTGATGGCCGAGACATACCCCCAGAATGGGAACCCGGGACGCAAAATGTCGAATCGCGGACAAGGAAATACCGGCGCCACTCGGCGCACCGGGGCCGGGAGAAATCACCACCCGGTCCGGTTTACATGCAAACAGGCCATCCGGAGATATCTCATCGTTTCTGTAAATCTCCAATTCTTCTCCAAACCCCCCGAAGGCCTGAACCAGGTTGTAGGTAAAGGAATCATAGTTATCGATAATGAGTATCATATGTGTCCGTCCGTAACGGGCCCTCCTTTTTAAACGCCATCACTCGTTGCCGCTCACCACTCTGATGGCCTCGAAGAGAGCCGACGCCTTGTGAACCGTCTCCTCATACTCTTTGCTGGGATCCGAATCGGCCACGATTCCGGCCCCCGCTTGAAGGTAGGCTCTTGAGTCCTTTATGAGGATGCTGCGAATGGTAATCGCCAAGTCCATATTGCCGTCAAAACCGAAATATCCCACGGCCCCCGAATAGGGCCCTCTCCGACACGGTTCCAGCTCATGGATGATCTCCATGGCCCTGACTTTCGGCGCACCTGAAACAGTTCCGGCGGGAAAAGAGGCCCGCAACACATCAAACGCCGTGAGTCCGTCCTTCAGCAGCCCTTCCACATTGGAAACAATGTGCATGACATGAGAGTACCTTTCCACGATCATCAGATCACTCAGTTTCACGGTGTTGAACCGGGCGACTCTGCCCACGTCATTGCGTGCCAGATCAACCAGCATGACGTGTTCCGCCTTTTCCTTCGGGTCGGCAAGGAGTTCGGCCTCCAACACCTCGTCTTGTTCTTCTGTTTTACCCCTCGGTCGCGTTCCAGCGATCGGTCTCAAGGTAACCCGCCCGTCCTCGAGCCGCACCATCACCTCGGGCGACGAGCCGAGCAAGGCCAGGCCGTCAAATTGAAGATAGAACAGATACGGCGACGGGTTTACCCGTCTCAGTACCCGATAAACGTCAAAGGGATCAGCCTCGGTTTGCGTTTCAAACCCTTGAGACAAGACCACCTGTATAATCTCTCCCTGGCGGATATACTCCTTGGCTTTGACCACCATGGACTCAAACCGCTTCCGAGACATGGTGCTGGAGATCTTATCCGGGGGCTTGCCCGTATCCGGTCGCCCGGCGGGAATCACGCGCTTTCGGATACGCTCCACGACCTCTCGGATGCGCCCGGTAGCCTCCTCGTAAAGCCGGTCGATATCCGCTCCGGAAGGGACGTGTACATTAAACACCACTTGTATGGTCTGCTTGAGGTTGTCAAAGATCAATACCAATCGGGGAATCATGAACCATGTGTCCGGCACGTCGATCCGGGGAGGAAGTGAATCCGGAATCGGTTCGAAGAAGGAAACCGTTTCATACCCGAGGTAGCCCACCGCCCCTCCGTAGAATCGGGGCAATCCTTCTATGTGAAACGGCCGGAAATCTGATAGATACGCCGCCAACAGCTCAAGTGGATCCCGGACCTTTCGTTCTTCGCTGCATCCACCGAACCGGACACGGACCTCACTGCCGGTGCTTTGAAAAGTGAACATGGGCTCCATGCCCATAAAACTGTACCGACTCCAACGCTCCCCGCCTTCCACACTTTCCAACAAAAAGCCGTACTTGCCCGGGTGAAAGACACGGTAGAGACTGATCGGTGTGTCCATATCCCCGAGTATCTCCTGGTACACCGGGATCAGATTCGGCGGCTGCTCCCCCTCTACGGGTGGCTGGGCAATCAGAGACCGAAAACGGTGCTTATCCGGATTTATTTCACTTTTCATTTTTCCTCTCGCCTTTTACCAATCCCAACGTTTGCACCAATAAAAAAGGGCCGTGGTGTTCACCCCACGGCCCAAAATGGTGCATAAAAAAAGCCGTGGGCCTTGAAGTGGCTCACGGCTTTAGCTGACTCGATAAGACGCTAGATCGGTGGGCACACTCCAATCGCTGTGTTCCACCACCAGCACCAGTTACTTACCAATTGTACGTTCATCGAACCTTCTCACTTTTCAAATTAATTAATAATTGAGATATATAATATCAAAATTAAGCGGTTCTGTCAAGGTAAATCTTAGACACGCACTATTTCTCAGCGCTGTTATCCCGATCTTCACCGGATCCCGTCTCTTCCTCCCAATCGATGACCGCCGAATCATCGGTTCCGCCGGACTGGTCTTCCAACTGACGGACCGCAGAGCCATTTCCCTTGTAATCCAGTTGCATCCGATACTTATCCACTTCGACCTGGTTTTCCATCGATTTCTTGGCCAGAAGATATTTCAAGTAGATAATCAACACCACCACCGCGAACACGGCGACACCAATAAAGAGAAACACCCACTTGAATCGTATCAGCGTTTCGATACTCACCTCACCCAGATAAATGACCAGGTTGGGCAAAATCCAGTAGGAGATGACCGCCAGAAAAATCCCCGCACCGATGACGAAGATATTGAACTTGCCGACACCACCGATAATGCGTTCTACACGGGTTTCATTGCCTTTTTCAGTCGCCTGGGAGCCCTCCCGTATTACATCTTCCCCATAAAAGATGGCCGTGTACATGCGCAAGATCAACACAAACCCGAGAATAAGTCCCAACGGAATTCCCAGCGCCGCGACAAACCAGGCACGGAAAGGAAAAGGCACATCCCGCTTGACGAGCCGTCGACGGTATTCTTCCACCGGCCCGTGCGCTTTTTCAAAATGATACACGTTGAAGTCCGTGAGGTTGCGGCCGTCCGTCTCATAGACCATATTTCCATTCTTATCGACAAATTGGAGTTTGTATTGTTCTCCGGACCGGATGGCGGCCACGGCAAAAATGGCCAGTTCGAGAAGAATCAGAAAAACGCCGATAGCGATGAATACCGTTCGGTGGTTTTGAATGACCGATAGTGGGCTATACTTTCCGGACATAGTCGTTTCCTTCTGTGTCACATCCAAAAAATATTTCTACGAATGCCTATATTTGTGATATAAACCCCTTCATACACGTTGCCGGTGCCTTGAACCGTGTGGCTCTTTGTTTGGCTCCTGCATGAGCGCTGCTTTTATCACATGCCCACGGCAAGATTCAAGTTGTAAAAGTGGCCGCCAACGGAATCAAGGGTCTCTAGAGGCCTCAAACAGTTAGGTGCCTTGAAATTTGAAGCGGCCCCAACGCTTTCAACGATTTGATAAAATGGTTGACGAAAATAAAAATCCGATGGATTGTTTCGGTCAGCTGGAGAAGGTTTTTCCCATGGCCGATAACGGCTTGCGCACATCGCCGCCGGCGTGCATGAAGTGCCCCATGGCCAAGCCTTGTCTACAAGCGGCCATGAAGGGGCGGGCGGGCCTAAAATTTGAAGAAGAGCGTATCGATCGCGCCTACGAGAGCGGGATGATAGGAAAACTCGAACGCTGGTCTCAAAAAAAATTCATCCGCAAACAGATGGAAGAACAAGCCAAACCCAAAAAACACCAAGGGCTCACGGAAAAATAATCGACTTTTCGTGAGCCCTTAGGGTTCGCGACTATGTCTCCTCAAGCCATACACAGTGGCCGCACTTGGGACATACATGGCAGCCTACCGTAACATCGTCCTCTTCTTTGAGTTCGATATTGTGCTTTTTCATCGCTTCCTTGGCATTGACATCATCCGTCGGTTTCAAGTTTCTCAAATTGCCGTTCGCCACGTGAATCATGGGATACGCACAGGTTACACACTCCATTTTCCTCCACCTCCTTTCCGGTAAACTCGGCATCGGTGCAACAAATCAGACACCGTCACACCCTTACTTGTAAAGGATTCCCCCGCTATTGTCACCGGAATTTTCTCCTGTCCCGCCCGAAATATTCGATTTTCGTTATAAGCCCCTGACATCACTGCATAATGCCACCGACACACGATGTCCCCAAAACAACGGTGCGGTCATCCGGACGACAACAAGATCTCGTTTCCGTCACGAACCGGCCACGCCCCGAACTCTTTGTTTTGCTTAAAGCCCACGCCTACCGCCCCGTCATCCATGTGCAAAACCCATGCATAGGATCTCGGTTCCACTACCGGCCAGACCATATAAGAGCCGTGCTTCATACCCTTGAACACGCGCCCGCCTCCCAGATGGATATACCATCCCTGCGAGGGGTACCGCGCCACGCCTTCGCCGGTCCAGTAATAACCGGAAAACACGTCGACAAAGGGATGTTCCGCCGGCAGAGCGGGATTGACCCGGGTATGGCTGATCAGACTGAACAGTCCGCTTCGGCTTGGTAACGTCCAATCGGACCGGCCGAACATACTCCGCCGGTTCATCTCCTCGACGTAACGCCATCCCTCCGCCCACGTGAGCGGAAAACCCGGCAGATTGGCGCTCCTCGTCCAAACAGATCCGGTCAGTCGATCCAGGACCTGGTCACCATCTACTTCGAACCGGGGCTCCGGCCACGGCCGCCCCTTATTCAGATCTCCATCCTGACCGGTTCCCTCACACGGAATTTCGGCTCCCCCGGCACCGTAACACGACCGCTGGTCGGTCCGGATGGGCATCGACAAATCTTTCGTTTTGGACAAACTCCGGCTCCACTCCTGAACCGTTACACCCGGCATGCGGCAAAACCAAAGGACAGGCGCTTTTCAATTTGGTCGATTATTGCCCCTTCGGACGGGTCGTCCAAACGGGAATCTTTGCGTTCTTTACCACCTTTTCCGTCACGCTGCCGAACTGAAACCGACCACTTCGACCGTGAGTCGCCATGACGATGACATCAACGCCTTCCCTGTCGGCCACTTCCAGAATCTTCGAGGCCGGATCTCCCACCTCGATTACCTTATGAAAGAGCGGACAACCGGCCAGCTCCTTTTCACACACGGAATCCATCTCTTTTTCAGCCAGGGGGACTTCCCAGTCTCTGAGCTTCTGGGCATGCTCCGGTGTCAACTCTCCATACCACTTGCCGTAGTCTGCTAAATCCTCCGCCACGTAGAGTAGAAAAATCTCCGCATCATATTTCTTGGAAAGGGATTGGACATAGCCTAAGGCGCTATTAGAATTGTCTGAGAAATCAGTCGGCCACAAAATCTTCTTTATTTCCATATCTCCACCTCCTTGTTTTGGGCTCCCCTTGCCCTCAATTACTCAGGCATCCGTTCGATGTTTGATCGTAACTGAGCAATTTGCATTCCCAATGACACACATTGCTTGCCATCCATACATTGGTTGGCTTCATCGGGTTCCAAGAATGTCTTGAGCTCCACGTTGTCCTTCTTCAAGTCAACCACCCAGCTGCCCTGCTCCTCGTCATATCTGACGTCTACATCGATGCCACACTCTCCGATGTCCGGATAAATCGACTTGATCTTTTTGCACAGTTCTTCCTTGTCATGCATGATAGGTCCTCCTTTAGCTAACCACAAAAAAGTCCATAAAAATAAATCCATGCCGTCTTGGGTGACGCCGCGTTATGCCAGCCGTTTCAAACATGCCTCGATGAAAGCCGGCAGGTCGCCCGGGTGACGACTGGAAATCAGATTTCCGTCTTCCACCACTTCGGCATCCACAAACTCAGCGCCGGCGTTTTTGATATCCTGTATAATCGATTTCCATCCCGTCAAACGCCGGCCGTGCAACACGTCCGCTGTAATGAGGAGCTGGGCGGCGTGACATATGGCAAACACCGGTTTGTCGCTACGAAGAAACGCGCCGGCAAAGGCGGTGGCATCCGGATCCGCACGCAGTTTGTCCGGAGAATACCCGCCGGGTATCAAGAGTGCATCAAAGTCATCCACCGAGACGTCCTTGACCGCCATATCGATCTTGACCGGTGTGTCTTTCTTCTTGCCCTTGGCGGTTTTTCCGGCCTTCAGCCCCACATGCACCACCTCGTGGCCGGCCTCTGCAAAGGCCTTCGCGGGGTCGCTATATTCCGCATCTTCGAATAAATCTGTAATAATCACAGCGACTTTACTCATAATCTGACCTCCTTGTCAAGATAACGCAGCGACCTCAACTACTCCTACCACGTTTAAAGGGTAAAAATATGCATTTTCCCGTACAAGTAAATACAGGCAATCCCTTATTTTGACCCTACGCAAAACACCGTTTTCACCTGTAGACGGCCGGATGAACCCTGTAGCACCCTGAAAGGGGAGTGCTATGGGTATTGCCGTACCGAGGTAATCAACCATTGACCTGGCGGAACATGCCAGAATACACCCTTTACCCTATTTACTTTACGCGACGAACAGGATTTTATATCAAATAAGGGATAAACAACCAAAAGCGGTAAATGGCACATTCATCAACGGATTAGCCGTTCGGGAGACGAAGAGATGGATAGCAGTGATATCGACCTCAACATCGTGATCGCTGGAGCGGCCGGCGAAGGGATACAGACTATCGGCTCGGTCCTGGGGGAAACCCTTGCCGCACAAGGCTACGCAGTATTCAGCTGGAAAGAATACGAATCGAGGATCCGTGGCGGGCACAGCAGCTTCTCCATCCGGGTCGGGACGGGACCGCGAAACGCTCCCCGCACTGAAGCGGACATAATTTTGGCAGTCAACGCAAAAGCGGCCGAGCGGTACGCTCCCATTCTCAAAGACGGGGGTGTCCTGCTGGGTCCCGAATCCGGGGGGGACAACACCATTACCCTCGCCTTTGCCGACATGGCCGAAGACCTGCTCGGGGACCGGATATATGCCAATACCATTGCGGTCGGGGCATTGACCGCCACGGTCGGCCTCAAACTGGAACCGTTAAAGGAAATTCTTTCCGCCCGATTTAAAGACAAAGGAGAAGAAATCATCAAGGGCAACCACCAGGCGGCGGCAAAGGGATACGCGGTAGCCCGGGAGGAATGTCAGGACCGTTGCCCCTGGCAATTGCCGACCCGCAATGACCGCTATTATCTTATCGGTGCCAACGAAGCCATATCTTTGGCATCGGCCTACGCCGGCTGCCGCTTTATCGCCGCCTACCCCATGACCCCGTCGACCGGGGTCATCACCAACCTGGCGAACAGGCAACCTCAGCTCGGGGTGTTTACCGAACAGGCGGAAGATGAACTCGCCGCCATCAACATGGCTATCGGCGCGGCCTACGGAGGCGCCCGCGCAATGACCGCCACCTCCGGGGGCGGCTTTGCTCTCATGGCCGAGGGGATCAGCCTGGCAGGAATGACGGAAACGCCCGTCGTTATCGTACTTGCCCAAAGACCGGGGCCCGCCACGGGACTTCCCACCCGGACGGCACAAGGGGATCTCCTTTTTGCGATCAATGCCGGACATGGAGAATTCCCGAAAATGGTTCTGGCCCCTTCCGACCCCAAGGAGGCGTTTCATTCGGTGGTCCGGGCGTTTAACCTGGCCGACCGGTATCAAACACCGGTCATTCTATTGACCGATCAACTCATGGCAGACGCCCGATTTTCGTTTAGCGACCTGGAAGCGGGTCTAACCGGACCCGAGTTCGCTCCGGCCGACCCCGCTCAGGTCTCTGCGTATCGCCGGTACCAAGTGACGGAGAGCGGAATTTCTCCCCGCTTGTATCCGGGCCAATCCAAACACCTGGTCGGGGCCGACAGTGACGAACACGACGAAAGGGGACACATTACGGAAGATCTCCCGAATACGGCCCTTGCGATGGCGGAAAAACGACGGCGAAAATACCAATCTCTTCAAGGGGAAATTCACCCCCCCGAGGAAACGAACCTGGATGATGCCGAAATTGTTTTTGTCAGTTGGGGGTCGTCGCGGAACGCGGTTTCGGAAGCCGTTGATAGCTTGCGGCAAGACGGAACCCGGGTCGGCATGATTCATTTCACCGACCTGTGGCCCCTTCCCCCCTACTCGTTTTCAGAGGAAAAAAGCTATTGGTCCGTAGAGGGCAATGCAAACGGTCAACTGGCACGGCTTTTACGATCGGAATACGGCCTTTCATTTGACCGTCACCTGGGACGGTACGACGGTCTGCCTTTAACCGCAACCTACATACGGAGCTATTTCAATGAACGCTGAGAAAGACTATACGACCGAATCAGAAATCCAATGGTGTCCCGGTTGCCCCAACTTTGGCATCTTGAAAGCCTTTAAAAATGCCATGGCTGAGATGGACAAACGCCCCGAAACCCTTTGCCTGGTCTCAGGCATCGGCCAGGCCGCCAAACTGCCTCACTATCTGAAATGCAATTTTTTTAACGGACTCCACGGCCGGGCGATTCCGGTCGCACTGGGTATTCATGTGGCCAATCCTGATTTGACCACTCTCGTGGTCACCGGTGATGGGGATTGTTATGGTGAGGGGGGCAACCACTTTCTCCACGCCTTGCGGCGAAATCCCGACATTACCATGGTCATACATAATAACGAAATCTATGCCCTGACAAAAGGTCAGGCCTCACCGACAACCCAGCAGGGAGAAAAACGGGCGCTTCATACGCAGGGTGTGGGATTGCAGCCTCTCAATCCCCTGGCGATAGCCATCCTGCACGACTGCACGTTTGTCGCCCGGGGGTTTGCCGGCGACATCGACCACCTGACCAACCTGTTGGTCCAAGCCGTTCAACACACCGGTCTGTCATATGTGGATGTGATACAACCGTGCATCACCTGGGGCGAACATCCGGTCAGTTGGTACAAAGAACGGATCTATAAGCTAACTGAAGATTATGACGCCGGCGACAAGACAACCGCCTTAAAGACGGTCATGGAGACTGCGGAGCAAATACCGATAGGGATACTCTATCGGTCCAAGCCCCGGCGGGTTTTCGGGGCCGATTTCAGGGAGCGTGTTACGGATCGCCCCCTGGCCACGGTCGACCCGGTAAACCGCGAAGCTATCCAGACGATCTTGGACGAGTTCAAAGTGGACGAGCACCGCCATGGCGGTTTCCCGCCACATGCGCATTAGGGCTCACGCAAAAATGTATTCTATAGGGAATCCGGCGCTATCTTCCGCCGGCGGGCAGCGAAAACCAGAACCGACTTCCTCCGGGAGACGCAGCCTGAACCCCGATGGTTCCCTTGTGCGCTTTCACGGCCATCCTACAAAACGCCAGTCCCAACCCCGTCGTATAGACCCGACCATCCGCCTTTTTGTCCAGCTGGGTGTATTTCTCGAAGATCGCTTTCCGGTGTTCTTTAGGAATGCCGGGACCGCTGTCCACGACGAAAAACCGAACTCTGTGAGGGTTCGTATATTCAAATCCGATCTCGATCGTGCCGCCGGACGGCGAATGTTGGATGGCATTACTCAAAAAATTCTGAAGCACCCGAAGTAAGATACCCCGGTCCCCCATAAAGTGGTGCCCGTCTTTAGCGGCGGGAAACCGCTCCTCAAACGCCAGTTTCCCGGCCTTGCCGACATTGGTCAATCGGCCAAGCGCCTCCTTGACCAAATCTTGGGGGTCTATCCTTTCATAGACCAGTTCCAGGCGCCGTTCTTCCAGCCGGGCGATGTCCAACAGATTGGCGATCATCGCCTGTAGCGTCTCACAGCCCTTCTGGGCCGACTCTACAAACTCGCGGTTGTCGCCCTCTAACGTATAGGTAAGAATATCAAGGTTGGCCACAACCTCCGAAATCGGCCCCTTCAGATCATGGATCAACATATTGAACAAGTCGGTTCGCAGTTTCTCCAGCTTCCTCAACTGATGGTTTTTCTTTTCGAGGGTCTGTTTGCTCCGCTTGAGGGACCGGGTTAAACGCTCGTTCTCAAGGGCACTAATGACCTGGCCGGTGACCTCCACGAGAATCTCCTGCTCAACGTTGTCGAACAGGTCATCACCGTATTTTTCGGTCACACTCAAAACACCAACGGCCTTGTTGTTGCTGATGATGGGAGCCACCAAAAACGCCGTCTTTTCATAGCCGTATGTCTTGTGGGCAAGTCCGGTCTCCGAATTCCGGTCGACATACAGCGGCTTCTTATGTTTCAGCACCCAAGTGGAAGGTGATTCTTCGTCCAGGGGCTGCCGCCTTCCGATCAAATTCGGTTTTGTGGAGGCCGCCACCTCGAATGTCTTGGGGCCTTTCAACAACATGATCGACCCCCGTCCGGCTTCCAGGCTTTTCACCACCTTCAGGAGTATTTCTTGGAGCTTGTCTTCAAAGGGCAGTTTAGAGTTATTCGAAATGCTGGTAATCGCCAGTAAAATTTCAAGAATTCTTTGTTCCCGTGTCATGAACTCACCGTTAGACGCACGTGCGGAGCAAATTCCGCGCTTCTTCGTGCTTTGGGTTCGTTTTCAGGATTTCCTTTAAGGGTTTTTCCGCTCGAATGGCCTTACCAAGGCCGAGATAAGCGCGGGCCAGGCGTAACTTGATGTCGATGTTTGAACTGTCTTCCTTTTCCGCGTTGGTTAAATGACCCAGCGCCTTGCCATGCTCGCCCATCTCTTCCAACAGAATGCCCAACTTCAAAGACAGCCCTTTTCTATCCGGGTCGGACTTGACCATCGATTCAAGCAGGCCGGCGGCATAGGCCTTAGCCCCCTTCTCAATGCACTGGTCCGCAATTTGTTCTTTTAGCTGGACGTCGTCCTTATTTATACTCAGGGCTTTATCAAAGATCCGTGCGGCCTCCTCAAGCATCTGCTTTTCAAGCAATATAGTACCGAAATAGACGGCTCGGGTAACATCACGCGGATTAATGGCCATGGCCTTTTTAAAAAATGTGAACGCCTCTTCCGTCTGGTTGCGTATTAAATATAACTTTCCCAAATTGTGAAATGCGGAAACATCCCAGGAATTCATGTCGGCGGCCTTCAAGAGCCATTTCTCCGCTTCCGCCAATTCGCCCTTCTGAAACCAGAAATATCCCAATTCGTGGACCGGTTTCGATGATTCCGGATTGGCCTCCATTGCCAGACGGGCTTCTGAAATGGCCTCATCCAGATTGCCTTCCTCTTCCAGATCCCGGGCCTTCTTGAGGTGGCACACCATGGGAGACGGGTTATTGGCATTATCCACGACACTCCAGACCTTGTCCTGTAAGACTTTCATCGTCGGCGGCTTTAGAATATAGGCATCTATATCGGATTCGGCCGCCTCCGCCACGAACTCCATATTGGCATTACCGGTGATCATAACCACGGGCAGATCGCGCAGGTCCCGGTCCGAGCGTATTCGTGTCAAGAGTTCGGACCCGGTCAGTTCGGGCATATTATGATCGATGATGGCCACATCGATGGGATGCTCACTCTTTTTCTTCAAGGTCCGCCAGGCCTCCAGGCCGTTCTCCGCCGGGACAAACCTCCGGCCGTAACTAAGTACCTTCAACATGCTCCGGAGGGTGGTCACCATATTCGGCATGTCATCGGCAATCAACACCGTCATTTCTTGAATGTCTATCATTTGACACCGCCTAGCAAACCGTCAGCGAGCTTCTATTCACAACCGTCCCACTTCAGCGGATACCGACTGATCGTCTCCAACCGACCGGACAGTAAGGAAAAGTCCGTACAACCCCAAACATACCTGATCGGACCTTTCTTCGGATTCCTTAAATTATGTATATAGACACGGTAAATAGGGTATTTTCTATATCGCTTTTCGGAAACACCTCAAATGGCGGTTGACCGCCAGCCTGACACCGGTAAAGAAAGTCGTTGCCGGCGCCTTCTCGTAATCGGGCCGTAATCGGCCCGCGATCGGTTCAGGGCAAATGGCCGGACAGGGTTTCCGGATCGGTTGTCGGGCTCTGACACGTATGCCGCCGACACAAATAAGCGGTGGCCCGGCCATCTATGGCCTCCATTGACCGGGTAAACGGGCAGAGCCGTACCACCCGATCCCCCTCTGAGTCGACCGGCCGAAGAAGGGTTACCAGATGGGGAAGAAACCGGCTCCAGACACTGTCCAGCATACGATAGGTGCTTTCCCAATGGGCGTTACCCACGATGACCAATTCCTGGCCCGGCCCCAACATAAAGTCAACCCCGGCCATCAGGTGGCTGTGGGCCGTGGGATATGCAATCGCCGTTTTTGCAAATGCTCGAAATACCCGCTCCGCCGCATTCTCCAGGTTCATTTTTCCCGTAAGGCGGCCCAGCCGTAACAGATTCAACGCCGCCACCGAATTGGCCGAGGGGATCGCCCCGTCTTGAACCTCTTTGCTTCGCAAGATGAGCTGTTCCCCTTCAATTCCCGTAAAGAAGAACCCACCGGTCGCTTCATCCCAGAATCGCTCCAGCATGGCTTCCGTCAGCGCCAGGGCTTCCTCCAAATAATGGACGTCAAAGGCGGCCTCGTAGAGTTCGATCAAGCCCCAGATCAGATAGGCATAATCGTCCAGACACGCCCGATGGGCGGTATGGCCGTCTCTATACCGGCGTATGAGCCAATCGTCTTCTTTGAGATGATCGAAGATAAACGTGGTAGCACCGCGGGCGGCATCGAGATAGATATCTTCGCCGAACACCTGATAGCCTTTGGCCAGTGCGGCAATCATCAACCCGTTCCAGGCCGTCAGTATTTTGTCGTCCTTCAAGGGCGGAATTCTTTCTTCCCGCACCGGAAAGAGGGCCTCTCTGGCCTGCCCCAAGGATTCTTTCAACTGGGCCACGTCCATATCCCTCTTGGCTGCAAATGTCTCCGCATCCACGGGAATGTGAGCGATACTCTTTCCTCCTTCAAAGTTGCCCTCCGGTCGGATGCCGTAAAACTCGCAAAATAATTGCCCTTGTTCTTTCCCCAATACACCCATAATTTCTTCCGGGGTCCAAACATAGTAAAGGCCTTCCTCTCCCTCACTATCGGCATCCTGGGCCGAATAGAACCCCCCCTCGGAACCCATCATATCTCGCAGGACATAGGTGAACACCTCACGGGCGGTCTTCTCATAAACCCGTTCGTGGGTCACCTGGTACGCCTCCGTATAAGCGATGGCAAGTAACGCCTGATCATAGAGCATCTTCTCAAAGTGGGGGACCAACCATTCCTTATCCACGGAATATCGGTGAAACCCGTAACCGATCTGGTCATAGATCCCTCCGGCCCGCATGGCCCTGAGTGTCTTTTCCACCATGTCCAGCGCCCGGGTCTCCCCCGACCGTTTGTACCAGCGCAAAAGAAAGGTTAAGTGGTGCGGTGTCGGAAACTTCGGGGCCGACCCAAACCCACCCCGCCCTGAATCAAAATTGGCCGCCAATTGGGTATAACAGGCCTGCAGGGCCTCCTCGCCGGGAATCCGATCCGACGGCTCGGTGGCATAGGCCTTTTGCACATGTGCGGTAACATCCTCACCGGCGCTTAAGAGTTTTCCCCGATCTTCCCGCCACAACGTGGTGATCTTTTCAATAAGATCCAAAAACCCGGGCATACCCATACGGCTGGTCTTGGGAAAGTAGGTCCCGGCAAAAAACGGCTTCTTCTCGGGAGTTAGGAACACTGACAGGGGCCATCCCCCTTGGCCCGTCAGGGCTTGACAAACCGACATGTAAACCTGATCTACATCCGGCCGTTCTTCTCGATCCACCTTGACGGAAATGTAGTGTTCGTTCAACATCCGAGCCACACCCTCGTCTTCGAAAGACTCATGGGCCATCACGTGACACCAATGGCAGGTGGCATAGCCAATGGATAAAAAGACCGGCTTGTCTTCGTTTTCAGCCGCCTCAAAGGCCTCTTCACCCCACGGGTACCAAGCCACGGGATTGTTTGCATGTTGTAACAAGTACGGGCTCTGTTCGTGAATCAGTCGATTTCCTTCGGTGTCGGGCATACGGATTTTTCCTTTTTCACTTTAAGATTTTGGACTCGCCTTACCCGTCGTCGTCGGTCGGCACATCCCCTGTTCGATAATCGTCACAGGGTTCATCTTCATTTTCGGCCCTTGAGTGTTCCGGGTCGGGGGCCGTTCGACAGTGCGGAAGCGGCGCCTCCGTTTCCTGGTCCTTGCCTTCCGGGTACTCTCCGGGAACGTTGTCTTGAGACTTATCTTCCGGCGTATGTGTCGGCTTCTCCGTCTTCTTTTCCTTCTCGTTCATATTGCCTCCTTTTTCATTCCTTTATAAAATTAACCAACAGAGTAAAAGGGGATGTACATCCCCACAATACGGCAAATCCAGTATATCCGTAAAGATTTCTACTCAAGTTTCGCACCCCATTTTAACCCGACTGCCTCCAACGCGGGACTCTACAGCCGCCAATTTGCTAGGAAGGTGCGGGAAGGGGGAACCACCTGACGGATTCGTAGGCCCGAGTGAAGACCTGACCCCTTGAGATCTTTTTTGTTGACATTATTTGTTTTGATATATATACGTTATGTACAAAATGAACATTGTGTACGTTGGAGGTGCTTTTATGATTAACAGAATAACAACTGTTGACGCCAGAAAGAAATTTTCAAACATTATCAATAGAGTCGCTTTTGGGGATGAATCCTTTGTTTTGACCCGGAGGGGAGAGCCGATTGCCGCTCTTGTTTCTTTGAAGGAGCTTAAACTTCTGCAGGAGATAGAAGACCGGATTGACATCGAGGATGCGTGGAAGGCAAAAAAAGAGCCTGGAGAACCGATACCTTGGGATGAGTTGAAAAAGGAACTCGAGGTTTGAATTATCGTATTGAGGTCAAGAGGTCCGCGGCAAAAGCCCTGAAGAAAATACCAAAAGCTGAACAAAAACGGATAGCCGATAAAATCGACAGCCTGGCGGAAGACCTGCCAAATCCT
>CAYTTQ010000038.1:12380-25959 GCA_964440795.1 uncultured Desulfobacterales bacterium | reverse complement strand
CGAACCAAATCCGAGCGCCCATTCTGTGAAGTTATTTTTGCGCGAACCCTAAGGGCAGGATCAACCGGATCAAAAAACGAATAATTAATAATTAAGATGTGACCCTTTCTTTTCACACTGTCCGTAAAAGTGGGAAAAACCGGATACCCGTTCATGGTAAGTACCACCGGTCTGGTCTTGGTACATCCCAATGAAAACCATATTCTTGAAACCAACCTGGCCAAGCTCAACGGGATGGAAGAAATCATGAGAAAAATGCTCGGCCGTGAGATCGGTGTGGGCACGTACACCTTTGAAGGGATCGAAAAAATCGCCGGATATGCACCGGTCGATCTTACGGGTTGGAGTGTCGGGGTTACCCAACCGAGCAGCGAATTCTTGGCGGCCGCCAATGCCATTAGAAATGTCATTCTCATCGTGGGTGTTACATTCCTGGCGGCGACCATCCTTGGGGTCCTCTTTTTTGCCCGGGGTATAACCAAACCGATCATGCAGGCGGTAAGCAGTCTGACCGAGGGAGCCGATCAGGTGGCCTCCGCCTCCGGTCAAGTATCAGGGGCCAGTCAGTCGTTAGCCGAGGGGGCTTCAGAATCGGCCGCCTCGCTGGAAGAGACATCGTCATCTCTGGAAGAAATTTCCAACATGACCAAGCAAAATGCGGAGAACGCCAATCAGGCCGATAACTTAATGAAAGCCGCCAATCAGGCGGTGGACAAAGCCAACAATGCCATGACCGAATTAACCGAGTCGATGGGGGGGATATCAAGTGCAAGTGAAGAAACGCAAAAGATTATCAAGACGATCGATGAGATTGCGTTTCAGACCAACCTGTTGGCACTCAATGCAGCAGTTGAGGCCGCTAGAGCCGGTGAGGCAGGGGCTGGTTTCGCCGTCGTTGCAGACGAGGTGAGAAATCTGGCTATGAGAGCCGCTGATGCCGCCAAAAATACGGCAGGTCTTATCGAAGATACGGTAAATAGGGTTAAAGGCGGGTCGGAGCTCGTTGCCACAACCAATGAAGCCTTTAAAGAGGTTGCACAAAGTGCCACGAAGGTGGGAGAGCTCGTAAATGAAATAGCGGCGGCCTCCAGCGAACAGGCCCAAGGAATTGATCAAACCAGCAAAGCCACGGCCGAGATGGACAAAGTCACGCAACAAAATGCAGCTAACGCAGAAGAATCCGCTTCCGCATCAGAGGAATTGAACGCCCAGGCCGAACAAATGAAGCTCGTCGTACGTGAGCTGGTCGCTGTAGTGGGGGGAGATACCGGAAACGGAAACAACAAGAGCCGGGGGTCCGGCACGCGTAACCATATCGCAACGGGATCCGGTCGAGAAGAGGTTAATCACGTTCCTCAATCGACACCACCGGTTAAGGCGTCCCAGCAAAACAGCGACTCCACCGGTTCGGCTTACAAAGAGATGAATCCTGAAAGCGTCATTCCCATGAATGACGACGATTTCAAAGACTTCTAGGGCGTACCCTGAGAAAGGGGTGAAGAGAGATGGCAGAAATGCAAGAATTCGAACAAGCAACAGGCGCCGCTGAAGAATCTTCTCGGGAAGATTTTAATCAGGCCGGATCGTTAACAGATCGGGGCGGGAAGTATCTAACGTTTACCATGGCTGAAGAAGACTACGGAATAGGCATTCTAAAGGTCAAAGAAATCATCGGAATGCAGGACATTACGCCGGTCCCTCAAACGCCCAAATCCGTAAAAGGCGTCATTAACCTCAGAGGAAAAGTTATTCCGGTAGTCGATTTGAGGTTGAGATTCAACATGGGAGAGATTGAGTACGCGAAACGGACTTGTATCATCGTGCTTGAAATCTCCAGCCAATGGGGCATGGTTCATATCGGCATCGTTGTGGATTCGGTGTCGGAGGTACTGAATGTCTCTGAACATGACATTGAGGATACGCCCAACTTCGGCATGAAATTCAGCACCGACTACATTCTTGGGATAGCCAAAAACGATAAGGACGTTAAGATGCTTTTGGACATGGACAAGGTGCTGGGTGACGAGAACTGGACCGATATGGAATCGTTTGCCTAGTGACGGTTTTCGGTGGAGGGATAACTCCAATGGTACATAAACTCAAATTATCGACCAAAATTTTGTTGATGGGCGTCGGTATCGTCGTAAGTTTTTCAATTCTGCTTGCGTGGATTTTCCCCAGGGTGAAGGATCGGATGTATGACGCCAAATACCTAAAAACGCGACACGTGGTAGAAACCGCCTGTGGTGTTCTGGATTACTATAGCCGGAAGGTCGAAGACAATGCGCTATCTGCAAATGAGGCACAGCAGCAGGCGAAACAGGCCATAAAGCACTTGCGGTACCAGGAACAAGACTATTTCTGGATCAATAACATGGAACCCAAGATGATCATGCATCCCATGAAGACCGAGCTGGACGGCCGGCATTTGTCGAATTTACAGGACCCGAACGGCAAGCGACTCTTTGTGGCCATGGTGGATGTATGCCGGAACGCGGGCGGCGGCTTTGTGGACTATTATTGGCCGAAACCCGGGAAGACCCGGCCGGTTCCGAAAATTTCTTATGTGAAACTGTATCCTGACTGGGACTGGATTGTCGGGTCAGGCATCTATATCGATGACGTCCAAAAGGAAGTCGCTGCACTCTTCTACACAATCGTTATTGTTTCGGGGCTGATCGTCATCGGTGCGGTCCTGTTGTCCTGCTTCATGGCCCGAACCATCAGCAAGCCTATCAATCAAGTCATTCTCGATCTCAACGACGGTGCTGAGCAGGTGGCGACGGCTTGCGGCGAGGTGTCCTCTTCCAGTCAGGCGTTGGCCGAAGGCTCGTCCGAGCAGGCGGCGTCCCTTGAAGAAACCGCCTCGTCTCTGGAACAGATGTCTTCCATGACCAAGCAAAACGCAGACAATGCCAATCAAGCGGATTTGCTCATGAAGGAGACAAATGAGGTGGCCACGAAGGCGAATGATTCCATGTGTCATCTGACCACGTCTATGCAGGACATTTCAAACGCCAGTGAAGAAATCTCAAAAATTATCAAAACAATTGACGCGATTGCGTTTCAGACCAATCTGCTGGCGCTGAATGCTGCAGTGGAAGCCGCGCGTTCAGGGGAATCCGGTGCCGGTTTTGCCGTAGTGGCGGAAGAGGTCAGAAAGCTGGCCATGTCTGCTTCCGAAGCGGCCAAAAATACATCAGGTCTCATTGAGGGAACAGTCCGGAAAATAACTTCCGGCTCCGAGTTGGTTACAAAAACGAGTGCTGCTTTTAAAGATATGGCGGAGTCCGCGTCTAAGGTAGGCGAGTTGGTGGGAGAGATTTCAGCTGCGTCGAATGAACAGGCCGACGGTATCCAGCAGGTGAGTCGGGCGGTTGACGAGATGGACGCAGCGGTTCAGAAGGCGGCAGCCAATGCAGAAGAGTCCGCCTCGGCGGCGGAACAAATGAACGCTCAAGCTGAACAAATGAAAAGTAGTGTTAAGGATCTGGTGACCATCGTCAGGGGCCATGATACGAACGGGCATTCATCTCAGAAAGCATGTGCCGGTTAAACGGCACAGAGCGTGAGCGGTTTTGAGGCTTCCAGCAATGAAAGACATCAGACTTCTGATTGTTGATGATTCCGCCATCGTGAGAAAGATTCTCACCGAGCAGCTTTCAAACGAACCGGGAATTCAGGTGGTCGGCACCGCCCCTGATCCCTATATAGCACGAGATAAAATATTGGGTCTTAAGCCTGATGTCATAACGCTCGACATTGAAATGCCTCGTATGGACGGCATTACCTTTTTAAAGAAACTGATGAGGCATTATCCACTGCCGGTAATCATTGTCAGCTCGTTGACCCGGGAGGGGGGTCGTTTGGCCCTGGACGCCGTTGAAGCCGGTGCTGTAGAAGTACTTTCAAAACCCGGTGCAGCCTATTCCGTCGGCGATATGAAGCAGCAGCTTGCGGATAAGATCAAGGCGGCGGCACGGGCACGTGTCGGGGGAAGCGTTAAAAGTGTGCCGGCAGAGGAGATTGTACAATCGTCGCCCCATGCGCTCAGAGAAACGACGGACAAGGTGATTGCCATAGGGGCATCGACAGGAGGAACGACAGCCATAAGAAATGTATTGGCGGGGTTTCCCGCCAATACGCCCGGCACCGTCATCGTTCAACATATGCCCCCAAATTTTACCAGTGCTTTTGCCGACAGACTCAACATGTTGTGTGCCATGGAAGTCAAGGAGGCCAAGGACGGGGATACGGTTCGTCCCGGCCGCTGTTTGGTTGCACCGGGAAATTTCCATATGCTTCTTCGTCGCAGCGGTGCCCGATATTACGTATGTGTCAAGGATGGTCCTATGGTTTGCCACCAACGGCCGGCGGTAGATGTGCTTTTCAAGTCTACGGCGACCTACGCCGGGGCCAACGCAGTGGGCGTGATCCTAACCGGAATGGGCTCGGATGGAGCGAAGGGAATGTTAAAGATGAGGCAAGCAGGTGCGCGGACTGTCGGTCAAGACGAAGCTTCCTGTGTCGTATATGGCATGCCGAAAGAGGCTTTCCGGGTGGGAGCCGTGGAAAAGCAAGTGTCTCTCGAAGCGGTCGCCCGGCACGTCCTGAATGCCTTGTAGGGAACGGATGATTGGTCGGCCACCGACCACGGGGGGCGTAGAAACGGCTGACGGGAATTCGGCCCGTTACGGCGCAAATGCAATTGGGGGATTCGCAGATGACAAATTTTCCGGAAAATGCGCAAGAAATAACTGAACGACTCGCTTCTGAAGCGGTAATGATGGACCCGAAAAACATTGCAAGTTTAGGGGCTATCATGAATCTGCTCGACGAGCTGGCGGCTGCTTGCCGACGCGCAAACCAATCCGTGCTCGTGGATCTTGCCGTGGGGATTAAAGGCATTATCGAGAAACTGGTTCTAAATGAACACCCCGATCCGGCAGTGGGCGAAGATGGTATTCAACAAGGTCTGTGCCTGGTTCAAAAAGCGCTTACAGAAGCCGGTTCCGCCCAAGGACAAGACTGTAGTGGCGAGATAAGAGCGTTTCTATCAGAGATTACCGGTACCAAGACCTCGATCAATCCGAGTGAAACGGGGGAGGGGTCAGACCCTTCCGAAACGGAATCGGAGCTGCAAGGCGGGGCGGCGGAAGAGTGGAATTCGCAAAGTGTGGATCTTTCTCAGGACAGAGATATCCTTGAAAGTTTTGTTATGGAATCCCTGGAATCCCTGGATACGATTGAGGTTAACGTTCTTTCCCTTGAACAGGATCCAGGAAACGTTGAGGTCATGAATGCGATTTTCCGGCCCTTTCATACGATAAAGGGCGGGGCCGGTTTTCTGAATTTGCGGGAAATCAATCATTTCGCCCACGAGGTGGAGACACTTTTAGACGATGCAAGAAGCCAAAGGCTGATGATAGATGAACGGATTACCGACCTCATTTTAGATGCCGTCGATTTGATGAAGGTGATGATGGGCCACGTCAAAGAATCCGTTGAAGCCGGTGTGGTCAAAGATGTGGACTTTGGCTTGGATGCATTTCTGGATCGGTTGATAGATGTACGCACCGGCAACCAACAGGATGAGTCAATTGAAACGACCGGGGAAAACGACGGCAACTGTAGAACCCAAACGGGGGAAATCCTTGTTCAAAAGGGATTGGCGAGTAAGCACGATATTTCATCTGCTTTGGGAAAGCAAGCGGAGTCCGGACAGAAGCTCGGAGAGATTCTTATGGCATCCAAGAAAGTCAGTGCCCGAGACATGGCCGGCGTACTTCGCGAACAAAAAAAAGCCCAGGGTTCACAATCCACCCGGGAAAGAAAAGAAGTCAGTCAAAGCTTTGTAAAGGTTGACACGCAGAAATTGGACAGTGTGGTGGATATGGTGGGGGAGTTGGTCATTACGGAGGCGATGTTAGGCAAGGATATCGAACGGCTTGCCTCCCAAGACAATAAGGTTTACAGCACACTTTCACAGCTGAGCCGCATCACGTCCGATCTTCAGAGAACGTCTATGTCGCTTCGGATGGTAGCGATTCGGCAGACCTTCCAAAAAATGACGCGGCTCGTAAGGGACCTTTCAAAAAAGTCTGGAAAACCGGTCAGTCTCGAAATGGTTGGAGAGGATACGGAAATTGACCGAACAATGGTTGATGATATCTATGATCCCCTGGTTCACATGGTGAGGAATGCGATCGATCATGGCATCGAAGATCTCCACGCCCGAAAGGCCGCAGGAAAATCCGAAAAAGGACGGATCACCTTGAAGGCTTATCATAAGGGCGGCAATATCGTCATTCAAATATCCGAGGACGGTAAGGGACTCGACCGGGAAAAGATCATCCGAAGGGCGGTGGAAAAAGGGTTAATAAGCTCCGGGACAAACATGTCGGATTTTGAGGTCCATAACTTGATTTTTCAGCCGGGCTTTTCAACCGCTGAAACGATTACCGATGTTTCAGGCCGGGGTGTGGGCATGGATGTGGTGAAACGCAGCGTTGAGAATTTGCGAGGTAAGGTTGAAGTCGTGTCGGAAAAAGGGAAGGGAACGACTGTTTTGATGAAATTACCTCTTACCTTGGCCGTAATAGATGGTATCATGGTGCGTGCCGGGGACAGGGATTTCATCATCCCGACGTTTTCCGTTCTTGAATCTTTATGTCCCGACAAAGCGGATTGCAGTAAGGTTATCGATCAAGGCGAGATGATTAAAATTCGGGATGGCCTTCATCCGCTCGTGCGGCTTCACGAGATACTCGGATTTGAACCACGAAGCAGAGATCCCTGGGATGGCGTTTTGGTGGTTGCCGAAAGCGATGGAAACCGAAAGTGCATTTTGGTAGATGAATTGCTGGGTAAGCAGGAAGTGGTGATTAAGAGCCTCGGGTGCAGTCTAAGAAACGCAAAAGGCATGGCGGGTGGGGCAATTCTGGCAGATGGCAGAGTCGGTTTGATCTTGGATATGCCCGGTCTCTTTGAGTTGAGTGAGAACTAACAGACATGGACTACGCAGAATTATCAGACCGAGATTTCAGACGGTTCAGCGACTTGGTCTACGAAAAATGTGGAATCAACTTACACAATGGGAAAAAGGCACTGGTACATACAAGACTGGGAAAGCGCCTGAGAGACGGCGGATTTCGGGACTTCGATGGCTATTACCGCTTTGTCAGAGAGCCCGACAATCAAGAAGAGCTTGTGCATCTCCTGGATGCCATTTCGACCAATCTCACCAGTTTCTTTCGTGAGGAAAAGCATTTTGCTTTTCTCCGAGAGCAGCTGTTCCCGAGTTATGTAAAAAAGAAACAAAAAAGAATCCGGGTGTGGAGCGCCGGCTGTTCGAGTGGAGAAGAACCCTATTCCTTGGCAATGAGTTTTTTTGATTACTTCGGTTTAAATAGCCAGGTTGAAATCAAGGTCTTTGCATCAGATATATCGACAAAGGTATTGTCGAAGGCAAGAACCGGTGTGTATGGGTGGGATCGGGTGAGCAATCTGAAGCAGCCTTTCTTGCAGCAGTATTTTCAAACAGGCACCGGCAGACAAGCGGGGAATGTTCGGGTGAAACAATTCGTTCGAGAAAGAGTGGCATTTGAAAGAATTAATTTGATGGAACCGTTCCCGTTTAGCGAAGAATTTGATGTCATATTTTGCCGTAATGTGATGATCTATTTTGACAAAACGACCCAGGAACGACTTGTGAACAAATTTCACAATGTACTCGTCGACGGGGGGCACTTGTTTATCGGACATTCTGAAAGTCTAACAAGTGTCAATCACCCGCTTCGTTACATTGTACCGACAGTATATAAAAAAGGATAGAAACAAGGATTCTCTGAGACTGCGGTGAGTGAGGCGGCTTCCGAGTATTGCCAACAGGACTCGTGGGAAATCACGGCCCGGGGGAGATGCCGATGGAACGTATTCTGGTAGTAGATGATGATGCTTCAGTCCGCTCTGTTTTGCGCAATGTCCTGGAACATGCGGGGTACGATGTGATGGTTGCTCCCAATGGTAAGGTGGCGATAGAATTAAACCGGCAAAAGCAGGTGGATCTTGTTATTACGGATATCCTTATGCCCGAAAAGGATGGTGTGGAAACGATAGTGGAACTCAAGGAGGAGTATCCGAAGATGAGGTTGATAGCCATATCCGGAGGTGGCCACCTCAATCCCGAATTTTACCTGCAAATCGCCAAAACGCTTGGAGTGACCGGCATATTTCGAAAGCCTATAGAAAGAGAAGAATTGTTGGCCCTCATCAGGGAGAGTGCAGAAGAGGATCCTGTGCGATGATTTTGAGGAGATGAACTTTGAGTGAAAACGGGAGTTCTTTTGTCCTTCTATTGTGTGGGGTACCCGTAGATGAAAATACATGAGTGGCCCCATTTTTTTTGTGTTCGTGACCGGTGTATGATTAAGATAAGTAGGTGGAAGGAAAGGAGGACCGGATGCATGCGTGGCGAAGGTGTTTTGTGATGTTTTCCCTGGCGGGTCTTTTCATGTGGGGCTGTGCACCAACCCTGACCCAGGAGGAAAGGGTGGAAAAATACGGCCCCAATCCGCCCGTAATCGATGCATACGGGGCGGCGGCAAAGGCTGCAGCCGGCCGTTCTTGGCGGTTCTATCTGGCGGCACACGATCCGGATGGAGATATGGATCGCGTACTTTTTGAACTCGATCGCCCCGGCTATGCGATCCGGGACTATCACAAGCGACTGGGGAACGATTTGGGCCAATCCTTTTCAGGGTATTTCTATCTGACAATTCCAAACGTTTCAGCCTGGCGAGGACAGGCGCTTCTCGGAACCGACTTGACCATGGAGTGCGAAATCATAGACAAGGCCGGCCACAAGAGTAAGATGATTACATTGCCGTTCCAGGTTGTCCTATCCCCGGTGCCTCATCAGACGCCCGAGGAGTTTACCGAGGTCGAAGCGAACAATCTGGGACCGATCATGATTCGTTTTGAACTTGAGCAACCATGGGGAAACCCCTTTGATGACCATGATTAACGAAGGAGAAGGTGTTGCTCACTTCAAAATTCCGGGTAACAATACGAAAGTCAAGCTGATGGGTGCCTTAGAATACTGGCGTAACATTGATAAACCCTAACATTGTATAAGAAACATGTCAGAACGACTTCAAAAGCAATACTGATCAGTGTTTCAGCGCGTTTTGAGGGATGTAGTGGAATTCACTATTGGTGACATCCAGAGAACGGAGAAAAACATCCATGTTTCTTACCCTTCAGGAAAGCCGAGTATGCTGCATCTGCAGCGTTGTTAAGGGTGCAACCAACTATTTTAAGGAAAAGACTTCTGATGAAATCTATGATGCATTCAAGCCCATCATTTCATCGAGCATGAACGAGGTCGGCGTGACCCGCTCCTATAAACAAATGATGGACACGTACACATCACTACCACTTGCGTCCGCACAGTCGCTGGATCTGGACCACTACGTAACAAACCAGGCGCTGGACGGCCTTTTTCAGGTTCTGGCACAAGAAGAAAAAAAGATCCGGACCGACCCGGCAGCTAGGACGACCGACCTTCTCAAAAAGGTCTTTGGACGTTATTCTTTCTCTGCGCCCCTAGCGCCTCTGCGCTGAATCCGGGACAAGAGTAATTTTGTCTATTGCCCGGTCTTAGGCAAAGCCACGGTGAACGTTGATCCTTTGCCCGGTTTACTCTCGACCCGGACATGACCGCCATGGGCGTCCACAATGGCCTTTACGCCGGCCAACCCGAGACCGAAGCCACCCTTGTCGTGTGTTCCTGAGCCACGGTGAAAGGCATCAAAGACAAAAGGCAATTCTTCCTGAGGTACGCCTTGCCCTTGATCCGCTACTTTTACAATGACATGGCCGGCGGTCTCGTGGGTCGACACCGTGATGGCCGTATTTTCTTTAGAATACTTCAGTGCATTATCTATCAGATTACTGAAAACCCGTCGCAAGTGTTGCACATCCGCCCGGACTAGGGGCAGTACTTCCTCGTTGTTCAATTCTATATCGATTCCCGATTCGGAGGCTTTGAGGCGATAAGAATCAACCACGTCCATGAGCTCTTTATCCACGGAGGCGGCAGTAAGATTTAACTTCAGTTCTCCCGTTTGAAGCCGCGAAAACTCCAGAAAATCGTCCACCAGCACCTCCAGGTTACCGGATTCATTCTTGATGATTCCCAAATATTGTTTTTCCTTATCCTTATCAATTGTATCCTGCTTTTTCAAAAGCCTGATTACGTATCCCCCAATGATGGTAAGGGCGGACTTCATGTCATGGGCGAACATGGAGATTAGGTTATCCTTTTCCCGTTCCAAGGCTTTGAGTCGGGAGATGTCCTGAAAGGATTCTACCCCACCGATCAGACGCCCGTCGTCGTCGAATAGCCCCGCCGTATTCATTTGAACCGGGATCGTCTCCCCACTTTTTTTGCGGATCGTCGTCTCCACCAGAGAGACGGGCTTCCCGCCCTTGACGGCACTTCGCAACGGGCAATGAGCACTGCACATGCCTCCGTGGAGAATATCACCACAGAATTGTCCCATGGCTTCCGCCGCTGAAAATCCTGTAATCCGTGTTGCCGCCGGGTTGAAACCGGAAATCTTGAAATCAGCATTCAGCACAATGACGGCGACCGGTAGGCTATCAATGACAAACCCATGAAAGTCTTGATCCTTAACGGGAGTGTTTCCGATCTTAGCCACACCGGATGGGGGTGCGATATGGGTCGCACAGGCCGTGCCGTCTGGGTTATCCGTATTGGCAGGCGAGTTCATAGCCCTCCTTAACGGCATCAAAAATGCCTCTGACCTCTTGTGCGTCTCCAATGGTCCGTATGTCCGACACCCGTTCGGCAATCGCCGAGTCAAAGCCGGGGGCCGAGAGCATGCCCGACGAGAGAATGACCGTGTCGAAGGCAGGCAGCGATGATTCCTCACCGTCCTGGATAACGGTCACCCCGTCGGCGGAGAAAGCGACGACACGGGTATGGGGCATCAATGTCACCTTGGGCATCTGGTTGATTTTCATCAGCAGGAGCTTTTTGCTCAGCATATCCATGTTGCCGCCAACCGGGTCGGATCGTTTCGTGGCCACCACTTCGTAACCGTCGGCTCCCAATTTTGCCGCAATCTCAATCCCCGTCTTGCCGGCGCCGATCACCAATACCCGGCTGCCCCGGACTGGCTTGTTACCCTCAAAATAGGCCAAAGAGGTCAAGACATACTGATCGTCTAGGCCCGAAATCTCGGGCACTTTTTGCTCTGCTCCACAGGCCCACACCAGTAAATCGGGCTTTACTTGATCGATAAGGGCCGAGTCCACCGTCCGGTTGAGCAAAACCGTTGTTCCGCTTTGTTCAACCCGTTTGGAAAGGGAATCGAGGCTGGCTTTCAAACTTGCCTTCCCCGGGGCTCGCCAGGCCAGATCAAATTGTCCCCCAAGGGCATCTTTACGTTCCGAAAGGGTAACGGTGTGTCCCCTTCGAGTCAAGTAGAGCGCAGCACTAATTCCGGCCGGGCCGCCACCGGCAATCAGGACCTTTTTGGAATCAGTCGTCGGCGTCACTGCAGGCAGCCCCAGTTCAGGATTGAAATTACACCCCAACGGGTTGCCCGTTTTTAACTGGTTGAGACAGCCTTGCAGGCAGTAGCCGCAAAACATGGTTTCATCGTCCTGTCCGCTTTGCCACTTTTCAATCAATTCCGGGTCCGCCAGCAAAGGTCTTCCCAGGGCAACAAGGTCGGCAAGCCTTTGGTCCAGGACATCCCGGATGGCTTCTTTGGTTCCCATTCTCCCCGCCACAACGAGGGGCAGGGAGGTTTGACTGCGAACCCAGGCCAATGCCTCGAGCTGGGGTTTGCGGGGAAGGCTGCCATGGTGGAAATACCAGGGCGGCGAAAAACACGCATTGCCCATCCCTATATGAATTGCGCGCACGTTGAACGATTCCGCCAGTTTCAACAGGGGCAACAGGTCCTCTTGGCTGATACCGTATTCAGGAGACATTTCACTGCCGGAAATTCGTAGTATCCAGGGCATGTCAGGGGCCCCTTCCTGTACGGCAGTAAAAACTTGGCGTGCAAAAAGGCTCCGCTCCCGGCCGAATTCGTCCTCCCTTTTGTTGAGCCTTGAATTCAGGAACTGCGAAATGAGATAGCCATGACCGCCCTGTATTTCAATGGCATCAAATCCGGCTTCATTCGCCTTTTGGGCGGCAGTGCAATAACCTGAAACAATCAGGGCGATCTCCTCCGCCTGCAGGGCTTCTGAAACATTCTCGTTCCTCGCCACGCAAGTCATTACCGAGGGTGCTTTGGGAGAGCACCCAATGAGCTTGGGGTTGGCCGCCGCCCCACCGTGATTGAGATGAAGACAAGCCAGGCGGCCCTGGTCATGGATGACATCGGCGAGTTTGCGTAGTTCTTTTGTACTTTCCGGGAGATGGACACAAGGTTGTTTCGGGTGTTCTTTTCCCTCCGGAGTGACCGGAACCGGTTCGGAGATGATCAAAGCCGGTCCGTTGGTTGCGAGTCGTTTGTAGAAATTCAATTGCCGCTCAGTAACCGTACCGTCCGGACTTCCGTATCCGAGTTTGATCGGCGGAAATACAAAGCGATTGGTTAACTTCAGACCATCCAGTTCAAACTCCCGGAACATCCTTTTCATGATCATCCTCCTCCCTTTAGGGTTCGCGCAAAAATAACTTCACATTTTGCCATCTTGTCCATATCTGGGCCTTGACATCTCGCCCCTCGAACACCTTCTTTATTTTCAGATTCGCCATCATGGGGTAGACCATCAGGAAGGTGAACGGGATAATCAGACTCTTTAAAAATTTCGCGTCCCAGGTCATACCGAAGAGAAAACCAAGGAGCATCATTACCGGAATGGCGATGATCAGATGTTTGCTAATCTGTTGAAGAAGTTTCCACATGAATCGTTCCCTACAGACCCGATACGGATCAATCTAAGATTTCCGCTATGGCCGAAGAAAGTTTTTCTTGGGACTGAATGCCGATAAACCGTTGTATCTCCTTGCCGTTCTTAAAGAGCACCAGCGTTGGAATGCTTCGAATGCCGAGTCGCTGAGCCGTTTCCTGATTTTCGTCAACATTCATCTGGGCAACGGACGCTTTTCGGTCGAATGTTTCGGCCACCGTTTCCAAGATCGGCTCCTGGACACGGCAGGGCACACACCAGGGGGCGCCGAAATCAATCAGCCATACCCCTTTTTGGGTCAGATCCTCCAACTGCTGCTTGGGCGCAATTTGCGTTGGTTTCATCCGGTTGACGTCCCGATGGTATAAATCGTGTTAGGTGGCAGCCCTTTGGCTTCGCCGTTTCGTTACTTCCCTTTGTTTTCACCATCCGTGCCATGGGGCGTGAAATTCGTGTTTGTGCCTCCCGGCCAGTATGCGTCTTTTATAAGTCATTGAAATTAAGTAATAAAAAACTTGTCGGCGTGGCCAAAGGTGCCGAACGGAAAAGCGATTGACATTCGGCCAACCGTTACTTTATGCTGAAAGTAACGTTACGTAACGTTATGGTAACGATAGCG
>CAYTTQ010000038.1:0-12280 GCA_964440795.1 uncultured Desulfobacterales bacterium | reverse complement strand
AATTTCAGCCGGTGTTTGGCCAAAACATGCCCGAGCGGTTTGAGAGAATGCGGTATATTTGAACGGGGAGCCGTGGACGGAAAGGAGTGTTTTTTGAGTCATAAAGACGGCCATGACGTCCCGGTATTAAAAAGCGCCCGTGTGGTCAAGGACGAGCACGCCAAGGTTATCGGTGTCGTGGAGACGGTAACGGATCTTACCGAACTTTATAAGGCACGCCAGGAGGCCCAGGCAGCCATGGGCCGGCTGGGAGAGGTCCACAGCCTTGACAATATCGTGGGCAAGAGTCACGCCATGCGGCGGGTGTTTTCGGCGATTATGGCAGCCGCCCGAAGTGAAGCCACCGTCTTGATTCAAGGGGAAAGCGGGACCGGGAAGGAGTTGGTGGCCGGCGCCATTCACTTCAACAGCCAGAGGGCGAACATGCCCCTTGTGACGGCCAATTGCAGTGCGCTTCCTGAATCGTTGCTGGAAACCGAACTCTTCGGTCATGTAAAAGGTGCCTTCACCGGGGCCGTTCGAAACCGCCTGGGACGTTTCGAAGAGGCCTCGGGAGGGTCCATTTTCCTGGATGAGATCGGCGAGTTGAGCGCTTACATTCAGGTGAAGCTCTTACGGGTCCTACAGGAAAAGCAGATTGAGCGGGTCGGCGAATCAGTGAGTCGAACCATCGACATCCGTATTATTGCCGCTACCAATAAGGATCTCTATGGTGAGGTGAGTGAGGGCAGGTTTCGCGAAGACCTCTTTTATCGCCTCAAGGTATTTCCCATCCACATCCCCCCACTACGGGACCGGAAAGAAGATATCCCGTTGCTGGTTAACCATTTCATTACCCTCCAAAATGAGCAGACAGGCAAACGGATTCGTGGGCTTTCCGACCCGGCCATGCGGCTGCTAATGGACTATCCATGGTACGGAAACGTGAGAGAGGTGGAAAACGCGATTGAACATGCCTTTGTACTTTGTTCAGGAGAGGATATCGACATCTTCGATCTGCCCGTGGAAATCCGTCAGATAGAGTATTCCCAGGGGATTCGGCTTCCTCCCTCCCGGGGGGCGAGAGAACCGAAAAGGAAACTCTCTCGCGAGGTGTTGCTGGAACTTCTGAACGAAACGGGATGGAACAAGGCCGAGGTGGCCCGCCAGGTGGGCCTAAGCAGGACTTCGGTTTGGAAGTATATGAAAAAGTGGGGCATCTCGCTAAAGCCGCCGGAATAAGGACAGCGGGGCGATACCGCCGTCCCAGTGGGAACAATTGATTGAGGCCCTGAAACGTACGGGGGGCATCAGGCCAAGGCGGCGGATATCCTGGGAGTCAGTCGTGTAACCCTATGGAAACGGATGAAGAAATACAGGGTGAAGGCGGATTTTCGGTAACGGATTTTAAGAAAGGATTAGCCACAGACACACACGGACGAACACAGACTGTTGTGCCGACGAATCGCCGGCACAATCTAGGTATTAGGCCTCCAGGCAGGAAATTATAGAATCTGCTTTTGATTATGACGCGACTCAAATACGGCGGGACAAGGGACCAACGTACGGGAAAAGTAAATAACTCAAGTTTCGCACCCAGTGCAACGCTTCGAAATTGTGGGGTGGTGCAGGATTTTGTTGTTGCAGGCACTGGACGCCCGCCTGTTTCTCTGTTATAAATAGGATGGCGCTTTAAAAGGGGGCCACATGATCAGGCCCGAATCACAATTTATGCGCACCAACGTCCCTCTTCTGCTGCGGCGCTTTTCCTTGTTCTATTTTAGAGAGCGATCCTGCATCGAATATTTCGTCAACGAGCGTGTTTCCGAGGAAACGATTTCGACGTCTATTGTTTTTTCTTACAATCGGGAAAAAGCGGATCTCCATGTGTCCCGATTCCACCCCGAGATCTACCGTCAGCCGAACGCAAAGTATATGTCGGCGGCATGCTTCTATCTCTTAATCCACCATTTTGCCGATTCTTTGTCTTTAGGCGATTCCAGTCATATCAGCCTGGAAACCGTCCCGATCATTGGGGACCGGTTTTACAAGAAGCTGAGGGACTTCGATTTTCATGTTGCCAGGTTCGAGCTGGGTAACGTCGTTGAACTTTTCAGCGATATCATGCGCCGTTCCGTCGATACGACTATGGTTCGAGAATACGTCTTCCAGGACGGTGAAACGCCGTTTTTGAGGTGATTGGGGGCTATGTTTGTCTCGATGTTTCCTATGCTTTACGTCGTCAGCGAGGAAACCAAAAACCAAACCTTTGTCTTCCCCTCTTGACTATAAGGAAATTGTTGCGTATAATAAAAACCAATTTGGCGCCAAGAAGGTGGCCGGCGTTTTAGTAGAGACAATTAAAGAGGAAAGACCAAGCCAGGAAGGCGACTGGGCAGAAGCCCGTGACAACCTGGCTTTTTTTGTGCCATGTTTCGGTCATTTAAGACGACAAGATTACAAGGGCGGACGAAGTCTATATGACGCGTGTCAGGATTAATCCATTGAACTGTCTATTGATTGTATGTGTGCTGGTATTGATTTATCCGACATCCGGGTATGCCGAGACAAAGACGATGGAAAGGGATACCAACGAGGACGGAAAAATAGACCAGATTGCGACCTTCGATGATAGCGGAAAGCTACTAAAATTGGCGGTGGACGGCGACGCCGATGGGATTATGGATCGCTTTCAGCACTACGAAGAAGGTAAGCTCGTGCGTATGGAGCGGGACCGGGATCAGGACGGCAAAATGGACGCATGGGATCGTTTTGAAACGGAGAAGCGCGTCCGCCATGAGCGGACCTCATTAGAGACCGGTGAGTTGGAGCTGGTCATTGCCTTTGACAGTGAAGAGCGGCCCCTTAAAATGGAGCGGGATACGACCGGAGACGGTCGGTTCGATAGCGTCTACCATTTCGAAGAAGGAAAACCGGCCCGTAGTACCAGAGACACCGACGGGGATGGCAAGACGAATGTTTGGCAAACCTATCGCAATGAAAAACCGTTAAAAAATCGGGTAGATGGGGACGGAGACGGTCGGATTGAAAAAGAGACGTTTTTCGATGAAGAGGGCATGCCTCGTGAAAGCCGCCACGATCACGATGGGGACGGCAAGATGGAGCTTTTCAGATTTTATGAAGGGGGAGAATTACGAGAACAAAAAAAGGATGCCGACGACGATGGCCGTTATGAGGTCGTCACGGAATACAAGGGCGGAAACCCCGTAAAACAAAAAAAGGATACCAATGCCGACGGCCGGTTTGATGTGTTTACCCGCTTTGAAAATGGGATGCCTAGGCGTCAGGAAAAAGACACCAACTTTGACGGTAAAAAGGACATCTTTCTAACTTTCGATGAAGAAGGCGAAATTATTAAGATGGCAGAAGACACCCGATTTACCGGGCGCATTGACCGTGTAAGAACTTATAAAGATGGTCAGCCGCTTAAGGTTTCCTACGATAGTGATGGTGACGGATTTCAAGAAACGATTTCCCACTTTAGAGAGGGCCGGCTGGCTGTGCAGACACAGGACAATAACAAAGACGGAAAGCCCGATGTAAAGATCTTTTTCGATAGGCGAGGGAACAAGAAAAAGGTAGAAAGCGATACGGACCTGGACGGCAACGTTGACACGTGGGAGACGTATGAAAAGGGCGCTCTGGTGCGGGTCGAGCAGGCCAAGTCCGGGAAGGGTCAGGTGGATGTAAAGATTTTCTATAAAGACGGTGACAAGCAGAAGTTATTGCGCGATCAAGATAAAGACGGCCGTTTTGAGATTACGCAGTGGTTTCAAAAAGAGCCCTGGACGATGGTTATGGAATTAGACGCAGACGGAAACGGCAAGCCCGAAGGTCGGTATTGCTACGAAGATGACGTGATTCGGCTGAAGGAGATCGATGAAAATGGCGATGGCGCCTGGGACCTGCGGGAGTACTTCACGCAGGAAGGAAAACTGGAAAAAAGCCAAGAAGACGACGAAGGCGCAGGAGAGTTCACGATTACCTGGTTTTATGACGAGGAGGAAAAGGCTGTCCGGGCTGAAAAAGATACCAATAAGGACGGCCAAGTGGATACTTGGTTTTATTACGAAGGCGGAGCAATTCAACGAGTCGAAGAGGATACCAACGGTGATGGAAAACCCGATGTCTGGGAGGAATATGATGAAACCGAGGCGCTGGTGAAGCGATCGAAAGATCTGAACTATGACGGCACGCCGGATATGGAAAAAGTGGCGGGAGATGAGCAGTTGGGAGAGTGAGAAAGTGTGGAGGTTAAACGGTTGTCCGGTTTGCCGGTTTAGCCGGTAGTAATTGGTGACCACTTCGCAGAGATGTCAGATACGAATGTGGTTTTGCGCGAGCCCTTAGGGGATTTGAGAATTTGTTTACAGACACAAAGGCAAACGTTCGCGAGAGATTCTAGTTTTGTTGCGAAAAGGATGATTGATTTCATCAAACATCTCACAAAGCGCAAAGGTGACCGGCAGACCGGCTGAACCGGCTCAACCGGCCAACCGAATGGAGGATATCATGTTTGATTTTCTTGCAAAAGGCGGTGTTCTAGTGGTTCCCATCTTGCTTTGTTCCGTATTGGCGCTGGCGATTTTCTTGGAGCGCCTGATTCGGCTCAGCCGGGTCAAGATACGGGGGTACGGCTTAGTCGAGAAGGTGGGCAATTATCTGAGGGATGGTGAAGATCAGAAAGCGTATGATCTGGCCAGTTCGGATGATAAACCGATGGGCCGGGTCCTGACACATGCCATGGAGGTCAAGGACCAGGACCGTGAGACATTGGAGACCGTCCTTTCTCACGCAACCGAAGAAGAAGTGCGCGGATTGTCACACTATTTACAAGCCCTAGCGACAATCGGCAACATTACGCCGCTGCTGGGGTTGTTGGGTACGGTTCTCGGCATGATCAAGGCCTTTATGGTCATTCAGGAGATGGGCGGTAAAGTGAATGCAGCCGTTTTGGCCGGCGGCATTTGGGAAGCCATGCTGACAACGGCGCTGGGGCTCGCCGTGGCGCTCCCGGTCATGGTCGCTCACAGCTATCTGGTTGGTCGGGTGGACAAATACGAAGCCCAGCTTCAAGACGGCGCCGTCGTCTTCGTAAAGTCTGTTGGTTACCGGATTCATGGACATAACGGATTTCATAAACATACACATACGCATAGCCATGCCCACTAGAAGCGTTCGGCATACGAGACAACAAATGTTCTCCCGAACAGGAAATGAGGAGGTTGTAGATGTTTTCTAAGCGAAAGCAAAGAAAGCGCTATCAAATCCAGGCGCCATTGACGTCGCTTATCGATATTGTCTTTATGCTATTGATATATTTTTTGCTGACGACCAACTTCATGGTGGATGAAGGGATCAAGATCAAGCTTCCCCAGGCCAAGGCCTCGGCGCCGCAAACAGAAGAACCGATAACGATTTACGTTGCCAAGGACGGCAGAGCCTTCTTGGGAACGGAAGAGATAACCCTGGCCAATCTGTTTGACCGAATCAAGGAACGTATCGCAGGCCGGCCCAACGAGTTGGTGGTGGTACGAGCAGACCGAGCCGTTATGTTAAACAAGGCCGTCAAGGTCATGGACATCGCCAAAGCCGCCGGGGCGGGGAGACTGTGTTTGGCTACGGAGAAGGAGTTTTAGACGGTTCTTCCGTTTTGCCGGTTGAGCCAGTTGAGCCGGTTAACCTGGTTCGACAGTTGAGCCGTTTTGCCGGTTGAGGCAGGAGGAGCAGGAGGTTAGTCGTGGAATTGAGAGTTCAAAGATGAAGGTGAAGAAGTTCGAGGATTTGGAATGTTGGCAGGAGGCGAGAAAACTTACTCGGAAAGTTTATGAATATACCAAGAGTGCGATCTTCGCGAAGGATTTCAGGCTTTCGGGACAAATTACCGGTGCCGCAATATCTGTAATGAACAACATTTCGGAAGGTTTTGATTCCAGATCAAATAAGGAGTTTGTCAAATTTCTGACTTATTCGCGCCGGTCCTGTTCGGAGGTACAAAACTGCCTTTATATCGCCTTAGATCAAGCGTACATTGACGATGAAACCTTTAACTCTACTTACGCTCAGTGCACCAAAGTACGAAAAATGATCGATGGATTAATCAGATATCTTAGAAAAGATTAGTTTGAACCGGCTAAACTGGCAAACTGGTGAACTGGCTAACCAACATGTATAGGCCAAAAAACAAACCAAATTGGCTCCTACGCGGCCTCATTGCCGTCTCGCTGTTAGTGCATGTAGTTATCTTTCTGCATGTGAGCGGGTTATATAACTCCAAGGCACTGACGTATATTGAGCTTAGCATGCGGGATATTTCCAATCCGGCGGGAAGAGACATCCCGCGACCTCGATTCCGGCCGAAGACACCGGAGGTCCAGGATGTTAAACGACTCAAAGTGAGTCCCCAGCGGGTACCTCGTATGAAACCGATGAAGCTGGAGCCTCGCGAAAAGAATCTGCCGGACACCCTGGTGGAAGGGATCTGGGCCCCCGAAGTCCCGGAGACAGAGGGTGTCGATGTGGCCAACTGGGCGCCCGGATCCCTTGTTGACGAAGCGGCGGGAGACTTCCTGACGGCCCAGAACTACCTGGAGATGGTAAGGCTCAGGATTGAAAGGCATAAGAAGTATCCCCCGCAAGCGAGGGTGCGAAACATCGAGGGCCGGGTGACGCTCCGTTTTGTCATTACTACCGAGGGTGGCGTGCGGGATGTGGAAATTGTCAAGCATTCCAGAAACACGGATCTTGACAGCGCTGCGGTAGATGCGGTTTACGCGGCCGCACCCTTTTCAAAGCCGCCGAGACGCTTTTTCAGCGAAGATCTGCCCCTGGAGTTGACGATCGTCTTTGAGCTGATGTAGGGTGGTTGAGTCAGTTGAGCCGGTGTGCCGGTTGGGCCATTGGTCGCTTTCGTGAGTGGTCCGGTAAAGAATTGCCCGGAAAAGACAGCGTACTACTTTCTTTGTTTATCTCATAGACACCCTGGTTTGAAATGCTATAGACAATGGATATCCGTTCGTTTTTAAAGCGAAACAAAATAATCTCTCTTTACCCACCTCCCCCCAAGGCTTTATGATCATGGAACCGCTGGGGAACCGGACACCGGCCAACCGGCCCAACCGGCTAAACCGGCCAACCGGCAAACCGTTTATCTTTTACCTTCCGTCCGCCATTCTCCGATGACCGCAGCCAGGTGAGAGAGTTTTTCAAAACGAACCAGCGTATTGCCCACTTTCCTTGCAGGATGTTCCGCATTCCCGACAATCACAAAGATGTCCGGTTCATAGGCCTCTATGAAGCTTAAAGAGGATCTGGGAATCTTTTCTCTCGGGTCTCCTGCTTTGATTTCACACGCGGCTAACCTTCCCTGGTGTTCAATGACGAAGTCCACTTCAGCTCCTGCCTTGCTGCGCCAATAGCGAACACTGTCCAAAAGGGGATGAATGGTTTTTGTTATTTCAGTAAAGGCGAAATTTTCGATCAGCTGTCCTGTGTCAGCTCTGGTGTCCAATGGTTGGAAGCCACCAAAAAAGATGTTTCGGATGCCGTTGTCTACGAAAAATACCTTCGGCGCACTCTTTATTTCTGCCCGTTTTCCTCCGACAAACGGCCTGTCTTGCGAGGCGAGATGATGCCATATCAGTGTGGACTTACCGGCTTGTCTTGGCCCGACGACCAGGACAGAGGCTGCGTGTCAGGGATGAGCGTGGTTCTCGGAACAAACCGTTTCGGAAGGTGCAGAGAACACCACGCCCTCAAATCTCCACCGGATAACCACGGGTTGTCGGCCTGCAAGATACGAAGTACATGCCCTTCCATTGTTCGACCCTTTTCTGGAAAAGACAGAAAAATAACCCTACTAAATTCTAGTATTGACAGAATCTAGCATGGTTTTTGATATAAAACAATGAAAAAGTTAGCCAATCACAGGCCGAAACGTATTCTGGTAATGACGGAATTTGTATCCCAGGCCATTAAGGTTCCTCTCATAAAAGCCTATTACACCATTGAACGGGTTTATGTAAACAAAGTGAAAAGTTCGTTTGCATATCATAAGGACACAAAAAGAAGAATACGCTACTTAATGCGCTCACTCTCTGGGCGACATCCCAAATATATTGACATATCATTCTCGAAATGATACCAAAGAATATAATAATGGGCGGTAGAAGCCGCCTCACGTTTATTTAGATACAACCAAATAAAATAGAAAGTCCTAGCCACGAAGGCTGGCATCCGAACAAAGGTGACCTGGCTTCGTGGCTTTTTTTTGAGAGGAGGTGATCAAGTAATCAAGTACTCTTTGGAAGAACCGGTGTTGTTGACGAGGGAAAGACGCCTGCCCCCGGTCAAGGACAGCAGGCCGTCTCTCCGAGGTGGCCCCCGAAAAGGGAACCGTTGGTAACATACTCTTTGTGCCGACGTTCGTCAACTCACCTTGCTTATAATCTGCCGAGGGACTTTTGGGCCTAATGATTCAAGAGTTGTTGAAAGAGGAGGAAGAGAGAAAATGAAGCAGTTGAAATGGATCGGTATTGTATTGATGCTTTTTGTTTTCGGATACCCGTTACCCCTATTCGCCCAAGAACAGCCAAAAGAGCCGTACAGTCTGGGTGAAGTGGTGGTTTCGACCACCCGGACGGAGATGCCGGTGTTCGATGCAGCGCAAAGCGTGACGGTCATTTCCAACAAGGAACTTATGGCTTCGCCCTTCGACCGGGTGGAGGACATTGTTCGCAGCGTGCCGGGCATGTATAATTTTCGGCATTACGGACTTCAGACAAACGGCATCGTAAGCCCTTTGAAAATGCGTGGCGTAGGCAACAACAGAGCCTTGATACTGGTGGATGGAGTGCCGCAGAACGACAATTTCAACAATGCCATTGCCTGGGTGGCCTGGGGCCACATCCCGAAGGAAACCATTGAACGCATCGAAATTGTTAGGGGGCCGACCTCGGCCATGTATGGATCAGAAGGCCTGGGGGGCGTGGTCCATATCATCACCAAAAAGCCGAAATCGCAGAGACAAACGTCGCTCAATGTAACGGCCGGAACCGGGGACACCTATAGCGGTTCTGCCTATCACAGCCAGAGATTCAACGACCTTGGACTCATGCTGGCAGGCGGCTATGAGGAGAGTGACGGCTTTTACATGACCGATCGGGTGGAAAGTTATAACATCAAACGGTACCGTGAGGCGGGCAAGGTGCTGGGCAAGGCGACTTATGATCTGACCTCGTCTTCCGATATTTCTATTGCGGCACTGTATTTCGATCAGGACGCGGGCCAGGGCCGCAAGTTTTTTCACAACGACCTGCAACTGGGCCAATACTGGATGAATTACACCAACACGGGGGACAACCTCGGGCTGAAGGGCCTCCTTTATCTCAACCGTGCGGACAAAACGGCCTTTCAGGACCAAGGCCCGGACTATGATTATCTGCAGCGGACCGAAAATTTCCGAGACGTCTCCACTTGGGGTATGGACCTGCAGGGCACGATCCTGAACTCGAAGCCGGTGCAGCTTACCGTGGGCGCGGCCTACAAGGAGGTCAACTGGGACTATGATGAAGATCATCTCGAGCCTGTTCGGCAAGTCGGAGCCGAAGGCCAACAACGATTCATTGCACCTTTCTTAAATGCCGACTTCCGGTTTTTTGACGACAACTTGATCGTCAATGTGGGCGGCCGATATGATTGGATCGAGACATCGGACGGGCGCAACTACAATACCAGCAAACAGGCCGAGCGGGCGCCGTATGACACAAGATATGACACCGAGAAAGAAGAAAGTTTTTCGCCCAAACTCGGGATTGCCTTCCACGCGGACGACAGGACCACCCTGCGGGCTTCGGGCGGAAAAGGGTTTCGTGCCCCCAGCCTGTTTGAGCTATACAAGGTTCACGTGCGCCGAGGGGGGAAGTTTTTTCGCGAGGCCAATCCGAACCTGAAACCGGAAGAGATCTGGTCTTATGATGTGGGCGCCGAGCGTTTTCTGACGGACAAGCTATGGGGCAAGCTCACATTCTACCAGTCCTTTGCCAAGGACTACATCAGTGACCGCCTCCTCCAACAAGTCGACAGTCGCAAGGAATATAAATACGACAACATCAGCGAAGTCGATATTCACGGCATCGAGGCCGAGCTGCAATGGGGCCCCGTCAACGATGTGACGCTCTTTGCCAATTACACCTATAACATCTCCGAAGTGGCAAAAGACGAAAACAATCCTGCCCTGGAAGGCAACTACCTGACGAACGACCCTCGGCACAAGACGCATTTCGGGGTCCGGTATCAAAATCCCCAGTTGGTGAATATCTCGCTGATTGCCAATTACTATGCCGACATTTATTTCGACGATGAAAACACACTGAAAGAAAGTAATTATTTCACCTTGGATGCTTCGGTTTCGCGCAAATTCCTGGATCGCTTCACCGTCTATGTAAATGCGGAAAACATCTTCGATAAGGAGTACTCCATATTTCGAAGCGCCGGCGACCCTGACACCATCGCCCCGGGTGCTATAGTGACCGCCGGCCTGAAGTTTGCGTTTTAAACACCGCAGGAGAGGTAAAACGGCTGCTCGGGGTCCCGCAGAGGCGTTTCCGGGCAGCAATCACGGAAACAATGGATGTGCTGCAGGTTACAAGGTTTTGAACGGCAAGCCCTGCAGGCATGTTTCAAGGAGAAAACAACATGAACTGGATCAGAGTCTTTTTCGCATGCGCCTTGCTGGGCTTTTTTACGGAAAGCGCTGCATATGCCCACCATCTCTGGGTGGTGAGGTCCGACGATTCCTATGTAGTCGCCCGCGGAAGCCTTCCTGAAAGATTTGACCCTTATAAACCCGAGTGCGTCAAGACTTTTATAGCATTCAGTCCGGAGGGAACCAGAATACCTGCGGAAAAAATCCAGAGAATAGACGAAGCGGAGCGGGTTCTGTTTCGGATCAGTAAGGATGTTTCACTTGTTGGTGTTACCTGCGATTGGGGGTACAGGGTCTATACGACGCAGGGTAAAAAGTTATTACGAAGAACGGAAGCAGAAAAAGCCGGCTTCCGGGTGGTTGATTCATTTTTTTCGACCCATTACGGGAAGGTCCTGTTCACAGAAGGGACCGGGAATACCAAACCGATTGGAATAACATTTGAATTGATTCCCCTTGAAGATCCTTTGGGTATGCCTGTAGGCGGCGAACTTCCCGTCCGGGCGGTATTTGACGGGAAACCGTTGGCAAATGTTGTGGTTTTCAGCAAGGACAAGGACCAAATCCAGACCGACAGCAACGGCATCGGTCACATGAAGATAACCAAAAAGGGGAAACATCTCTTAATGGTAGGGCACAAGGTTCCCACCAAGGACGATCCGGAAAAGGATTATCATCTTTTTACTACATTTCTTGTGTTTGAGGTTCAATAATGAAGCATGTGCAGCGGTGTTTTGTTCTGTTAGGGCTATGGGTCTATCTCTTGACTTTTTCTGTCCATTTTGCAGGAGCCCATGGGACAAGCTATCGGGTCTTGGAAACGGCTGTCGCCGTAACTGCAGAGTTTTTCTATGACGACGGAGAACCCATGCAGTATGCCGAAGTGCTCGTGTTCAGTTCTTAAGCAAAGACGCAACCAGATGCGGCAGGGCCAACTCCTTTGGATCTTCACATACCTCATGTCGATAGCCTTTGGCAGGAAGGCCGCCGTAGCTCTTCCAGCCGTCTGTGATCACAGTACTGCCAGGCGCCACAGCGGTCTCAACGAAGGCTTCCAGCGAGATCGAACTTACGTCAGGCAGAACAGCCAAACGAATCCGCCCGATTCCTTCGAGCTCCTTGTCTTCCACGGCGATTCCAACGGCGACCTTCCCCGCTGCTCCGCGACCGCGATTTCCTGGTTTTCTTTTTCCCCCAACGTAGGTTTCATCGACCTGGACAGTCCCCATCAACTGGTCGCGACCAGGTCGGACCATCGCACGGCGAAGCTTGTGAAGCCACTCCCAAGCGGTCTGGTAGCTGCCAAGTCCCAGCGTCCGCTTCAGACCAAGGGCGTTGGCACCATACTTTTGGCTTGTTATATGCCACATCGCCCTGAACCAGAAGGTCAAAGGACTGCGGACGCCATGCAGAATGGTGCCGGCGGTAACGGAAGTCTGCCGGTTGCATGCCCGACAATGCCAGAGTTCACGGGAGGTTGTCCATGCAGTGTGGCCTCCACATTGAGGACAAACGAATCCATCCGGCCAGCGAAGTTGAGCCAGGTACCTGAGGCAGTCTTCCGGAGAGGCGAAT
>CAYTTQ010000037.1:0-26462 GCA_964440795.1 uncultured Desulfobacterales bacterium | reverse complement strand
GGAACGCAGAGCTGGCCGGCCTGGGCAACATGTTCCTGTACGGGTTCGACAAGACGGACCCAAAGAACACCCTGACCCAGCTGACGGAGTTCGAGCTGCACCTGGACCCCGCCGACGGCTCCCTGGTGGTGTCGGAGGTGCCGGTGCCTGGCGCCGTGCTCTTGTTCGGTACCGGTCTTCTGGGCTTTTTTGGTGTCCGCAGGAAAAAGGCGTAGGTAACTTGATGGACGCGCCGATGAAGGCGCAATTTCGAACACTCATACTGATTAACTAGGAGGTACAACAATGAAAGGTATTTTAAAGAAAATGTTTACCGGTGCCGCATTGGGCGTGGCCGGCCTCGGCCTGATGTGCGGCACGGCCGCCGCCGACACGTATAACGTTGCTATCGGCGGGGCCTCGGCCCAGGGAAAATTCTGGAAAACGGCCTCCAAGGCCTTCATGACCACCCAACTCGGATGCGCCGAGGCCAAGATCGAGGGCACCAGCAAGAAGAAAGCCTTCACCTGGGGAACGAACTGCACGGACGTCCCCAACGGCACCGGCAACGACGAGGTCTACTTTTTCTATACCCAGGTCGCCTCGGATTGGGGATGCTCCAACGCACCGGGCAAACAGCTGGCGACCCAGCCGGACCCGAGCACCTGTGACTTTACCACAGAAGAAGATTGGGACTGTACGGGCACCCAGCAGCTGGGCCTGACCATCGGCTGCTCCGACGTACAGTGTACCTCCATCACCCAGACCTCCACGGGCTGGGAAGACGGCCGCGCCGCGGACTGGGGCGACAACAAGAGCTATCTCGAAAACTGCCGCACCGGCGATTGCACATCGAGCGAAACCTCCTACGGCCAGGCGGCCGGCTTCGGTTGGGACACCTCCGAGTACCCCAACATGGTCGAGGTCAGCCCCTTCAACGTGACCTTCGGCTTTTCCGTGAACAACTCCGTGACGAAGACCCGTTGCACCGCGCCGGTCTACGACAGCGCGGACCACGTCTCCTACAACAAGTGGGGATGGCAGTGTGTCAAGGGCGCCCAGCGCTGCGACACGGCCACGGGCCTGTGCGAGGTGACCGGCGATGCCTGTATTCACGACACCCGCTACGAGAACGACGCCAGCGGCAATGTCGTGCTCATGGACGGGGCCTGCCCGCCGGCTGGCGCGCTCGCGGATGCTTCGGCGGACTGCGTGAGCTACTTCAAGTGTGTTGATAGCTCCTGTGCGGGCGGCGAGAGAAACGGCCAGTCGTGCGAGGCCGCTGAGGACTGCCCCAGCGTGACTGTGGGCCAACTCGATTCGGCCGACAATACCTGCACCGAGATGCCCATCGACAACCTGAGCCGCCTCCAGGCGCTCTTGATCTTTTCCGACCAGGTCAACAACTGGCAGGACTTCGGCCCCTGGTACCCGGACCTTCCGATCGTCCAGTGCATGCGGCACGCCGGCTCCGGAACGCACGCCACGCTGGATCTGGCGGTCTTCCGCGGGGATGCCAACATCAAGAACGCCACAGTCGGCGGCGCCGGCTCCTTCTGGAAGTTCGGGGAGTCCCCCGAGGCCACGGACCCCAACGGTTCCGAGCCGGTGGTCTGGCACTACCGCTCCTCCACGGACCTTACCGAGGACTGCATCGAGTTTTATAACGGCGGTGTCGGCTACGTGGACGCGGACAAGGTCCTTTCAAACGACGACGTCAACAACTGCCACACCGTAAAGTTCGAGGGTGTCGAGCCCACCCGCGAGAAGGTCAAGTGGGGCGAGTACACCTACTGGGGCGGCCAGAGCTGCTTCTACGATGACGACCAGGTCAACGGCGTGGAGCAGGGTCTTGCGGACGCCATCTTGGCCTACGCCGGCGACCCGGCCAACCTGAACAACGTCGACTTCGGCCAGAAGGCCAACTACTGGTCCACGGACGGCGAAATGACGGTGAAGAAGTCGTCGGATACTGCTTACCCGACGCCGAAGTAGTTTGTGACATTTTAATAATCTCATAGCGGTGGGGCGTCGCTTACATTGACGCCCCACCTTTCTTTTCACTCTTTCGTTTCGCATCGGAAGGGTTGAAGGATTCCAGGATAGAGGAATAGAGAAGGACCGACGATCCTGCAATGTTTCGAGTCTTCCGGAGCTTGTGTTACCAATTCAATAAATCGACTTACGTAAGGAGTGAATCAACCATGCGATTCTTTATTTTAAATTTGAAAGGCATTCATTTTCTCTTCCTTCCTCTGTGCACGATTATAGTCGCGTCGTTCGGCTGCGGTCACGTGGGTACCCGGTCGGCGAGCCGGACGATTGCAGTCGGCGATCCCCTTGAGGTCGACTACACGTGCCGGATCAAGGAAGGGCCTGTTTTGACCACCACGGAGGAATCCCGGGCGGAAGAACTGAAGGCGGCCGGGGCGGACCTCGGGCTGTTCCTGCCCCGGCGAACATATGAGCCTTTGGAACTGATTGCCGGTGAGGACCCGCAAGGCCCGATCCCCGATGAAGTGCGGAACCTTCCGTCGATGCAGCTCAAGGGCCTTCATGAGGTGATCGCGGAAGCACTGTCGGAGGCCGTTATCGGAAAAGGGATAGGAAAACGCTTCTCAGTGGAAGTGACGGCGGAGGCCCAGATGGAGGTGCCGCAACCCGAACGCATGATTCGCCTTAGGCGTGCGCGGTCGGTGCCGAGACAACTGCGTCTGGCCCGAGACGAGTTCATGCCGCGAACCGGCAGCGGGCGACCGCCGGAGGTGGGGATGTCGGTGGGGATGTATCAAGGCATGACCGGCAAAGTGACTACCGTGACGGTCGATGAGGTGGTGATCGCCTTTGAACCGAAGCAGGACGGGCCTGTCCAAACGCCCTTTGGGGAGAAGAAAGTCTACCCTCAAGACGACCGGTATGTGATCCGCACCGATACAAAGGAGGGCTACCTGGTGCGCACCGGACCCCAAATCGGTCGGATCAGCGAGGTTGAGCCGGGCATGTTCACGGTGGATTACAGCCACCCTTTTGGCGGCGAAGTGCTGGTGTGCGACGTTTTCGCCCAACCGGCGGGTGCATCGTCCCGGATGGTTGTGAAAGAGGACCCGGAATCGGAAAGAGAGACGGGCAAAGCGGGTGAGGACGGGATAAAGGCGATTCAAACGGAAGGTGCCGCGGAAAGGGCGGGTGCCGGGCGCGGCGATTATGCGTCAACTGACACGGCCGTTGCTGCCTCGGTGGACAAATCGACAGCTCTTAAGGACGAGGAGGTGAAAACGGCAGAAGAGGGCGATCTCGTGCAGGTCCACTTCACCGCCGCACTGGGCGACGGCCGCTTACTTCACACCACGCTAAAGAGCGTGGCGCAAGACCCGAATCGTGAGAAGTACACTGGGTTCCAAGAACAAGAACACTATATCCCCGAGACCCTGCTGGCAGGCAAAAAGGCCCCCATACCCGGCCTGGGCGAGGCCTTGGTGGGGATGGATGTAGGCGAAAAGAAGGAGGTTGTCCTGCCGCCGCAGAGGGCCTTCGGGGCAAAGAATCCGTCCTTGGTGAAAGAATACGATGCCGTCAAACGGTATCCGCAGACGGATACGCTGGCAGCCAAGCATTGGCAGGCGAGGATGAAAGAGGCTCTGCCGATTGTCGGCGAGACCTATCAGTTGAATCCGTATCTCGATGCCACCGTAACGGAGGTTTCGCGAAACGAGGTTTCGGTCTTTTTAACCCCCCGGAAAAACGAGGTGGAGGAACGCTTTGGTAAGACCACCGTCGAGGTCGTTGATGATATGATCGAGGTGACCCTTCATCCCAAGATGGGTGCGGCATATCACCTGGAGAACAAGCAAGGTCGGGTGGTGGCTACCGACGGGCGTCAATTCACGGTGGATTTTAATCCCCCCTTGGCGGGAAAGACCTTGATGCTGGATTTAGAGGTGGTTTCCTCGACAAAGGCAGCCACCTTCGAAGGCGTTGATATCCCTTGGGAGGATGACTATGACGAAGGCCTTGCCCATGCCGAGGAAAAAGAAAAACCGATGGTCCTGGTTCTCTATCAATCCAGCTGCTCCTGGTCCAGGAAGCTTCTCGAGGAAACGCTTACCGATCCGAGGGTTAAACTGGAAAAGGACCACTTCGTCTGGACAAAGGTGGAATCGCCGGATCCGGGTCTCAAAGAAATTTACGGGTTGACCGGCTATCCGCTCACGATACTTCTTTCTCCCGAGGGAGAGGTTTTAGCCGAGGTCAACGGTTACAAGGACGCGACGTCCTTTAGCCAGGCATTGAAAGAAGCTCAGCATAAGTATGAGACCGGAGAGATCCACCACGCCGGGCTCTAAGATCGTTTGAGATCACCGTGTAGGCTTCTCCCGCTATCTCCGGAGGGGGAGAAGCCTGCAAATTATTACCTGAATTTGGCATGAGTCGGAGGCTTTCATTACAAGAAAGCCGCCCGTAAACGCCTCCCCGAACATCTCAGCTTTTCCATGACACGAGCCCTAAGGCTGGATACCACGTTTTTCAAATCCGGTAGATCCTGTAAATCCTGTCTGAGTAATTTTGGTGTATGTCGATAGATTAGTACCTGTTTGTCATAAAATTGTAACATTGTCGGCCCTATAAATACAGGTTGTACGATCCGGGGGTTTCTCTTTCTTCGTCGCTTTCCGAATGCGACCGGATTTCGCGAGCGGGCAATATCGTGTAAGCGCTTTGGTTTGAGAGAAAACCACGGGTAAAGGGCAATAGGCCCTGCAAACACTAAGAAATCACGTTGTTGGAATTCAGCCGCCGTCCCGTACACAGCCTTGCCGGCAGGCGTTGGCGCCTGCGGGGCTTCGCCCCGGTTGGTGTTCCTCCAAACCAGGTAATAATGTCTGTCACAATTTTGTATGGTCTCGAGACAAAAAGACTCGTATTGCTTTGGCTTTGCCTATGTTTTCTTCTGTCCGTAATCATCTCGCCGTTTACAGCCGGGGCGGAAACGCCGGCGGAAGAGATCACATTCGACATAAAGGGATTTGCCATTAAGGGAAACACGCTTTTCAGCAGAGACGATATTCTGCCGGTCCTGAAACCCTTTTCCGGCCAATCCAAAACGGCCCGGGATGTGGAGCAGGCGCGGGACGCCTTGGAACGGTTTTATCACCAGGAAGGATATCCGGCCGTGCTGGTCAACATCCCTGAACAGACGGTGGAAAGCGGTATCGTGCGATTCGAGGTGGTGGAAAGCGAGATCCGCCGAATTCGCATAACGGGAAATCGATATTTTACCATGGAAACGATCCTGGAAGACCTGCCGTCGCTGTCGCCGGGCAATGTTTTGTATATTCCCGATTTGCAGCGGGAGCTGGCCGTGGCGAACCGTAACCCGGATCTGAAGATCAGCCCCATGCTGATTCCCGGAAAAACGATGGACACCATCGACGTGGAGCTGCAGGTCGAGGATCAATTGCCCCTCCACGGGAATCTGGAGCTGAACAACCGCGGGACGCACAGTACGACCAATCTCCGGCTAAACGGCACGATCAGCTATGATAACCTCTGGCAAGCGGGACATTCCATCTCCCTGCAGTATCAAACCGCTCCCAAAGATACCGACGAGGTGCAAACGGTCGCCGTTTCCTACGTGTTGCCGACGCCGTGGAACCCAAAGAATCTTTTGGCCCTCTACGGCATTCTTTCGGACAGCGAGACGGCGTTCGGGTCCGGTTTTAACGTGGTCGGAGAAGGTACGATTATCGGCGGGCGGTATGTCATTCCCCTGCCGGCCAAGGGAAGGTATGCCCACAATGTGACACTGGGGCTCGATTACAAGGATTTCGACGAGGAACTGGGGTTTGAAACGGGAGAAGACGCCGTGTATACGCCCATTACCTATTTGCCTTTTTCAATCTCTTACAGTTCCTCTTTGCCGGACAAGACCGGGACGACGCAGTTCAGTTTCGGCGTGAATATGGCCTTTCGGGGCCTCGTAACGGACCAGCGGGAGTTCGAGGTCAAACGGTTTCAAGCCACGGGAAATTATTTGTATGCCACGGCCGGTGTCGAAAGGACGCAGACGCTGCCCTGGGATTTTTCGCTGTTTGGTAAAATCGACGGTCAACTGGCCAACCAGCCGCTGATTTCGAACGAGCAATACACGGCCGGGGGGATGAAGAGTGTCCGGGGATATAAGGAGACGGAAGAGGTCGGTGACGATGCCTTTCATGCAACCCTCGAAGTCAGAGGCCCGGATGTGGCTGCATCGTTTGTGGAAGAAGGGGCCGTCTCTTTTGTTCCCTATCTCCATTACGACATGGCCGCACTCCGCACCCAGGACCCATTGCCGGGCGAAGAGAGTAGCACCACGATTCAAGGGGCGGGATTCGGCGTTCGCGGCGGCGCTTTTGACCGGCTGGAATACGAAGTGATCTGGTCACAGGCGTTGGAAAGTACCAGTCGAACGGATTCAGGGGATGTGCGTTTTCATTTTCAGGTTCGGTATGTCTTTTAAGGAGAGAGAATTTTGCTTTCTGTTTTAGGTAAAAAGCAACCTTCCGGAGACCGAGACAAGGGAAAGTTTATGAAAAGAACCGCTTTTCTGATCTGTTTGGGGCTTTGTTGGCTGTGCCTGCCGGGGAAAACGCTTGGCGAAAGACTGGTTATACCGGGGTTCTATGGTAATTTGCCCAATCTGCCGAAGGTCGCCGATAATGCCCTTCCGACTGGAGAAAAAATCGTTGAAGGCGTTGCCTCGATTGACAGGAACAAGATCAACGACCGTATGGTGGTCAATCAGAACCAGAAAAAGGCGATTATCCACTGGAAGACGTTTAACATCGGCAAAAAGGCCTCCGCGCACTTCAACCAGCAAGGGAATTCCGACTGGGCGGCGCTCAACCGCATTTTCGACGGCAATCCCAGCCAGATTCGCGGTCGCCTAACGGGTGACGGCAAGGTATTTTTGATCAACCAGAACGGCATTTTGTTTACGCCCACCGCCGGCGTCAATGTCCACTCGCTCGTGGCTTCATCCCTGAATATGAGCGATGATAACTTTCGAAACGGCATTTTGAAGTTCAACCTGGAAGATTACAACGGCCTGGGAGAAGAAAACCCCGTCATGTGGTCGAACGGCGTTGTTTCCAACCACGGCGGGATCGAGGCAAAACAACGGGGCCATGTCTTCTTGATCGGCCCCCGAGTGGAAAACGCCGGCCGGATCGATGTGCCTTTGGGTCAGATCGGGCTGATAGCCGGAAACAAAGTGGAGATGAAGCTCCTGGAAGGTGAGAAGTCGAGGCGGCTTCCCTTTGTTTACGTTAACGACACCGGAGATGTTGGGGCTGCTGCCAACCTGGAAGGCGGGCGCCTGGTTGGAAATGCTAGCCTGGTGGGGCTGTACGGGCGCATTGTACAGCAAGACGGCCTGGTCCGGTCGATTACGGCGACCGAAAACAGCGGGCGGATAGAACTGCATGCTTCCGAAAAAGTGGTGACCGGAAAGTCGAGCAGGACCGAGTCCCCGATTACGGATGATCCGGAAGAAGTCCATCAGAGCTTCACGATGGATGGCGGTGCGATCCACGTGGCCGGACTGGATATGTTAAGGGGTTCGGGGGTGGATGCCAAGAACGAAGAACGGGCTGCCAAGTTTATCGAGCATCAAGGAACGATACGGGCCCCTTCGGGAACGGTCCACCTGAATGCCGCGGAGCAATCTTATCTGGGCGGCGACAGCGTCATCGATGTCGGTGGTCTCTGGACTGAAGGCTCGTCGGAATCATACATCATGACGGTGCAGCTCAACAGCGTGGAACTAAAAAACGACTTCGGGCAAAAGGGGGGCGCGCTGCAAGGCGAGGAAATCGTGGTCAACACGTTGGCCGGATCGGCCATCGGCGACCTAACGGGTGCCTATCGGAACCAGTATTTTTCCGCTCGGGAAATGAGTGCAAAAGGGGGAGACATCAATCTCTCGGTGCCCCAGGGTGAGGTGGTTGCAAGGAAAGGGGCCGTGCTCGATTTTTCCGGCGGGGGGACACGCTTTGCCGCCGGCGCTTATGACGTTACCTTCCTTTCATATGAAGACCAGGTTTTTAATATCAGCAATGCCCCGCTCTGGCTGAAGTACGACGGCATCGTTTCCTTCGTTAAGACCCATGAACGCTACGGGATTACCGAGACCTTCACCGGCCTGTCGGCGGGAGGCAGCAGCCCGATAAAAAACTACATCCCTTCTCATATTCAGGGGGCCGATGCCGGCCGCCTCATTGTTCAGGCCAGGGCGTTTGCCCTGAACGGCACCCTGAAAGGTTCCGCCATCCGGGGCTTCTACCAGCGGGATCTTGTGATTCCCGAGAAGATGTACGGAAGTTATGCCGTGCAGATGCTCAGGGGGACGCATGCACCCCGGGGAGGAGAGTTGATCATCGGCGACCGGAATGCCGAACAGAATGTGTCCACGCAAGAGTACGACCTCATGGTGGATGAAGTGGCCGTTCAAGCCGTTACAGAGCCGCTGCCGGAGGACTTCCAACCGGGGACCGCCTTGGGTGATGTCGGTGTTTGGGGCCCGGGTAAAAACCCGTACATTTCGGATCTCAAAGACCAAGAGACAGGGAAGAAATGGGTCAAATCAATCATGTCCGCAGACACGCTGAACGCCGCCGGACTGAGCAATATCTATATTACTACCAACTCGGCGTTCTCCATCGAAAACGGGGTTTCCCTCGGGCTGGCCCCGGGAGGTGTGCGTATAGACGATTCCAAGGAATACCCTGCGGGAACGCCGTATCAGTATCTGGTCTGGGACCGGGGGCACGCATCCGTGTTTGACGTGAAAGCCGGGTCCATCTTTCTGGGAGGTGACATCGAGGCCCCCTTTGGCCATGTGAACCTGCAAGGTGTGGACACGGGCATTGCATGTGTGACAAGCGAGCTGGAAAAAGAAGTACCACCCCTTATCAAAGTATTCGGAGAAATAGACGTATCGGGAGACCGGTTGGATTACACGAAGGCGGAAACGCTGGACCATTTAAAGGCGCCGCGCAAGTTCCTGGAAGCGCGTGGCGAGTCCGATCCGCGATATCGCATTGACGGCGTCGCTGCAATCGACGGCGGCACGATATCCATAAAGGAGCAAACGAAGAATGGGTTGACACTGATCGTCGGCTCCCGCGCGAATCTCGATGTCAGTGCCGGGTATGAACTGTCGCCTGACGGCAACCTGGTTGCCGGCCGAGCGGGGACTATCGACGTCAAGGTGACGACGCTGGATGTGCTGAATGTGGACGGGGCAAATAATGAGAATAACAATGAACACAAGCTTATCGAGGGGTATTCTCTACCGGGTCATGACGGTGGAACGCTTGTTTTCCACACAACGAAAATCGATATGAATCCGGATGTGTGGGGACGATACATTGCCGATTCAGGCTTTACGCATGTCGTGTTAAAGAGTTTCGAGGATCTGGCGTTCGAAGGAGGGGTGTATGCGCCATCCAGGATAAAGTGGCGAGAGCCAATGCCTGCAAGCCTTGGTCTCGAGCACACAGATATACAAGTCGTCAGAAACGACGTTCGCGAAAGATATCTCGCAGTAAAACCAAGCAAAGACGATTTGCACGTTGCCGTAATTGAACATTACGTGGGTGGTTCAGGGATCACGGCTCTCGCCGGGGAACCTGTCAATGCCGGCCAGGAGCGGAAAGACGACCCGAACAACGCGGGTTATGTGCCGTACGAGGTGCACGTTCCGAAAAACGCCGTCATTGAGGTCGCCCCAAAGGGCGGCATTGCTCTAAAAGGGGACGGGCCATTGCAACTGTCCGGGACCTTGAAGGCACCTTCCGGTGACATAGTGCTTGAATCCGGGCAGAGCGATGTCATTTTGACCGATACAGGCCGGGTCTACGCAACAGGCGTTACCATGCCCCGGGAAACCCGTCTCGCGGATGGATTGCCATTCGGACACACGCCTTTAAATGGGGGGACGGTAAGTCTCAAGGCAAATCAGGGGAAGGTTGTCACTGAAAAAGGTTCCGTGATGGACGTATCCGGGCCTGAGCCGGTGGAAAATCATATTATGGGCGACGACTTGTCCATAACGACGCAACGGGTCGCCGGCAATGCCGGAAGCGTCGAAATCGTATTTAGGGACAATCTGGTTCTGCAGGGCGAAATGAAGGGGCAACGGTATCTCTCAGGCGGTCAGAATGGCTCCATTGCCGTTCATCATCGAACCAACAGCTACGGATCCGAGAATGCATGGCCCGTCGTGCCCGAACAGATTCAGGCTGTAAGAAAGGGAGGTTTTGACCGCTTCTTTTTGAGTAGCACCGCCGGAATCGGTTTTACGGAGGTGCCCGATACTGAACAGGTCGAGCTGGCATTGGGAAGATCCGTGACGCTCGATACGCCCCTGATTGTCGGCCAAGGAAAGAATGTTCATCTGGAAGCTGAATGGCTGACACTGTCCAACACCCGAGCCAAATATGCGGAGAACGAAAACAAAGACACGGAGTCTTTGAAAGCCTTGAAAGCAGCGACTATTTTGGGGACAGGGTCGGCGGAGCTTGAACTGAAGGGGGGATGGGTCGATATCCAGGGGGATATTGCCCTGGATGGGTTTGAGCGGGTTCTGGTGAGCGCGGGAAAGGATATCAGACTAAGGGATGAAAAATACGTAAATATAGAGGAGACCACGGCCCTGTGGTCCGGCCGGCTTCGAACGGCGGGAAATCTTGAATTACATGCCGCGCGTATTTATCCGGTCATGACGCCGGTATCCGTCGCACTTTCAGCGTACGAGGGAGAGGTGCCGACCCAGACTGCCTTCACCTTTCGGTCGGACAACGGCACGATCGGTATAACACGGCCGAGTGACGTTGACCCGGAAGCGTTGGGTCCCATCTTCTCCGCCGGGGGGAGCATTGCCATCGAAGCTGAAAGCATTGAACACGACGGTCACCTTGCCGCCCCGATGGGTCAAGTGGCCTTCGGGGAGGATATTGCCGTCATAAATGAAGGGGGGCATGACACGCTGGCGGTTGAGACCCCTGCAGACACCCTGGTTTTGGGAGAGGGGAGCGTCACCTCGACGACCGGAAAAGGAAATGTGCCGTACGGGTTACTACAAGACATCAACTGGAAGGTCATGGAGAAACCGAGGGCGGAAACCGATGTGGGTCAGTTGACCGCAATGCTGCATGAGTGGCCGACAGTCGAATATGCACCGGCCAAGTCCATCCAGTTGGAGGCAGGGCTTGTGAATGTGAGAAAAGGCGCGCTGCTGGCCGGTTCGGGCGCCGGGTTGCTTTTTTCCTACGAGTTTTTGCCCGGCACGGAGGGTTACCTCAACCCGCTGCAAAAAGATGGGCGTTATGTCATCGTTCCGGGCATAGAGATGCCCGGTGACGGGGTATACATATCCGGCACGGAGAAACTTCCGAAAGGGAGATATGCCGTCCTGCCGGAATACTACGCTTTCCATCCGGACGCGATTGTACTGGAAGAGCAGGGAAGGGCCGAAAGCCTGCTGGCATCGGTACCGTCGAAAGAGGGGTTTCCGACCGTCATCGGATATAAAACGGACATTTCCGGAGAAGCAAACGGGGCGGTCAAGAAGCGATACGCCCTCCGCCGGGCGGCGGATGTTTTGAACGAAGGGTACTTCAATGTGGTGGAAACGAGGGCCGGATCCGGGGGGCGAATCGTTGTCAAAGGGACGGACGGAGCTGTCCTGGAAGGAGCGGTTGACGTTTCGGCACTTCCGTTTCACGCGGGAGGCATTTTGGAACTCAGCGGCGAGCGGATAGCCGTCGGGACCCCCCCGCCGTCGGGGGATGGCTTTGATGCCGACATGGTGATTCCGGAAGGCTTGCTGGCGGGCTTGGATTTGTCCGAGTTGCGGTTCGGCCGGGGATCAAAAGAGGTCCGGATATATGCCCAAAACGTCACGGCCGAAAAGGTTTTTTTGTCTGCCGGAGACCAGCTCGCGCTGGAACCGGGGGGCGAAATTGCCGGGGTCAAGAGTGTACCCGATATAAAGATGATATACCAGTATGAATACGACCCGGAGGTCGGCCTAGGGATTATTGAGACAACCAGTGTTACCGCAGCAGAGGGTACGGTGGGTTGGGACGGGACATTTTCCAGGAAGACGCAAAACGGCACCGTGACTTTACCCTTTTCGATAAGCGATGGATCTTTTAAATGGGCCTTGGGGAGAGGTGACGAACAACAGTCCGTCTTCGGGAACGAAGAGAAGGACGGTTTGGGCATCAGCGATTATGTGCCCGGTCAATTCAAGGTAAACGCGAGCATCCCTTATGGCCTTGTATCACTTTCGTCGCAACAGGGCACCATACGAATCAAGGAAGACAGTCGAGTCACCGCCGCGGACGGTATCGTAGTCGAGGGTGTAATTGATCTGGGGGTCGCGGCTCAGGGGGAAAGTGGCGGTCTTTTGAAAGCGCCTAACGTCACTTTGGCAGGGTCGGACAATCTCTACGTCGTTGAAGAGGGGGCCTCACTGCCCGAAGCAGGTTCTATCCTTACTCAAGCCCTATGGGACAACAACCTGGAGGCCTCCGAGAACTTGATCATACGAAAGCACGATCTGGTCTTTAGCGGCTTGACCGAGGATACAGAGCTTTCCGTAGCCGATACGCTGACCCTCGATGTGTCAAGGGTTATCAGAGGAGATACGGTCGATGGGACCGGGGATGTCAAGGTCGAGGGAAAACGGATTATCGTTATGAATGGGGCGGAAGGATACGACGAGGCGGTCAGCCTCTCGGATAGGGGGACAATACTCATCACCGCCTCCGAAGGTATCGACATCGGCAGGGGGCATGTGATTATTGACGGATTTGATGCGGTGGCCTTTAACACTGACGGCCCCATGACGTTTCGCGGAGATGGTTCTCTGAAGACAGGCTTTGAGAATCGGGGTGAATTGAACTTCCGGGCAAGCGCGCTTACCACCTCGTTTTATGAAGACGAACAAACATCCTACGAAGGAACCGACTTCAGTATCAGCGCAGGCACGGGGGCGGTAAACATAGGCCGCACCGTTGCTTCAGATTCAGCGGTGGGCTTTCCCGGTGGTTACCTGTCCATAGCTGGGCGGTCGGTTAATTTGGATGGAACCGTGAAGTTGCCGGGCGGCCGGCTGGAACTAACAGCCACGGGGACAGGGGATAACGAAGGCGTTTTTCTCCGGGACGGTGCCAGGATATTCGCCCCGGGAGAAATGCGTGAGTATACCATCGCCGGAGAAACGGTCCTCGATTTCCAGGCTGCCGGTGACGTTGAGTTAACAGCCGAACACGGCTTTGTGAGCATCGCTGAAGATGTTCTCGTCGATGTCTCGAGTCGAGTAAGCACCGAGGATCTGAGTCGTCTGGACGCTGATGAGGCTCGACGGTTGATGGACTCCGGCTTATTGGATGCCGGGTCTATTGCACTTTCCGGCGAAAAGGGTGTGCTCCTTGCGGGCGCGTTTTCCAAATCGCGCTTTCTGGGACAAGCGGTCTCCGGAAAGGGCGGGAAGTTTTTCTTAACCACCGATCAGCTGACCGATCAGTTGACCGATCAGTTGACCGATCAGTTGACCGGCGAGACCGGTTTGTCGCGATGGAATGAAGAGTTCAGCGCGGGCGGGTTTAACGAAAAACTCGATATCCGCGTTCAAAGCGGCGATGTTACGCTGGGAGAGGATGAAACCATATCGGCCCGCCACTTTAAGCTGGTCGCCGATGGGGGCGACATCAGAATGAACGGGAGGATCGATGCGCTCGGTGAGGCGGAAGGCGGAGTCGTGGAACTCCTTGCCCGGAACGACGTGAATGTCCGGGGTGAAATCGGCGCCGGCAGCAGTGAGGGCACCGGCGGAGACGTCTTTCTCGGTGCCGGTCACGTAGTGTCGGACAGTTGGGTCGATGAAAACGGTGACGGGGTTTTTACAGGATTGGAAGAGGGAGCGCTAACGCTTAATCAGGGCAGCATTATCAACGTGGAAGGGAAGGATGCCGGCAAGGGTGGAACGGTCCATATACGGGCCTATCGAAATGGCGCCGATGCCAAGATGTCTCTTGAAAACGGTACGGTCCGAGGGGCGTCGGAGATTAAAGCGGAAACGGTAACGGCTTACAGACTTTCCGCGGGGCAAGAAAATCTCGGATCCTGGGCGCAATATGAATCCGAAACCGTTGGTCCGCTCGCACCGATGATAGAAGCCGGCTCGCACGGTACAGCTGTTGAGTTTGAAGAACTGCCGGGGGTGGAAATCCGGAGTGAGGGCGATTTAATCCTGACCGAAGACTGGGACTTGGGTACGAATACGGAGCGGCCGGGGGTGTTGACGCTGAGGGCGAAGGGGGATCTGAAGATAAACAGTGCCCTTATAGATGCGCCTACTAAGGCTGTTGCGTTTGATCCATCCGAGCCGGACTTGTTGGAAGTGGTTTTTGGCGGGTTTGGTAGGTCAGGCGCCCTCAGCGACGGATTTTACGAATGTACAGAAACTTGGGGCTATAACCTTATCGCAGGTGCGGACACGCAGAGCGCCGATCGCCTGGCAACGACTGTCGGTGCGGGTGACTTGTTTGTCGGCGAGTTTAATGAAGACCTGACTCAGGGAACAGCGCCCGCGTTGGTTTACACGGAAAATGGCCCGATCCGGTTTGCGAGCGGACGGGACGTCCGTATCGGTACGGTCTGGGATAACGCAAAAAAGCGGGATGTGAATTGGCTCTACGGGATTACGGATCAGGGAGACGATCTTGCATTTAACTTTGCTACCTTTGCGGGGGATATCGCCGGCAACGTAGGCCGTGACCTGGTACTTACCCGTCATCATCGGCAGTTGCAGGAAAGCGGCGGTGTGATCCAGTCGGCCATCGGCGATATCGACATTCAGGTGGGGCGTGATCTAAAGATGGATCTCCAGTCCGGCAGTGCGATTCGAACGACGGGAGTGCTTCACACTCTTGCTCGAGGCGTTGACGAACAAGTCGTCTCTGCCTTAAATGATATGGACTTAGAGCAGCTTGCAAATTACATGAGTGGGAATAGCACGGCCGGCTTTTTCAAGATGTTCTACACCAATGGCGCAGCCATTGAAGGATACTACCAGAATGCCGAGAGTCTGCGGGGTGACATTCTGGATTTCATTTTTAAGACGGAATCTTTCCAAGCATGGACGCAGGGCGCCCACTTTTACGCTGCCCGGGATGGTGGAGACGTTTCCGTCCTCTTGAATAGACACATGACTGTTTCTGGAAAGCGGGAGATCTCCATCGATGGTGACGAGGGCCTCAGGTATTGGAGCAGCACGAAAGAATACAAGGCAGCTGATTGGGGTGTAACGGGAGGGAGAAACGCTGAAGCCGTCCTCTGGTCCGCCGATTTCGGTGAGACGGGAACAGCCGGGGTCGCCACCATGGGGGGCGGCGATGTGATCGTTACTGCCGGGGGAGATGTTCAGGGGCAGATGGGCACATTCAAAGAAGGGGATCTATTCGTTAGTGCTAAAGGGGATCTGGGGGGATTTTTCCAGGTTGCCGATGGGCGGGGAATGCTGGGTGCGGATAATATGACGAGTCACTTCGGCAATTTCCCCGAGACGAGCCTGGCCCTTATACGGGGGCAGGTCGATGTCCGGGCCCGCAAAGACGTGTCGTTTGGTACTGCTTTTAATCCCACGTATACGGTCGGAGATATAGACACCGCGAGTGTGACATGGGGCCGCCTGACTTACGGTCATGAGAAAGTAGGGACGGAACCCAGCAGTACACGCATTTTGGCGCCGAATGGCGAGGTTTTCTTTTCCGGTTTGTTTGCCGATTATGGCTCGAAGAGATATAGCGTTTTACCTCCCCGGTTTGAGATTTTTGCCGGCGAAGATATCCGACTCGGCTATCGGGATTTGGCTGTCGCACCGGCATCAGGCGGTAACCTTCGACTCATTTCGGGAGGAGATATCGGAGCACCCGCTGTGACGACGAGGCCCAAGATTGTTGTTTCCGATGTGGAGCCGACCCTCGTGTACTATGATGTAGCCGATTTTTTCGATGTCAACCAGGATATTTCTGAAGAAGGAGTCAGGGAGGGTGGGGCCCTTACCGCCGGCGGTCTGGACGAGGTCCTCTTCATGGAACCGCAGCGGGCAAAGGCCCACGGCGATACGCCGGTTCACACCGGAGACATGGAACCGGTGGAAATACGCGCCGACGGGAACATTGAGGAACTCGTCATATATACATCCAAATTCACCGAAATAGGGTCCGGTGGAGACATCCGGGGAGTGCATTTTGTGGGACAAAACGTGGGCCCGGAAGACACGACCCGCGTTGTCGCTCGTGGCGAGATTTCGTTGGCCTCAGAAAAAGCCCCGGTTGTCATCCGTAGTGTGGAAAACGATACCTTCTTCCGCCGAAGCGGGTTGCATTTCGGTGGGTCCGGCCATTTTCTGGTTCAGGCCGGAGGGTCCATCGATCTGGGGATTACACAGGGGCTTCTGACGGTTGGTAACTCTTACAACAGCGCACTGGATCTTGGCGGTACGGAAGTGCCCAAAAGCTCGCTTTGCATTGTTTCCGGTCTTTATAAGGATATGGACGTTGCCACGATAAAGTCATTTTTTGATGAGCTGAAAGGGCATGGCAAGGTCCTAAGCGATACGATGGAACAACAAGGATCGGAGGGGGTGGGTGAACTGGTCGGTCAAATAAATGAAGAGACATTGGCGCCCTTCTTCGACGGCGGAGAACTGGGTATGGGAGATATGCGCATGACAAGTTCCCAGCTGAGTACGCGGGGAAAGTCGTCTTACGCCTACAGTGCATCGTTTGACAGTAAATCCGGGGAGGCGGAAAAGGCGACGCTTCTTTACGAAGAGTCATCGGATGTATATCTGGTTGCGAGAGGGAGGATAGATGTGGGCGGAACAACGATTCCGGAACCGGGCCAGAATCAAAGGCTGGCCGATACGGGGCTTTTCACCGCAGAGGGGGGCAAGATCAGCATCTTTTCCATGGGGGATGTGAATGTCAACGAATCCCGCGTTATGACCTTTCGCGGCGGTGATATTCTCGTCTGGGGCCACGAAGGAGATATCAATGCCGGTCGGGGCTCCAAGACGGCCATCAACACGGAGCCGCCGACCCGGGTTGTTGAGTATAAAGAAGACGAGAGTGGAAGTACCGTTTACCTGGACGAAAACGGCAATGAGACCACGGATCCCGCTATAGGCGTGGAACCCATTGTCGAAAATGTCTTTTTCGAGTTTTCCCCGCCGGCTGTGGGAAGTGGTATCCGCACATTGACCTACGACCCGGATGGTGTGCTCGGACTTCAAGTGCCGCCGGTGTTGGGCGATGCATTTCTGTATGCTCCCCAGGGGATTATCGATGCGGGGGAAGCGGGAATCGCAGCCCGAAATGTCGTGTTGGCGGCTCAGCAAGTGGTGAACACGCAGAATATCAGCTTTTCCGAGGGAGCAGTCGGCGTACCGAATGCCTCAGCGGCGGCGGCAAGCCTGGGTGCATTGACCGGCGCGGGTAGTGTTACGGAGACGTCAAATTTGACGGAACAAACTGCGGGGCTTAACAAAGCGACCGAACGGATGAATGAGACGGGCCCGGGAGAGAGTTTGACGCCGAAATGGCTGCGGGTCGAGTTTGTGGGATTTGAAGAGTAGGCCCGAAGGGCCGTCGATTGGTTCATGAACAACAAATATGGATAAAGGAAGAAGATCGGTTTGAAACGGATAGAGGTAATCACTCTCACGACTATCGTATGGCTTTGTTTTTGTTGTTCCGCCCATGCCTGGTGGCATGACGATTGGCAGTATCGCAAGAAGATTGTTCTGGATGCGTCGGCGGAAGGGGCGAATATTCAGGAGAATCTACATGATGTGCCGTTACTGATACGGCTCCATTCGGGAAACTTCAATTTCGGGAATGCCAAAACGGACGGCTCGGACATCCGGTTTGTGAGTGCCGACGATGCCGTCCCGCTCAAGTTTCACATCGAGCGGTATGACTCGCTGGACGAGATCGCCTTTGTCTGGGTGAAAGTGCCGCGACTATCCGGCGGATCCAAGGCCGATTTCGTATGGATGTATTACGGGAACGAGTCTGCCGTGGGGGGGCAGGACGCGGCGGGTACCTACGACGTCAATCGGCTCTTGGTGTACCATCTCGATGAAACGGAAGGACTGCCGCAGGATGTAACGGCCTACGGTAATCACGCCACCGCCTTTACCGGGGGGCAGGCCCTGCCGTCGGTAATCGGAAACGGGATATCTCTAAACGGTGCCGGCGATCAGATCACGGTTGTCCCGGCGGCTCCGCTCGATTTTACCAACGGCTTCACGTTTACCACATGGCTCCGGATGGCCGGGCCTGTGGGAGACGGGCACCTTCTTTCCGTGCAGGGTCAGTCCGAAAGTATTGCCGTTGCCGTAGAGGGGACCATGGCTTATGCCACGGTCTCTTCCAACGGCGAAACGGTTGTGACCGAAAAGACGGTGGATATCCCACTCAACAGCTGGCATCACCTGACCGTTACCGCCGCGCCGGACGGTCGCCTGTCCATCTATATGGACGGTGCCCCATTTACGTGGGTCGACCTTGCCGGGGACCTGCCGGGCGAGACGACCGGTGATATTCTCATCGGCGCGTCTCATGATGGAGAAGGGTTTTTCGGCGGAGAGCTCGATGAGGTGCGGATTTCCAATACCGCCCGTTCTGATGGCTGGATACGGGCCGTTTATGCCGGTGAGGGTCCGGACGGATTGCTCCTCAATTTCGATGTGGAGCAACTCAACGACACCGGCGGGTTGCCCACCTTCTATCTGGGGACTGTCGCCAAGAACATCACCCTGGACGGCTGGGTCGTCATCGGCACCCTCATGCTCCTGGCGGCGGCTACCTGGGCGGTCTTTTTCAGCAAGGCGATCTTCCTGCGCTATACTAGTAAAGAAAACGAGGAGTTCCTCGATGCCTTCGAAGCAGCTTCATCGCCGCTTACCGTTAATGCAGACGAAGAGGGTTACCAGTACTCTTGTCTGTTCCGGATCTATCAGGCGGGCCGAAAAGAAGCGGTGAAGTGGCTAGGCAATCCCCATCCGAAGCCCGGTCAAGAAGGGATCACGGCCAAGGCCGCCAAGGCCATCACGACCGCCTTGGATAAGGCCTATATCGCGGAAACCCAGCGACTCAACGCCTGGATGGTCTTGCTGACCATGGCCATTACGGGCGGCCCCTTTCTGGGTCTGCTCGGAACGGTCTGGGGCGTCATGAACACCTTCGCCGCCATGGCGGAAGCGGGGGAGGCGAACATCATGGCCATCGCCCCCGGTGTGGCGTCGGCGCTTTCCACGACGGTGTTCGGTCTCATCGTCGCCATTCCGGCCTTGTTCGGCTACAACTATCTGGCATCCAGAATCAAGCAGATTACCGCCAAGCTGGGTGTGTTTGTGGACGATTTCACGGTGCAGTTGGAGCAGATGGACGAAGGCCGGGAGCATAGTGCCTAGTGCAGAGAGCGAGGATAACCTGGTAGGGTAGAAGGTGTAAGGACGAGGCGCAAGGTGCAAGGTGCAAGGCACAGGGAATGTGAAGAAGGGCGCAAGGTATAAGAAGAAAGGCACAAGGTGCACGGTGCAAGGCAAAGGGTGAAAAGCAAAAAGAAGAAAGTCGCGGATTTGTTTTTGCGTCTTTAACGAGCGTCAGCGATCGAACAGCTTGAACGTTTTGAACGAGCGAAGCGATAGAACGATTTGAACGCCTTGAACAAGCGAAGCGATCCAACGACTTGAACATCTTGAACGAACAGAGTGATTGAACGAGCGTCAGCGATCGAACAGCTTGAACGTTTTGAACGAGCGAAGCGATTGAACGACTTGAACATTTTGAACGGGGTATTTTAGATGCGACGAGACCTATACGGCCAGCAAGTCTTGGATGAAATAAACGTCACGCCGCTCCTCGACCTGGCGTGGGTGTTGTTGGTGGTATTTATCATTTCGGTGACCGCAGCCGTTCAGGGAATCAAGGTGAATCTGCCCAAGGCGAGTGCGACCCCCAGCCTGGCGGAGCCGCGGACCAAAGCGATTACGATCGAGGCAACCGGCCAGCTTTATCTGGATGCCTATCCGGTGACCATGCAGGAATTGGAGACGTCCCTTCGGCAGCACAAGGCCGTCGATCCGGATCTGCCGGTGGTCGTGAAGGGCGACGGAAAGGCCTATTACCAGGCGATTGTGGAAGTGTTGGATCTGCTGAATCGCCTGGAGATTAATCAGCTGGGATTGGTGACGCAAAGATTGGTGAAGTGATCCGCAGATTACGATCCACAGATTACACAGATTAACGCAGATTAAAAAAATAAAGGCATAAGGTTCAAGGCGCACGGCGCAAGGTGGAAGGAACAAGGTCTGAGGACCGAGAACCGTGAACCGATGTGATGGTTTTGTCTCTTACGACTTGAACGAGCGACAGCGATCCAACGATTTGAACGTCTAGAACGAACGGAGTGATCGAACAATTTGAACGCCTTGAACGCTTCACAAAGCGATCGAACGATTTGAACGTCTTGAACAGTTTCTTCACGGAGTTTTTATGAAAAGAAAGAAGAGTAAATCCTCGAAATCCATTTGGTTGATTTCCGGTGGCATTGCCCTGGTGATTCTATGTTTTGCCGCATTTGTTGTGAAGCTCTTGGTGACCGATGACGGGCAGCGGCGACAGCGGCGGATTCAGATGGTGACGTTGACCAAACCGCCACCGCCGCCGAAGATGAAAGAGGAACCGCCGCCACCTGAACAGAAGAAAGAAGAGGTGGTTCAGGAGATTCAGGAGACACCGCAGGAACAAATGGACGACTCGGCGGAAAATGAACCCGCGCCCGGGGAGGATTTGGGACTTGATGCCGACGGGGTGGCCGGTTCCGATGCCTTCGGGCTCAAGGCGAAGAAGGGCGGCCGGGCATTGATCGGCAGTGGCGGCGGGAAAGGTAACAAGTACGCCTGGTATACGCGGATCATCAAGCGGGAGATACAGGAGAAAGTGAACAAGATCGTCCGGGAAAATGGTGGCGTTCCCGACGGGAGCGTGAAAACCCTGATCCGGCTTGAGTTGGATGACCGCGGCCGGATCGTCTCTTATGATATTCTTGATTCTTCCGGCCATAGGGGAATCGAGGGGGCCGTGAAGAAGGCCCTGGGATTGGCAAATATCGACGAACGGCCTCCATTCGGCATGTCGAAGAAGATGCGCTTTCGGATAACGACCTAATAATGTCTGTGTGTGTCGAGCGAGCGTCGCGAGCGGGCGGCTAATATAATTCTGATTGGTAATTTTGGGAAGGACACATTAAATGGTACGATCGGTGATTGCACTTTGTAAACCCAAGAATCTTTTCCTGGTCGCCGTGCTGTCTTTACTCCTAAGTGTTCCGGTACTGGTTTTCGGCCAGAACGGTGAACCGGCGGAGAGTGACTTTGACAGCATCGAGGCGTTGATTGAGATACTCCAAACGAAGGGGGTGCTCACAGAAGAGGAGGCGGCCAAGTTTATCAATCGCTACCGAAAAGAACCCACCTTATCTCAAAAGAAGGGGGAGCCCGTAATCATGATCATTCCCGAGGAGCAGGAAGAAGAGATAGCGGGACGGGTTTCTGAAAAAGTCGACAAGCAGGTCGGTAAAGAAGTGAAGGCCTTGGACCAGCGGCTGGATTACATGTCGGACGACATGCTGCGACGGACGAGTGAAAACCGGCGGAATCTGAAGCGGTTGGAAACCAAGGTAACCGAGGACCTGGCGACCAAGGTGTATCAATCGTCTTGGGCTCAGCGAATCCGTTTCGGCGGCGATGTTCGCGTGCGGTATCAGGCCGACTTGTGGGATAACCAAAATGCGCCCACCGTGTTGGATGAGTCCGTAAAAGAGATTACAAGCAGTGAATTTGACAATGGGCTACCGAGAAGCAAGTTGAAGAACACTACCGATGATCGCCATCGTTTTCGTTATCGCGTCCGTCTGGCAATGAAGGCCAAGGTTATTGATCCGCGCAAAGACATAAAAAATGTTGGAAAAGTTGAGCTTGGCGTCCGACTTGCTTCGGGAAATGATGAAAACCCGATTTCCACCAATGACACGCTGGGTGACTACCAGAACAAGGATTCCATAGTGCTCGACCGTGGCTATCTCAAATGGACCTATCAGCCCTGGGAGCCGGTTTGGGGAGGGAAGATTCCCGAGGTGTCCGTGACCGGCGGTCGCATACCCAATCCCTGGTTTTACTCTGACCTGCTATGGGACAGCGATTTGAACTTCGAAGGGATCGCGTTCAATCATAAGACCGACACGCTGACCAGCAATCCCTGGCGCGGCTACGTGACGTTGGGGGCCTTTTCCATCCAGGAAGAGGAGAAATCGCAGGATGACAAGTGGCTTTATGCCGGCCAGGTCGGTTTTGAGTATAACAAACCCATGGGGCTGAGCGGGAAGTTTGGAATCGCCTATTACGATTATAAGGAAATTGTCGGTGAGATCAACCCCATCGCCTCGGAAAAAAACGATTTCACGGCGCCCGAGTTTCGACAGGGGGGGAACACGTTGATGGATATTGATCCCAGTGGTGGCTGGAGAGGGGCCCTGGCATCCGATTACAACCTGATTAACCTGACGGGAAAACTCGACTACAGCGGTTGGTTCCCCATTCATATTCAGCTTCTGGCCGATTATGTAAAGAATGTGGGATTTGATCAGGACGAGGTGGAGCGACGGGCGCAAACCGACGTGCCGAAAGATACGCAAGGGTACCAGGTCGGTCTGACCGTGGGCTATCCGGAGATCGTCTCATTTGGTGAATGGAACGCCTTTCTTTCTTACAAGTACCTGGAGGCCGATGCGGTCCTGGATGCCTTTACGGATTCCGACTTCCATGAAGGGGGGACCAACGCCCAGGGCTGGATTTTGGGGGGTGAACTGGGTCTCTACGAGAACGTCTGGATGTCCGTGAAGTGGATTTCCACGGATGAGATATCCGAGGACCCGCTGGCGGTGGATACGCTTCAATTGGACGTGAACTCGAGGTTTTAGGTATTTCCGCTGACAGGATTTACAGGATCAACATGATTTTCGGCGCTTTTCACGGCGCATGAACGCCATTAACGAAACAGTATGAAAGCATCTCGGGTCATCGTATTTGCCTTGCTGGGTCTACTCATCGGTTCCGGTGCGGTGTATATCAAGCTGCGTATGGAGAGGGGTGCGTATGAAAAGCAAATCGCCGAGCTGAATACCCGGTCGGATCTTTTGAGAAAGAAGTATTCGGAAGAAAAGGCCCGCGCCAATGGGCTGCTTCGCACGAAGTCGACGTTGGAAGGAAAGATTCGCGCCGTGAGGGCGGAGATGGCGGACCTCAAAGAACAAAAGGAGTTGGCCGTCCGGGAGAAAAACACGTTGCGGGCCAGGCTGGAGAAGAAGACGGCTGTCTGTAAAGAGAAGGTTGATACCCTTTCGGATCGTTATGACGAACTGTCTGAGAAGCATAAAGCCCTGGTAGTTCAATTCGACAAAAAGAAAAAGGCGTGCGAAGAAAGAATAGATACATTGCTGAGTGAGAAAGATGAACTAGACATGAACCTCAAAGAAACGCGCTATAACCTGGACCGATGTGAAAAACACAACAACGCGTTTGCCGCAATAGCTAATGAACTCATCATCAAGTATCGAGATAAAGGGGTGGTCGATTCGATCGCTCAAAAGGAGCCGTTCACCGGGCTGAAACAAGTCGAGATGGAGAAACTGATTCAAGAGTATCAAGACAGGGTTGATGAGCACATTTTGGAAGAGTAGCTGCACTCACCACCCGCTGCGCTCGAGTCGCAGAGGTCGCAAAGGTGGCATCATTTGCCGTCCTCTGAACGGCAAATGAGAAACTATCGCGTTACCGTACAGGTTGAGATTCCGCCTGCTATTTCATCGTGTAGGCCTGAATTCTTATCAATTGGTTTCAGGTAGTAGTTGCTCTGATGGCGATCGGTCTGCTAAACGTCTTTCGAATTTCGGATGAAGACTTTAAGACGTGTAATCTTTTTCCGGCGAGATGTTTTTCTGCTCTCCGGGATTGTGCTTTTTGCTCTGACATTACGCTTGCTGCACGTCAGCCAAATTGCATCAACGCCGCTTTTTCACGGTCTGGCCGTAGACTCCCCTTTTTACCGTGATTTGGCCACGAAAATTCTTGAAGGACAGGTATTCCACGACGGATTCAATTATCTCAGCCCGTTTTACCCGTTCTTCCTCGCCTTGATCTACGGCGTATTTGGCATCCACCAACTTCCGATTGCCATTGTTCAGAGTATTCTCGATTGCTTCAGCTGTATCCTGATATACTATATCGGTCAGCAGCTGTTTTCAAAAAGCGTCGGGCTCATTGCTGCTTTTATCTACGCAGGCTATGGCATCGCCATCTTTTATGCCGGTCTCGCCTTGGCGCCGACGACCGTCATCTTTTTTATCCTTGGTTCCATTAGTTCTCTCCTGTTTGCCCTTGAAAGGAACAGGGTCTTTTTTGTACTTTCCGGGCTGTCCTTTGGCCTGGTCTCCTTGGCCAGAAGTAACATCGTTCTCTTTTTGCCGGTCCTTGCCTTCTGGTTTTTGACGTGTGGCAGAAAGAAGCTTGGAATCCGCTATGCTGCATCGGCCCTGGGGCTTTTTGCTGTTGGGTTTTCGCTGTTGATGGGATTGTCGACGGCGCGGAATTACCTGAGTGCCGGACGGTTTACGCCGTTTTCCGCCCAAGGGGGTCTTAACTTCTATATCGGCACCCACGAGAAGGCCGAAGGCGGCTTCATGTCGGTCGAGGGGATTCCCTGGAAGCCGGTGGAACAGGTGAAGGCGTCCATCAAGATTGCTGAAAAGGAATTGGAGAAATCGGTGACGCCGGATGAGGCATCGACGTTTTGGTTTACGCGGGGTTTGGATTACATACGTACTCAGCCGGCGGATGCGTTGCGGCTATATCTCAGAAAAACGGCCATGTTCTGGAGAAGCGAAGAAATCCCTTTGAATGTGAGTTACCCGCTGAACAAGGAGTTTTCCTCGGTCATGCGGTGGCCCCTGTTCGGTTTCGGGATCATTGCCCCGTTTTCTTTGATGGGGTTGGCGCTGGCCGTACGGGACGGGGGCGAACGGCTGCTTCTTGTTCTTTTTGTGTTGTTGTATATGATCTCCGTTGTTCTTTTTTTCATCTCCGATCGATATCGCCTGCCGGTTGTGCCGTGTCTTATCATTTTCGCCTCGTACAGCCTCATAAGCATCCGGCAGTGGACGCGAACACGGAACCGGCGTGCCCTGTTTCCGGCGCTCGGAATCGGTTTGGTGTTGTTTCTGGCCGTGAATATGCCCAGCGACCATTTCGCCCTGGCGGAAACGACCCGGGGATTGCACCACTACAACGTCGGCGTGCGGTACATGGCGATGGGTGATTTAGACAAGGCGGTGTCGAGATTCAAAAAGGTCCTCCGGATGTCTCCCGGTTTCGCGCCGGCCCATTACAAGATGGGGCAAGTGTTGCTTCTCCAGGGGGAGCCGGGAAATGCGGAAAGACATCTCTTGGAATCTACCCGAATACGGCCGGATTATACGGCGGCTTATTACGAATTGGGACGCTTATGGGGCAAAGAAGGCGACTCCCCGCGGGCGATTGCCTACTTTAAGGAGGTCCTGAAAGGCCGGCCCAAGAACGCGGACATTCATTTTCTGCTCGGAAACTTTTTGGCTGCCCGGGGTAACCTTCAAAAAGCCGTGGCACACTATTCGGAGGCCATTTTCAACCGGCCTCGCTTTGCCGAGGCACTGAACGGCAAGGGGTTGGTTCTCGCCCGTCAAGGAGCGACGGATCGGGCCGTCGAGAGTTTTTTGAAGGCAATTCAGATAAGGCCGAACTGGGCGGAGGCCCATAGGAATCTCGGAGCCGCCTATTGGTTTGCAGGGGACGAAGACGCCGCCAGGCAGCAGGTTAAAACCTTGAGGGGTCTGGACAGAAATCTCGCAAAGCATTTGGAACAATTGGTGAATGGGAAGCGAAACGGCTAAAGAATCCGATCGGGTCTTTATAGTCAAGGACCGTTGGTTACCGCCGATGTATGGTTTTTATGACGAGGGTCACAGACTCTTTGTCTTTTTGTCATGATTTTGTAACACAGTTCGGGCAGAGTAGTCACCGATGTTTAAGAAAGCAGGAAGAGGTGAAGAAGAAATAAATGCCAGCAGAGAGGATATTTGTATAATAAAGAGGATATTTGAATAATAAGAGGTTAAGTGAAGGGAGGACGAAGGAAGATGAAAAAGATTTTAGGAATGGTAATGGCGGCCTTTCTGGTGATGGGGCTTGCCGGGCCGGCTTCGGCGGCCTTTAACTACGGTAATTTGCACTTTGTGGGTATCGAGGACAGCACAAGCGACACGCAGCA
>CAYTTQ010000036.1:0-26581 GCA_964440795.1 uncultured Desulfobacterales bacterium | reverse complement strand
CATGTAAATATGAGTTGCCCCCGTTTGTCAAGTAGATGTTCTCGTAAGGGACGCTAAGGGCCTTCAGACAGTCACCCGCGTTGAAATCCGCGACGGTCCCGTCGCGCGGTCATCAAATGTGGCATTTTTCTTGAAATCCGCCTGATGGTGATTATAGTGAAATGATGGTGATTATAGTGAAAAGATGATAGTAGAGTGTGCATACTCGCAGATGTTCCCCCGAGGGTGTTGCTCAACGGACAATTCTCGGCTGTAGCGGGATGCAGACGGTGTTTTTATCCAGTTCTAAGACAAAAGTGTGGTGGGTATGACAAGAAAAGACGAAAAGATTCCTGATCCGAAGGATGTGGAAAAGGAAATCAGTGAGTTTTTGTCCGAAAAATTCGGGGGGCGGGTGAAGCTGATCACCCCCATGGTGAGTCCGAGTGACACTTCCGAAGATGAAAAGGACGAATCCTTCAAAAAGAAGAAGATCGATTTTTCCTTAAAGCCCCAAGAGTTGGAGGTTTATCTGGATCAGTACGTGGTCAAACAAGACGAGGCCAAGGCTGTTTTGAGTACGAAGATCTGTACGCATTTCAATCGCATTAAATATGCGGAATCCTCCGGTGCCGATAGCCGCCCCATCTTGGGCAATATCAAGAACAACATTCTTATGGCTGGTCCGACCGGAGTGGGAAAGACCTATATTATAAAGTTGATTGCCGATAAACTCGGTGTTCCCTTTGTCAAAGCGGATGCTACAAAGTTCAGTGAAACCGGCTATGTCGGCGGTGATGTGGAAGATTTAATGCGGGATCTGGTCCGGGAAGCCGACGATGACATCGAACTGGCCCAGTACGGCATCGTTTATATCGACGAGATTGACAAGATCGCCTCCAGTAGCCATCTGATCGGACCGGACGTGTCCAGGACCGGGGTTCAACGGGCCCTGCTCAAGCCGATGGAAGAAACGGACGTGGACCTCAAGGTGCCCCATGATCCCATTTCTATGCTCGAGGAAATCGAGAGATATCGAAAGACCGGGCAGCGCAAGAAGCGGGTCATCAACACCAAGAACATCTTGTTTATCATGAGTGGGGCCTTCAGTGAGTTGGGCGATGTGACCAAGAAGCGTGTCGCCGACCAGGGTATCGGTTTCGGGGCCTCGGTGAGGAGCAGTGGCCGTTCCATGGATTATCTCAAATACGTGAAGCCCCAGGACTTGGTGGAGTTCGGTTTTGAAACGGAATTCGTCGGTCGCCTGCCTGTGATCACGCTCTTTGAGGAACTGTCGGAGGACGACCTCTATTCGATTCTAAAGAATCCGAATAACCCGGTTATCTTGAGTAAGAAACTCGATTTCAAGGCCTACGGAATCGACGTAAAATTCGACGATGACGCGCTGAGGGCCATCGCCGGCCTGGCCTATAAGGAGGGTACGGGGGCCCGCTCATTGGTCAGTGTAGTGGAAAAGAGTTTGTTGAAGCTGGAAAAACGGCTCCCCTCCGGACCCGTGAGACAAGTCGCGGTGACCAAAGAGGTGGTCGACGATTCCGCCAAGGCCCTCGAGGAGATGCTTTCCCGGCAAAAGGCCGACCGCTCCAAGTGGGCGGATGCCTATGAGCGGGTATGCGAGGAGGAGAAGGCGGCGATCCGAAATTACATCAAGGAAAACCAAGAGATGTTGATAAATGATTCGGACATGCTTATGTCGGAATCGAAGCGAAATCTCATCGCCGAGGTCTATGCGGATAATGTCTGTGATATCGACGGGGTGATGACGAAGGTCAAAAACCGATATGAACAGCTCAAAGAGATACAATCTTATTTCTGTCGGGCCCAGGGGTTGCAGGTTACCATTGACGAAGCGGCCATGGATGGGTTGATCCTGGAGATGGAAACCGCCGGGTTGACACCGGGAGACTTTTACAAGAAGCTGACCGGAGACTTTCAATACGCCTTTAAGCTGGTACGGGAGTCGACCGGCCGAACGGACTTTGTGATAACCAAACAGGCCCTTGATGATCATGAGGCATTTCTCAACAACCTGGTGAAGGAAAGTTATACCGATGACACAGAGGCCTCCGAGGAGTGGACGGAGGAAGACGTGTAAGGACGCCCGGGCGCTAGGGCGAACCGTTGGGAAATCGTCGGTTCATGGGTGGGAACCCGGGCCATAGGAGGAGACAAAGATGCTTTTCCCCGACTACAGACCGAGGCGGGTGCGACAAAACGAGAATTTCAGGCGCATGGTTCGAGAGACCTGCGTGGGCGTGGATGACTTGGTCCTGCCCCTTTTTGTGGTGGAAGGAAAGGGCATTGAGCGGCCGATCGACTCCATGCCGGGGCAAAGCCAATTGTCTCGGGACAACATCGTCAAAGAGGCCGAAAAGGTACGGGACCTGGGCATACCTGCGGTAATCCTCTTTGGTATTCCCGACAAGAAGGATGCCTTGGGCACCGGCGCTTATGCCAAGGACGGCATCGTTCAGAAAGCGGTCCGGGACATCAAGAGCCGGGTGCCGGACCTGATGGTGATCACCGATGTCTGTCTGTGTGAATATACCGACCACGGTCACTGCGGCGTCGTGGAGGGAGACGCGGTGGCCAACGACGCCACGCTGGACCTGCTGGCCCGTACCGCCCTTAGCCATGCCCAAGCCGGTGCGGACATGGTGGCCCCATCGGATATGATGGATGGGCGGGTAGCGGAAATCCGGAGTGCGTTGGACGATAACAACCTCGAGAATGTGCCCATCATGTCGTACGCAGCCAAGTATTGTTCCGCCTTTTACGGGCCCTTTCGTGATGCCGCTGAGTCGGCGCCCCGATTCGGGGACCGGCGAACCTATCAAATGGACCCCGCCAACAGTCAAGAGGCCCTCCGCGAGGTGAACATGGACGTGGAGGAAGGGGCCGACATCATCATGGTAAAGCCGGCCCTGGCCTATTTGGACGTCATCTTCAGGGTGAAGGAAGAGGTTGACCTGCCGGTGGCCGCCTACCAGGTCAGCGGCGAGTTTGCCATGATTAAGGCGGCCCGGAAACTGGGATGGTTGGATGAGGAGCGGGTGATGATGGAAACCCTGACCGCGATAAAGCGGGCCGGTGCCGACATTATACTTACCTATTTTGCCAAAGCGGCGGCCGAAGTAATCCGTGGGTAGCCCAGAGGGGTGATCGGATCGGTGTCTAAAGAAAAGGAGATTCAACGTTGAGTGAAAAGAGCCTTGACACGTCACATCCGGGGGGGGAACACCAGAAGGATGAATCTCAGTTGCGACTGGTGGCCTGGGAAGTAACGCGCAATTGCAACCTCAATTGTGTCCACTGTCGTGCGGCGGCGACCGAAGGGCCTCACGAAGGGGAGATGGATACCCAAAGCTGTTATGGGGTTTTGGACGAGATTCGTAAAGTCGGCCAGGCGGTGGTCATTTTAACCGGCGGGGAACCCCTGATGCGACCGGATATCTTTGACATCGCCCGGTATGGAAACGACCAGGGGCTGCGGATGGTGATGGCTCCCAATGGGACGATGATTACCGAAGAAAACGCCAAAGAGATGGTGGCGGCGGGAATTCAACGCATCAGCGTGAGCTTGGACGGTGCCACCCGGGAATCCCACGACCGGTTCAGACAAGTGGACGGGGCTTTCGACGGTGCGCTTCGGGGCATTGAATATGCCAAAGGTGCCGACCTCGACTTTCAGATCAACACCACCATTACTCAACAAAACTTCCCCGACCTACCTAAAATCCAGGAGCTGGCGGTCCGCCTGGGAGCGGTGGCGCACCACATATTCTTGCTGGTGCCGACGGGAAGAGGGAAATATATCCTGGATCAAGAGATTACCGCCGAACAATATGAAGAAGCCTTGAACTGGTTTTATGATCAAAGAGACAAGGTTCCCCTTCAGCTCAAGGCCACCTGTGCTCCCCATTATTACCGGATCCTCCGTCAGCGGGCTCGGGAGGAGGGAAAGACGGTGAGTTTCAAAACGCATGGACTGGATGCGGTGACCCGAGGCTGTTTGGGGGGGACGGGGTTTTGCTTCATCTCTAATACGGGAATTGTCCAACCCTGCGGTTTCTTGGACGTCAACTGCGGCGACGTCACAAAGACGCCCTTCTCTCAGATATGGCGGGAATCCCCCGTCTTTCTGGCATTGAGAGATTTCAGTCGGCTGGAAGGCAAATGCGGCAAATGCGAATACAAAAGGGTCTGTGGCGGATGCCGCGCCCGGGCCTATGAGGCGACCGGCAACTATCTGGCCGAAGAGCCGTTGTGTGAATACCAGCCACGGACCGGATGAATTCCGGCGCCGGTGAATCCTCACCCTTGCCTATTTCTTGACGGGATGCCCCCCCGTATTGTATTCTTAACATGTTGATGCCAGTGGAGAAGTTTTCTTCAAGGGGGGAGAAAAGGTCTCTCCCGAAACCTGTGGGTCGCTACGTCTCTCCGCCCGATGCCCAGTCCCCTCGAGTTTTGTTGTCAAAGGGATGAAATGTCCGCCCTGAAGGAGATGTAATTATGCGTGTTCGATCGTTGATGATTGAAAATCCGATTACGGTATCGGATCGCACATCGGTGCAGGAAGCCATTCACGTCATGGAAGAAAACGCCATTCGGCACCTGCCGGTGGTTGATCATGGACAAAAGCTGGTGGGATGGGTGACCCTGGGAGACATGAAACAGGGGTTGCTTCCCGCCGTAGTCACCGGGGTGTCTCTGGCGGATCTCATGATCAGAGAACCGATTACCGTGAGTGCCGATGAGGACATAGAATCGGCGGCCAGAATTATTTTCGAAAGGAAAATCGGTGGCTTGCCGGTGGTCAACGGCAACGGGAAAGTGATCGGGGTGATTACGGTCACCGATATTCTGGGGGCCTTCATCAAGATCATGGGTCTGCTGAGCAACGGGTCCCGTATCGACATCGATGTCGGTCAGGAGCCGGACGGATTTGAAAAGGTTTCCCGCATCATCCACGAGCAAAAGGGTAAAGTGATCAGCGTGGGCATTGCCCCGGAAACGGTCGACCGACGGATCTACTACTTCCGGCTGGAGGCATGTCCGATCAAGCCGATCGTCAAGGCGCTGCAAAAAGAGGGATACGAGGTGATCGCCAGCGAGGTCTAGGGATGGGCGATCCCTTGTGTTGAAGTCCCTTCAATGTCTCTCCTGAAATTCCAATAGCCATTCGCGTAATCACCGAATCGGCCCCTCGGGGCTACCGCTGCTTTTCCGATCCATGATGTCAAAAGGCTGACACCCCTCTTTGGTCCCACATTTCCGCATCAAGTATGATGGCGTCGTAAAAAATGACTTCCAACGAAGTTGACTTTTCCTGTTTGAGAAGGTCGTGCGCTGGAGCCGCTTCAAATTTCAATCCGCCTAAAACTCGGCCCCAAGAGACCCTAAATTCCGTTGGGGCTGTCTTTTCTGAGTTTGTTATATAAGTCTTACAACGTGTGTGCTGCATTCGACATCCACTTGGCCAACGGAATCAAGGGTCTCTAGAGGCCTCAGACAGTTAGGCGCGTTGAAATTTGAAGTGGCCCCAGCGCTTTTAGCTCGTAGGTCAGGTTACGCCGCCAGGCGTTACCTGACAAAATATCTGTCTCTGGCATGATTTATGCTAATTTCAGGGTCGAAAGGATCATTGCCTTAATCGTGTAACCCTATAGCGTAGAGGAGGAATGATGGAGTCGACTCCGAAACCGATTTGCAAGCACGGCGAGAGGAACCTGTTCTGCACGCATTACGGGGATTGCCTGGATCATGCCGTTTTCAACAAATGGAGACGGTGGTGTTGTGACGAGTGTTCGTATCGTTTCATTCAAGAGGAACGCAACATGGTCCCCACGGTGAATGATTCCAACATCTACTATGAATTGCCCCCCGTGCTGACTAGTGAAGCGATAGGGGCGCTTGGTTAATGGGAATACCGCGGGATCCCGGCGTTTGGGGGTCGTCGCGGCAAAGAACCCGAACAGGCCGCGAGGTTTCCCATGAAAAGTAAAGCAAAAGAGAATCCGGGTGTCACCGCCCGCGTTCCCAAACAAGAGCTGCTGAAGGCCGCGGAGAAGTTGCCTCCCTTCCCAGGCGTTATCTGGAAGGTGACATCGCTTCTCCGAAGAATGGCGCCGGTGGCTGAAGTGGAGGCGGTCATTCAGTATGACCAGGCCATCGCCTCCAAGGTATTGGCCTTGAGCCGGTCGGCGTTCTATGCCCGGAGACACGCGGTCAACTCACTGCGAGACGCCATCGTGGTGCTGGGGGACGAACAGCTGACCCGCATCGTCATGACCGCTTGTGCGGCCCGATATTTTCAGTCCGAGATTTCAGGCTATGATTTAAGAGAAGGCCAGTTATGGAAACACAGTGTGGCGACGGCCATTTTGGCGGAACGGGCGGCGAAACGCCTGGGCGATAAACGGGAGTTGACCGTCTATACGGCGGGGTTGCTTCACGATATCGGCAAGGCGGTGATGAGTTATTATGTAAAGACCGCCATTGACGCCGTCTTGATATTAATGAGCCGAAAAGGATTGTCTCTCCTGGAAGCAGAGCGTCAAATCATCGGCATGGATCACGAGCAACTGGGCATGATGCTGGCCAAGCGGTGGCGATTTCCTACGGAGGTGGCCACCGGTATCGGCTGTCACCACTCTCCATCCCGGGCTACGGAGCACCAGGATGTGGCTGCCGCGGTCTATGTTGCCAACAAGGCCGCAACCGCGCTCGGATTTGGCTGCGGACTGGAACACCTGGTTCAAGGCCAGGACGATGGCGTTTTGGCCTTGATCGGAGTCGACCCGGAGGCGGCACCTCAGTTTTGGAGCGATATGGCGGCAGTCTCGGTGGAAATCGAGCATGTGGTTTCGGGCGATGCTGCGGAGGCCGAAGATCCGGTTCAGGAGCGCGGTCCTCGGGCGGCTGCCTCCAGACGTGCCGGTTGATTGTTTGTAAGAAAACCCGTGGTGCTTTGCATCAGGGTGAATAGTCCTCGTTTCTTACCTCTACCCTAAAGATGTCCGTAGTGGTTTCCTTCCCCTTTAATTTTTGTGTCGCCATGGGCTTGATGGACAGGGCCTGGTTATCGGTGGGCAACCGGTCTCGAATTTCCTCGTACACCGCCTTGCTGATCAGGATCGTATTGGTACCGGCGATGGATTGGAGGCGCTGGGCGGTATTGACGGCGTCTCCGATGACCGTGTAATTGAGGTGCTCTTGGGAGCCGATATAACCGGCAACCACTTCCCCGGTATTGATGCCGATCGATACGTCTAGGTCGGGCCAATGCTCGTGCTGTTTGGCGGTGTTGAAGGCCCGGAGGGCGAGCTTTAACTCCACCGCCGTTTCCACCGCCCGCAACGCATCGTTTTCATGCGTTATGGGCGCGCCGAAAAAGGCCATGATACCATCCCCCATCAGCTTATCCAATGTCCCGTCATGGTGAAATACGATCGGGGTGGCAATGGAGAAGTAGGCGTTCAAGATATTGACCACCTCTTCTTGATCCAGTTCCTCGGACATGGCGGTAAAGCCCTGCAAATCGGCAAACAGGATCGTGACCTTCTTACGTTCCCCGCCGAGTTGCAAATTCTCCCCGGCCCCGAAAATCTTTTCCGTAACCGTTTTAGAAAAGAAGCGGCTTAAGGAGAGCCGTTGCTTTTCTTCCTTGAGCATCTGATGGTATATGCGAAACAGGACCACCTGTGTGGCGATCTGATCCGCTACCAGGCTGAAGAACCGGATTTGATTTTGATTGAAGTCCTTGCCGGCTCCGTGCACCAGGTCCAATACCCCGATGGGGCGTTGATTATGAATCAGGGGCACGAAAAGTCGGGATCCGGCATCCGCGGTCTCCGGGTTGCCGTTGAGGACCGGTCCGCCTTCGGCGACCGCCTGACGGGCCGGACTTTCGGCCAGGGCTGTTCGCTGGGGAGCGTATGTGGGCGTGGTCGTGTTACTTTCGGCCACCACGTCCAGAATGTCTCCCGATTCGTCCAGCAACATGAGGGTGATGTTTTTTAGGCAGGCATATTTATTGATGATATTGAGCTGTTTCCAGAAAAAGGCCTCCCTGTCGTAGAAATTGGTAAAGCGCAGGGTGTTGGCCAATTCCTTGAGAATGGAAAGCTCCGAAATCTTGTTTTCGTAGTTTTCCTGTACCTTGAGAAACTGTTTCCGAAACATCTCTCGCTCCCCGATCAGACGGGAGACATCGGGCGCGTTGTCGTTGGCTTCGGTCGGCATGATCTGGTGATGATCCTTTGGTTTTTTCAGGGGTTTAATCGGCTTCCAGTAAGCTGAACAGACCTTGACTGTCTTTGACGACGCCGCCGGCCCGTTCCACCATATCATCAAGTTTTTTTGCATTCAGGTTGTGGAACAGATGCGTCAGATTGCGCCGGTGACCGACGGTCAAGGAAGCAGGGGGAGGGGCGGTTTCTCCGGTGTCCTCGACGGAAACGGCCTTGGTGCGATAGTACAAATAGTCGGCCAGTCCGATAACAGCGGCAAACTCGGGATAGGCCGGAGCAGCGGTGGGCTCGTGATGAAAGGCTATGGCCGCACACAGCGCTTCCGGCAGGTTCCAGCTTGTCGCCAGGGACTGGCCGATGAAGGCGTGCGTGAGACCGAGCCATTCGGCTTCCGTTTCAAACAAGGAAACGTCGTGTCGCGCACTGTTTAAACAAATGTCGGCATACCATTGGGCATAATTGTCGATGAGGAAGATCTTCCCGAAATCGTGTAGGAGGCCGGCCGTAAAAGCGCCCAGGTTTTGTAGTTGGGGGAGGTGTTTGCACAGATCCTGGGCAATGAACCCGGTGCTTATGGCATGTCTCCATAACTGTTTGGGGTCGCCCAGCCCCTCGATGGGTCGGACGTCGAACGCCTTGGCGGCTGCCAGGCCGAACGACAAGTCAATGATTTCTTCCGTTCCCAAAATCACCACCGCCTGCTTCACCGTACTGATTTTCTGGGGGAAGCCGTAAAACGCGGAATTGACGATTTTAAGCAGCTTGGATGTCAAGGGGGGGTCATTGACGATGACCCGGGTGATGTCCTGGGCGGACGAGTTGCTGTCCGAGGCGATCTTAAAGATATGGGCTGCGATGGACGGGAGGGTGGGCAGGGCCTCGGCGTTTTTCAGGCGGTTGAGGATCTCTCTTTTTCGCTGTTTCCGTCCGTCGTTGGTGATGCCGTCCAGCTCGATCTGATGAACGATGGCTTCCAGGTGCTGTTCCGCCGCCGGATCGGTGTCGGGTGCACGGCCGGCACCGATCAGGTCTTCCAAGACGGGCGCCAGGGGAGAATCGAAGGGTAGGCGGGCGCAAAAGGCCTGCTGATCGTTTTGGGAGATGGTGTGGAGTCCCTGCCACAAGGTCTCCCCGTCCATGTCCGTGAGCCGCTTAAACGCTTTTCCCCGGGCCTTGAAGATACAGGGGACGGCTGCACCGGCGCTTTGAGAGGCGAATACCGAACCGCCGGCCGGAGCTGAGTCTTCGTCCGCTTGTGGGGTATCCGCCGGCCGGTCCGGTTCCGACTGCGGAGCCCTCCGGCTTTCCGCCATATGCAACAATCCCTGCAGGCTGCGCGCCTCATGGGGAAACAATGCGTATCCCATGCTGGTGCGGCCGTGATCGCCTACGATGGCGCCCAGGGCCTTTTGTAATTTATCTTGGACATATTTGACCCCTTGGGTGTCCGTAGAAAATCCGAGTATGATGGATCGGAAGTCATCGATACCGATTACCGTATCGCTTTCCCGGAAAGGTTCGGCCAACTGCTTTTGGACATCGCCCATTAAAGAGGGCAAGACGCCGTTGCCGGGAGAGGGGTGGACCTGGGCTAGAAACAAGACCAGATTGGCTTGCACCCGGAGAACCTTGCTCAGTTCCCGTTTGATAATTTGATGATGGGCTTGAGAGATGGCGAAGGGATAGGGGGCATGGGTGACGAGCGGTTCCACGGCGATGGCGCATCCCAATTGGGTCAAGGTCTCCTGAATCCGTCCCGCATCCTTCCAATGCGGCGCATGCCAGAGGACCCGTGGGGGACTTGTCAATACGGCACGGATGCTTTCTTCGGGCAGGCCGAGTTCCTTATGAAAAAACAAGGCCAGCCGTTGGTGTTTGGCCTGTCCGGTCAAGCCTTGAAAAATCACACGAAAATGGCAGTCGTTCATATCAGTCGGGGCTCCCGCCCTGTGAGCAGCAAAAGATGTGCCACGGATCGGCGGGCCGACCATGCGCATCCGTGGGCTTAAACCGGGAGACGTCGGCCGGCGAGAGAATCCGGGTACCCCGTGGCAGGTCTCTCCGGATCAGGCCGGATCCAATCGGGTCGACCCCGGAGCGTCATTTATTTGACGACTTGAACCCGGGACATGTGCTGAGCCGTGGGATACACAAAGGAGGAGCGGAGATGAAAGGAAAATGTGACAAGGACGGGGTCAAAAAGACACAAAGACGGATCATTGTATCGATTTCGGTCTATCGATCCCCAAAGAAATTGAAGGTAGCCCCTTGTCTTTCAATATACATTTTTTATTTTTTTGGCGGTGGGTTTTGAGTATTGCCAGTGCAGTCCCAAATGTTGTATGTTTATGATTTCTTGATACTTATCGCCAATGGCATGTTCTTTGCTCAAATTGACATGAGATCCGGCTGTCGGTCTTGAGGGCGGAAACAACACAAACAAGTGGGGGATCTATGAAAAAGATTGGAAGCGGCTGGTTATCGGTCTGCATTGTTTTGATTTGTTGTGTCGGAGTGTGTCCGGTGGGGTACGCTGCGGAGGCGGCTTCGACGACCGGGCCGGATCCGTTCCACCTGGGGCCGGGAGATGTATTGGAGATCTCGGTCTGGAAAGACGAGGCCCTTGTCCGGGAGGTGGTGGTCCGGCCGGACGGGCGGATTTCCTTTCCCCTCATCGGTGATGTGGTGGCTCAGGGCCGGACGGTGGCGGAACTCCAAAAGGCGGTAGAGGCGAAAATCAAGGCCTATGTGCCGGATGCGCCGGTCAATGTGATGGTCATTGAAGTGGGCAGCACTCGGGTCTACGTGGTAGGGAAGGTGGCCCGGCCGGGTGTCTACGTGATGAGTCAGCGCATGCGAGTGATGCAGGTGCTCGCCATGGCCGGGGGGATGACGGCCTTTGCCAAGAAAGACGACATTATCATTATTCGCCAGGACAAGGGCGGCCAGAAGGTATGGCCGTTTAACTACAGTCGGGTTTCCGACGGCGAGGACCTGGGTCAAAATATCATGCTGGAAGCGGGGGATACCGTGGTGGTCCCGTAATATGTAAGTGGTGGCGAATACGAAGAAAGGATAGGCGTTATGGAGCAGGCGGCGGATGTTAAGCAGTATTGGGAGATTGTAAAGCGCAGGAAGTTTCATATCATCATCCCTGCCGTACTGATAGTTGGTCTTTCCGTGGTTATTGCCTTTGTGCTGCCTCCCGTCTACAAGTCCACCGGTACCATCCTTATCGAGGCCCAGGAAATTCCGGAGGATATGGTTCGGAGCACCGTAACCGGGTATGTGGAAGAACGCTTACAGATGATCAGCCAAGTCGTCATGAGTCGAAGCAAGCTATTGGAGATCATGAACCGGTTCGGGCTTTACGAGGATCTCCGGGACCGATACACGACGGAAGAGATTATCGAAAAGATGCGGGAAGACATCGCCATGGAGCCGATCCAAACCGAGGTGATGAACCCCCGTTCCAACAGGCCCGGTTCGGCCACGATTGCGTTTAATCTCTCTTATGAAGGCAAGGATCGTCGGAAGGTGGGCCAAGTGGCCAACGTCTTGTGTTCCGCCTATCTGGAAGAAAACTTGAGGAATCGGGAACAGAAAGCGGAAACCACATTTCAGTTTCTAGAGGGCCAGCTGGAAACGCTGAGAAGCGAGATCCTGGAAACGGAAGCCCAAATCGCCCGGTTCAAACAACAAAACGTCGGCGTGCTTCCCGAACTCATGGAGGTGAACCTTCAGACCATGGAACGACTCCAGCGGGAGATGGCCCAGGTGGAAAACCGTATCCGGAACCTGGAGGACCGCAAAATCTATTTGAAAGGGCAACTGGCGACGGTGGAGCCGGTGCGACACGCGGTTAACGTGACGGGCAACAGGGTTCTGACGCCCAAAGAAGAACTGGAGGCCTTGCGAAGCGAATATCGAAAATTGAAGGCGACCCGCTCGAAAGACCATCCGGACGTCATTGCCCTCAAAAAGCGGGTTGAGGCCATGGAAGGCGAGATTTCCGCCCGCCGGGAATTCCGGGATCTGCGGGGGCAGCTGCAATCCAAGGAAACCGAACTGTCTTTGATGCAAGAAAAGTTCTCTTCCCGGCATCCCGACGTGATCCGACTGAAAAAAGAGATTCAGGGGCTCAAGGATGAGATTGCCAAGCTGCCTGACGAGCGGCTGGCGATGGCGGCGGAAGAAGAAAACCCCGAAAATCCCTCCTATATCAACCTGCAAACACAAATTGCGTCGGCGGAGCTGGATATTGCCAGTGCCGAAGAGGAATTGGCGTCGTTGAAGGAACAATACAAGGATTACCAAGGGCGGGTCGAGATTACGCCGCAAGTGGAGCAGCGGTACCGGGCGTTGCAACGCGACTATGCCAACGCTCAGGCCCGATATCAGGAAACCATGGACCGGTTGATGATGGCCAAGGAGGGCAAGGGGCTGGAAGAAAGCCGCATGGGCGAGGAATTCACGCTGGTGGATCCCCCCATGACCCCGGAGGAGCCGGACAAGCCCAACCGGTTGGCGATTCTACTCATCGGGGTGGTGCTGGCCATGGGAGCCGGCGTGGGGTTCGGATCCATGGCCGAATATGTGGATCAATCGGTATACGACGAATCTGATCTGGCCGAAGTGGCCGGTCATCCCGTGTTGGCGGTGATTCCTGAGCTGGAAACTCCGCAACTTCTGGCCAAAAAGCGGTGGAAACGGATCATCGTCGGGGTGGTAATTCTGGTGGGAATTGTGGGCGGACTGGCCGCTGTGCACATCTGGTATCAGCCCCTGGACATACTCTGGATAAAGGCCATGCGGCATCTGCGTATGGGTCTCTAAGGTGTAAGGACTGTCGATATGAGCAAATTGGAAAAGGCATTGAACAGGGCAAAGCAGGCGCGGGGCGGCGGCGAGACCGTTGAGACCGGTGAGACCGGTGAGAACCGGCGGGAAGACCCTCCCCTCGACCGGGTGGTCCGGGATGGGGAAGCCACCAAACCGGTGTATACGGAAACCAAGGTTTTCTCTCCGGACAAAAGTCATCTGGAGCGGCACTGCCTGATGACCCTGCTGGAAGACAGCGAGGCCGCCGATTATTATAATCGCTTGCGGACCCAGGTCTTGCAACGGACCCGAGGCAGGCATCACAACGCCATCATGGTCACCAGCGCCCTGGAGGGAGAAGGCAAAACCGTAACCGCCATCAACCTGGCCGCCAGCCTGGCCAGAGAGGTCAAGCAGACGGTGTTACTCGCCGATACGGACCTGCGGAATCCCAAGATCCATGAGTACCTCGGGTGCCGGGTCGAACAGGGCCTGTCGGACTATCTGATGAACGACGTTCCCATAGGTGACCTACTGGTCAATCCGGGTTTGTCCAAGATGGTGGTGTTGCCCGGAGGGGCCCCGCTGCGCGGATCTACGGAGATTCTCGGTTCGCCCAAGATGGAAAAACTGGTGGCCGAAATGAAGGATCGGTATCCGGATCGGTATTGTATCTTTGATTGCCCGCCCGTGCTCAAAGTATCTGATGCCCTGATCTTTTCCGCTTATGTGGACGGCGTTATTCTTGTCGTTCGGGCCGGTGAGACCTCGAGGGACCGGATCCGAAAGGCTGTTGAGCTTCTGGAAGGGTCCAATATTCTCGGCGTGGTAATGAATCGAGGCGACGGCCGGCCCCGCGGCTATTACTATTAATCCGACTTTTGACGATTTCAGCAACCGGTACCCAAAACCCGATTGCCCACGGTCCGATCCGGAAATCCTCGAGTTGCCGGCGGACTCCGAGTGACCGCAGAGATATCAGTTCATGTATACGGCGTTTTACGGTTTTAAGGAAAGACCTTTCAATATTATTTCCGACCCCGGTTTCCTCTATATGAGTCCTCGCCACCGGATGGCCTATACGTATCTCGAATACGGGCTTATGGACGCCGTGGGGTTCATCCTGCTTACCGGAGAGGTGGGCGCCGGCAAGACGACGCTCATCAAACACCTGTTAAAAAAGATTCCCGGCGATGTCGAGGTGGCCGTCATCTTCAACACCAATGTATCGGCTCAAGAATTATTGGAGTTGATCCTGGATGAATTTGAACTGGTGCCCCGGGGAGAGGGGAAAAGTAAGTATCTGGACGCCTTAAACGCCTATTTGATAGAGAAACACGCCATGGGCCGGCGGGCGCTGGTGATCGTGGATGAGGCCCAGAACCTCTCCCGGGAGGCGCTGGAAGAAGTGCGAATGTTGTCCAATCTGCAAACGGACAAGGCTTCATTGCTTCAGATCCTCTTGTCGGGCCAACCCGGGTTGCGGCAGCGACTCCAAGACCCGGCGCTCACGCAAGTCAGTCAGCGCATCGCCGTTAGCTATCACCTGGGGTCCCTCGATCGGGAGGAAGTGGGCAAGTACGTTTCCCACCGCCTGAACGCGGCGGGTGGAACCAATGAGGGTCTTTTCACTCCTGAGGCGGTGGGCAAGGTGTTTGAGTGGTCCGGCGGGGTGCCGCGGAGTATCAACATCCTTTGTGACGCCGCCCTGGTTTACGGCTATGCCGACGAACTGCCCGTTATAGACGGTGAGGTGGTCGACGCGGTGATCCGGGATCGGGCGGACACCGGCGCGGTCACCGCCGAGGGAAAGACCCCTGTTGCCCCGGGACAAGAAGACCCGGGGGCGGGCGAGATGCTGGCGGAGCGGGTCCATCGCCTGGAGCAAGAGGTGGTCCGTTTGCGTACCCTCATGGAGTGGCAGGTCACGGAGCTGGAAAACAAAGCGACCAGCTATAAAGACACCCTGGTGGAGCGTTTGGAACAACGGCTTTCCGCGGAGCGGACCCGCTGTGACAAACTTCTGGTCCAATACAACCGGCTCAAAGACCGGCTCAAAGATCGGGTAAACACCAAAGAATCGACACCGCAGAAGGTTACGAAACCGCCGCCGGCTGAACAGCCCCGGGACGACCGGGATGACCGGCGGACGGCCTTCCGGATTCACACACCGGCGGACGCCCCCGGTTTCGATGCCGAGGAAGACAGCGGGTGGCGGGAACGGATCCGAAACTGGTTTGCCCGTTGAACCCGGCGGCATCCCGCGCAGGGAAGGTCGGGACATATGGGGACCGCCCCCAACACGGGAGTCTACAGCCGCCATACGCAGGAAGGTGCGGGAAGGAATTTCGTTGAACGAGGTCCTACACGGATAGCGTCCACCGCCCTTTCGGGAACCGCTTGACGGAATTGTAGGCCCGAGTGAAACGGAGTTCCTTTCCGCACCGGATGAAAAGCGTTGTACTGGGTGCGAAACTTGAGGTGGCATGTAATGCAAGGGGCGGAGCTGTGAGACGGCGCTAGAGATCGTCAGCCTCTGTTCAATGACTGGAGAGATCCATGTACGACTATTCTGAAAACCTGCTGGTTCATTTTAGACGCATCGAGAGTCTGAAAGAAGAGGCCCTCGGCCATCCCTCCTGGCACTTGGACGCCCGGCAGCTCTGCGATCTGGAACTGCTCTTAAACCGGGCCTTTTTTCCACTGACCGGTTACCTGGGCCGGGAGGACTATGTCCGGGTATTGGAAGAGATGCGGCTTGCCGACGGCACCGTGTGGCCGATGCCCATATGCCTGGACGTGGATGAGGAGACCGCCTTGGGATTAAAAGAAGGCGCGTGTTTGGCCCTTCGGGACGGTGAGGGGTTTATGTTGGCGGTCTTGAATGTGACCGATATCTGGAAGCCCGACAAGGGGCTGGAGGCGAAATCCGTTTTCGGCACGCGGGACCCCAACGTCCATCCCGGGGTGCGGGGTCTCTATGAGAAAACCGGCTCCTGGTATGTCGGCGGGGCCCTGGAAGGATTGCATCTGCCCATCCATTATGATTTTCGTTCTCTGAGGCTCACCCCGGCGGAAGTCCACCGTCGGTTTTCCGAGAACGGCTGGCGGCAGGTTATCGGGTTTCAAACGGAAAAACATCTCCATTGTGCCCACAAGGAGATGACCCTTCGCGCGGCCCGGGAGGCCGGTGCGAGTATCCTCCTTCAGCCCGTCGTGGGATTCACCCACCCGGGGGATTTGGATCACTATACGCAGGTCCGGTGCTACCAGGAAATCGTCAAAAAATACCCCAGGAACATCATCATGTTGTCGCTGATTTCCTTGGCGATGCGAAAGGCCGGCCCCCGAGAGGCCCTGTGGCAGGCGATCATCCGAAAAAACTACGGGTGCAGTCATTTCATGGTGGCCGATGACCATGGGGATCCCTTCTCCAGCAACGGGGAGGCGGAGCGGTTTTATCGCATCGGGGCGGCCCAGGACCTGGTGGCTGAGTTTGAAGATGAGATCGGTATTCGGATGGTGCCCCTCAAGAAGATGGTCTATGTGGAGGAGAAGGCGGAATACGTGCCGGAAGACGAGGTGCGTCCCGGAATGAACGTCAAGGAGATCTCCTCCAGCGAGCTTCGGCGGCGTTTGGAAGCGGGCCTGGAGATTCCGGAGTGGTTTTCCTTCCCCGAAGTGGTGACGGAACTTCGGCGGGCCTACCCGCCCCGGTCCAAGCAGGGCTTTACCATATTCATCACGGGCCTGTCGGGAGCCGGAAAATCGACCTTGGCCAAGGTGTTGATGGTCAAGTTCATGGAGATGAACGACCGTCCGGTCACCCTTCTGGACGGGGACATCGTTCGAAAGAATCTGTCCAGTGAGCTGACCTTTTCCAAGCCCCACAGAGATCTCAACATCACCCGCATCGGCTTTGTCGCCAGTGAGATCACTAAAAACGGCGGTATCGCCCTGTGTGCGCCCATCGCCCCTTACGAAGAACCCCGGCGGGAGAATCGGGAATTGATCAGCGGCTACGGGGGGTATCTGGAAGTCTATCTGTCCACCCCCATCGATGTTTGTGAACAGCGGGACCGAAAGGGTTTGTATGCCAAGGCCAAGGCGGGTAAGGTAAAGGGCGTAACCGGTGTGGACGACCCCTATGTTCCCCCGGGCAATCCGGAGATCACCATCAACACCACGGAGGTGACCCCGGACGAAGCGGCCCAGGAGGTCTTGCTCTATCTGGAAGAGCAGGGCTATATCCGGTAGGATGCCGGATCGGAAGATTTTTTACGATTTGACCAAAATCTTCCCGTTTCCCCTTGAGGGAACGGTTTTTTGTCGAAAGTAAACCCTATGAAAAAAGCCATCATCACCGGCGTTACGGGTCAAGACGGCGCGTATCTGGCCGATTTTCTACTCAAGAAGGGATATGAGGTCCACGGGATCAAGCGCCGGGCCTCTTCCTTTAATACGGCCCGGGTGGATCGTCTCTACAAGGACCCCCACGAATCGGATGTGCGCTTTTTTCTCCATTACGGGGATTTGACGGACGCCACCAACCTGATCCGAATCATCCAGGACGTCCGGCCCGACGAGGTCTACAATCTGGCCGCCCAGAGTCACGTCATGGTATCCTTCGAGTCGGCGGAATATACGGCCGGGGCCGATGCCCTGGGCACACTGCGCCTTCTGGAGGCCATCCGGATCCTGGGCATGGAGAGAAACACCCGGTTCTATCAGGCCTCCACCAGCGAACTCTACGGCAAGGTTCGGGAGGTGCCCCAAAACGAGGAAACCCCGTTTTACCCGCGGAGTCCCTATGCGGTCGCCAAGCTGTACGGCTACTGGATTACGGTCAATTACCGGGAGGCCTACGATATGTTCGCGTGTAACGGCATCCTCTTCAATCACGAATCGCCGATCCGGGGCGAGACGTTTGTCACCCGGAAGATCACCCGTGCGGTGGCCCGGATCAAACTGGGCCTTCAGGATCGGATTTATTTGGGCAACCTGGATGCCAAGCGGGACTGGGGGTTTGCCGGTGATTATGTAGAGGCCATGTGGCTGATGCTTCAGCAGGACACTCCCCGGGATTACGTCATTGCATCGGGTCAAAGCCGATCGGTGCGGGAGTTTGTGGAAAAGGCCTTTCGGGAAGTCGATATGGACATTGTCTGGGAAGGGACCGGCACGGCGGAAGTGGGAAAGGACCCGGGTTCCGGAAAGATCCGGGTGGAAATCGATCCCCGGTACTTCCGGCCCACCGAGGTGGCCTATCTCCTGGGAGATCCCTCGAAGGCGAAAAAGGAACTGGGGTGGACCCCCAGGACCGAATTCGATGCCCTGGTGAGCATGATGGTGCAAAAGGACCTGGAAGAGGCCAAACGCGACCAACTTTGCAGCAACGCCGGCTTTGAAACCTTCAATCATTTCGAATAGACTATGAACGCTTCCGCCAAAATCTACGTGGCCGGGCACCAGGGGCTGGTGGGCTCGGCCATTGTCCGACGACTTCACCGCGACGGGTATGAAAACATCGTCACCCGACGACGGTCCGAGCTGGATCTGACCCGACAGGATCAGGTGGAGGCCTTTTTTGAACAGGAGCGGCCAGAATATGTCTTTCTGGCGGCAGCCCTGGTGGGGGGGATCTGGGCCAACAACACCTACCGGGCGGATTTCATCTATACCAACCTGGCCATCGAAACGCATGTCATCCATGCCTGCCATCGATACGGCGTGGACAAGCTGCTCTTCCTGGGCAGTTCGTGTATCTATCCCAAGGATTGTTCCCAACCGATGAACGAAGAGGCCCTCCTTTCCGGGTATCTGGAGCCGACCAATGAGCCTTATGCCGTGGCCAAGATTGCAGGGATCAAGATGTGCGAGGCCTACCATCGTCAGTACGGGCGTCGGTTTATCAGTGTCATGCCCACCAATCTCTACGGGCCCCACGACAATTTCGATCCCGAGACCTCCCATGTCCTGCCCGCACTGATCCGTAAAGTCCACGAAGCCAAGGTCAGGGGCGATCGGGAGGTGGTGGTCTGGGGGACGGGTGTGCCTCGCCGGGAATTTCTATATGTCGACGACCTGGCCGACGCCTGCCTCTTTTGCATGAATCACTATGAGGAGAGCGTACTGATCAATATCGGGGTGGGGCAAGACCTGAGCATCCGACAATTGGCGGAACGGGTCTGCGAGGTGATCGGGTTTGAGGGAGAGCTGACCTTTGACCCGGAAAAGCCCGATGGCATGCCCCGAAAGCTCTTGGACGTGAGTCGATTACAGGCCCTGGGGTGGGCACCCAAGGTGGATCTGAAAACGGGGATTGCCAAAACCTATTCGTGGTATCTGGAGAATGTGGCGACAAATGACACATGACACATATATTTTGACGGCCGTCCAAGCGGCCCTGGCGGCGGGAGAGGCCATCCTGGAGGTCTACCACGGCGATTTCGCCGTGACCCATAAGGCGGACCAATCGCCGTTGACCGAGGCCGACACCCGTTCTCACGGGGTCATCGTCAGTGCTCTCGAGGGATTGGACGTGCCGGTATTGAGTGAGGAGGGAAAGGAGATCCCGTATCAGCAGCGTCAAGGGTGGTCCGTCATGTGGATCGTTGATCCCCTGGACGGGACCAAGGAGTTCGTCAAGCGAAACGGTGAGTTTACGGTCAACATCGCCTGGGTGCGGGACGGCAGGCCCGAATGGGGCGTCATCTTCGTGCCCGAAAAACAGATCCTCTATTTCGGGGGTAAGGATCTGGGCGCCTACCGCCTGAAAATGACGGACGCCGACATCTCTTCGTCGACGGTTTCGGATTTCGTGTCGAGCGCATCGTCGTGGCGGGACTTGGCGGCCCGTTGCACAAAACTGGCGGCCGACCGGGGCGAACCGGCGGTATACACGATCGTAGGGAGTCGGTCTCATCCCAGCGAGGCCCTCAACGCCTTTATGGCGGAGAAACAGAGTCAATACGGCGAGGTGGCGTTCGTATCGGCGGGAAGTTCGTTAAAGTTTTGTCTGCTGGCGGAAGGTCGGGCCCACATATATCCCCGGCTGGGGCCGACCATGGAGTGGGACACCGCCGCCGGTCACGCCATTGCAGAAGGGGCGGGATGTGCAGTGTTTCAATACGACGGTCATCGTCGTCTTCAGTATAACAAAGAAGATCTCCACAACCCCTGGTTTATCGTTTCCTCTCCTTACGAAATGCAAAGTTTGGAGGAGGCGCAATGAATACCTGCCTGGACTGTCTGCCCTGCTTTATGGATCAGGCCCTGCGCACGGGGCGGATCGCCGGTATGGACGAACCGCAACTCAAACGATTGCTCGACGAGGTGGGGGCCATGTTTCGAGACATCGCCCTTGATGCCACACCCCCCGAAACGGCACGGGGGATATATCGCAAGATCGCCGAGATGTCCGGAAATCCGGACCCCTATCGGGACATCAAGCGGGAAAGCACCCGACAGGCCCTGGGGCATCTGCCCACCATCAAGCGCTATCTCAAGGAGGCCCACGATCCTTTGCTCATGGCCGTACGTTTGGCCATTGCCGGAAATGTGATCGATTTCGGTGTGTACGGCGAGGTGGATCTGGAGAAGGAGATCGAGCAGATCGTCGGCCAGGATTTCGCCATTTGCGATGACGCGGCGTTCCGCCGAGCCGCCGACGCCGCCGACGAGGTTCTTTATATCGGAGACAATGCCGGAGAATGCGTCTTTGATCGCCTTTTGATTGAACAAATCGGCAAACCGACCACGTATGTGGTGCGAGGCGAACCGGTAATAAACGATGTGGTGGTGGCCGACGCCGAGGCGGCGGGCATCGATCAGGTGGCCCGTATTGTCTCGTCGGGCACGGATGCGCCGGGTACGGTAATGGCCACATGCACGGCGGAATTCAAAGAGATGTTTTACAAGGCCCCCTTTATCATCGCCAAGGGCCAGGGAAACTACGAGGCCCTGTCCCTGGAAAAGGCCCCGGTTTTTTTCCTCCTCAAAGCCAAGTGCCATGTCATCGCCCAAAGCATCGGCGTATCCAAGGGAGACATCGTGTTGCAGGAGGGGGGAAAGGTCGAAGACTGAAGGCTGAAGACTGAAGGCTGAAGGCTGAAGGCAAAGGTGATAGAACAGGGTCCGCAGCCCTGGACCATTCAAGACTTGGATCGCTGCCTGCGTTCATAAAGACAGCCTTTTGGGTATGGCTTGTTGGGGTTTACCGATACCGAACAGCTGATACGCTGAAGCTGGAATGTCGTTAGTTCGGTATCTTGTCCCTTCAGCCTTCAGTCTTCAGTCTTCAGCCTTTAACCTTTGAACCCTTGAACCCCTGAACCCCTGAACCTCGGAACCCCTGAACCCATGAACCGTACCTCACAAAAAATCCTCCTGGTCGCCGGTGCCCGGCCCAACTTCATGAAAATCGCCCCGGTGGCCCGGCAGCTGGCCGAAAGGGACGACGTCTTTGACTTCACCCTTGTTCACACCGGACAACATTATGACCGGCAGATGAGCGATATCTTTTTCGAGGAACTGGGGATTCGCACGCCCGATTACGCTCTTGGTGCCGGCAGCGGCTCCCACGCGGAGCAAACGGCCAAGATTATGACCGCCTTTGAGACCCTGTGCGAAAAGGAGGCACCGGACCTGGTCGTGGTGGTGGGTGACGTCAATTCCACGCTGGCCTGTTCGGTCACCGCCAAGAAACTGCTGGTTCCGGTGGCCCATATCGAGGCGGGGTTGAGAAGCCGGGATATGACCATGCCCGAGGAGATCAACCGGATGGTCACGGACGCCATTTCGGACTTTTTCTTCGTCACTGAAAAAAGCGGGATCGACAACCTGACGGCCGAAGGCAAGCCGCCGGATCGGATATTTTTCGTCGGTCATGTGATGATCGACAATCTCATGTACCAGCTGGAAAAGCTAAACAGCGCGGCGGGCACCTCTTTTCCCACTGATGCCCTGAAGAAGAAGCACCCCCGGTATGGCGTGGTGACCCTGCACCGGCCTGCAAACGTGGATGACAAAGAGACCTTACAAGGCATCGTTTCCGCCCTGTCCCGGGTCAGCGAAGATCTGCCGCTCATCTTTCCCATCCATCCGCGAACCCGGAAAAACCTGACGGCCTTCGACGTCTCCTTGGACGGGACCGTGGCTATGACCGAGCCGTTGTCCTACATGGAGTTTTTGAATCTGTGGAAAGACGCTGCGCTGGTGCTTACCGACAGCGGCGGCATTCAGGAAGAAACCACCGCCCTGGGGATTCCCTGCCTTACCTTGCGGGAGAATACGGAACGCCCCATTACGATTTCTGAAGGGACCAACGCGCTGGTGGGTAGCTCGCCTGAGACAATCGTCGCCGAAGCGGGGAAGATTGTGTCGGGAACGGTCAAGACCGGGAAACGGCCGGAGCTGTGGGACGGCAAGGCCGCCGAACGGATCGTCGAGATCCTGCGACAAAAGCTCTAAGGGCTCACGGATGCCGATTCGTCACACCAAACTTGATGTCCTTTCCGACGACCGGGGTAGTGTCTTTGAACCCCTGGCATCGGACGAGATATTCCACCAGAAAAATGTCCACGTGGTGACCAGCGGGCCGGGGGTCGTACGGGGCAATCATTATCACATAAAGGGAACGGAAACGATCGTGGTTGTGGGACCCGTGCTGGTTCGGTTTCGCGAGGGCGGCGCCGATCGGGATGTGGAAGTTCCCGAAAACCAGGTGTACCGCTTCGTCTTTCCGCCCAAAGTGCCCCATGCGATCAAGAATACCGGCGATAAGACCAATATCCTGGTCGCCTTTAACACGGAACCCCACGACCCGGACCAACCCGACACGGTCAGGGAAGTTCTTATTTTTGCGCGAGCCCTTAGCCTTTAAACAGGCAACCGACCCGGATGACCGAAACCAAAAAGCGGCTCACCGTTTCGCAGCGGGAAGCGCTCATCGAGCGGATGGCCGCTTTTTTTCAACGAAGCGGCAGGCAGATCGCAGCGGTCTATCTCTTTGAAGCCTTTGACAAGGATGCCCCCTTTGCCGACTTCCATGTGGGGCTGTTGCTTCAGTTTGAAAAGACGGACCGGGCCGATTTCGAGCTGGATATGGAAGCCCGGCTTAAAAAGTCGCTTGGCTGTTCCGTGGAGGTTCGGGTCCTTAATGGTGCGCCACTGCCGATTTGTCGGAACGTGATTCGCACCGGGCACGTGATGTTGGACCGGTCCCCCAATGTGCGGGCGGACTTTCAGAACGGGATCCTGAAAGCGTCTTTCGATTTTTATCGCTTTCGGAAGCGATATTATCAAGAGGTGCTCCGTGCCCCTGCATGATCCCGAGAGAATGGTCAAGGGCGACTACGAGCTCAGGAAGAGCGTGGGCCGCCTCCGGGAAGTGGGTGCGATTTCCCGGGACGCCTTCATGAAGGATCCGGACAAAATCGCCGCTGCCAAGTACCACCTCATTGTGGCCGTTGAATCGGCCACCGACCTGTGTCACCACCTCATCGCCCGAAACACGTACCGTATCCCCAACGACTATGAAGACACCTTTCGGGTTATGGGGGAAGCGGGAGCCCTGCCTGGGGCGTTGGTCGCAGAACTGGGCGAGATGGCACAACTTCGCAATCGCTTTGTCTATTTCCGGAGCGAGGCAGACGATGAAGCGGCCTACGAAACCGCCCGAAACCGCCTGAACACCTTCAAGACCTTTCTGGACGCCCTGTCGAAATTTTTGGGAAAAGGCCATTCCTTTTCATAACCCGCAAGAAGACGCACTTAACGAAGGACTACCGGCTTTAACCCATGGTGTTTGATTCTTGATACCACTTGTCTCGCCAACTTGTTGAAGCGAAGCAGCAATCCCACCGTTGGGTGGCTGAAGCGTTTTTTGTCTCCGGAATAATGAATATTCGGCCCTATTACTTTCCCCGTTGCTATCCAAGGTCGCCTTTACACCACGGGAGCAAAAAGGGTGGAAAGCCATTTGAGCAGGTTGCGCGGGCTGATGAAGCGCACGGTCGTCTGATCCAGATCGATGTCGGCTTCCAGTGTCATATTAACGATGATAAACTCTGCAGGTCGGTAGGCCTCTATCAAACTCCTGGCTGCCCTGGGGATTTTGGGCTGCTTAAGGGCGGTGTATTTGACTTCTACGCCGAAAAGCTTGCCGGCGTGCTCAATGACAAAGTCGACCTCCGCACCGGCTTTGCTTCTCCAGTACTTGAGGGTACTCTGGAAGGGTAATGCCTTTTGAATCTCTGTAAAGACCCAGTTTTCGAGTAGCGCGCCTTTGTCTATTCTTAAATCGATGTCTTGCGAAAGGCTGTCTAGGAGTTGATTTCGGATCCCGTTATCCAGGAAGAAGACCTTGGGAGCGCCGGTGATTTCACGGCGTTTGCCGCCGGCAAAGGGACGTGCGCGACTCAAAATATGAGTTTCTTCCAGGATTTCTACGTAGGCATTGACGGTGCCGACGTCCATATTGCAGATTGAGGCAAGCTCGGAAAAGTTGCACAGGTTTCCCACTTGTCCGGCCAACAGTGGTAACAGTTTTCGGAAACCGTCGATTCTTCTGATCTTGAACAGATCCGAGGCATCGCGCAATATCAGGGCCTCCACGAGATCACTTAGCAGCGTGGCTTTTTTTTGTTCCGTAGGTGCGAGAAAGACGTCGGGATAGCCGCCGAATACAAGGTGGTGTTCCAGCATTTGGTGACAAAGGTGTTTTTCGGCGGCAGGGGTTGCCGGTGCCGCATCGCGGAGCGTTTCTGCCAAACTAAACGGCAAGAGCCGGCGTCTTGTGGCCCTTCCCGCCAGAGATTCTCGGGTCCGTCCGGCAAGGTGATAAGAGGACGAGCCGGTAACCAATATGGGTATGCCCGGCTTGGCGTCAACCATGCCTTTGACAAACAGACCCGCTTCGTCCATATGTTGGACTTCATCGAAAAAGACAGCCTTGATGGAGGGGTAATCCTGCCGGAGATGTTCTGCGAATTCCGAGGGGGAAGTAAGTCCCACACGGAACAACGGTTCTTCCATGTTCAAGAATAAGACATCCGGAAAGAGGGGTCGAAGCAAATGCCAGGCGAGTGTAGACTTTCCTGCTTGTCTGGGACCGACGATGAGAAGCGCTCGATCCGGTGTTAGGGTAGCGGCTTCGATAGTGCGGGGGACGTACTTGGACGGAAGGAATTTGGCGATGAATTCGGACGCCCTGCCCGGATCGATTAGCCAAGGATTTAACTGCCTGATTCTGTTTTGAATTTCGACGGCCAGCATAGGTAACCACCCGGGGTGTCCATAAAGTATAATCGAAATTAGCATGGTTGTTTGTGATTGTCAACCACAATTAGTCCGGCTAGGATGGATTTCCGTCCAGGTTTCGCCAGGGCCCTGATTCGACCGGTTAAAGCCTGCCCTCCGACCCCTGGCACCTGACCCCTGTTTTCGCGCCGCCGGCGCCTCCAGAATAGTTAATAGTTAAGCGACCCCGTTGTTATATGCGGATCCGGTACACGCGCCAAAGGCACCTATGAACTTCAAGGTCGTCTTAAAAACGTTAATCAGCCGATTTCATGAGGCGGGTGTCGAGTTTGCCCTTTCCGGAGGGCTTGCCCTGAGTACGATGGGTCTGTTTCGTTTAACGAAGGACATCGATTTTGTCGCCCTGGAAGACGCTATGACGGCAGTCGACGGCATAATGGCTGAACTGGGGTACGAAAAGCAGGATTTCAGCACGGAAGAAATCGTGTCTTATTTCTCTCCCCTCAAGGTGTACGGCCAGGTCGACTTTTTGGTCGCTCGAAGAAAATACACGCGTGCGATGCTGAAGCGGGCGCCTGAAAAGCCGGTGTTTGATGATGCGTTTCGGGTGAAGACCTTGCTGTCCGAAGATCTCATCGGCCTCAAGGTGCAGGCACTGGTGAATGATCAGCGGAACCGATATCCGGTTGATGTGCCGGATATACAACAATTACTGAGATTACACAAAGACCGGATGAATATGGAGTTGGTTCGAGAATATTTTCGTATTTTTGAAATGGAGGATCTTCTTGATGCATGGCTCGCAAACCTTGAGTGATGAAGAAAAACGCGAAATGTTGCTGGACGCACAAGACCAACGAAGAGCGCGGGCCTTTTTTGCGGCCAGAAGGCTGAGTCAGTCAGGGAGCCTGGATGACTATCTCGATTTTTTAAGTGAAAACATTGAGCTCGTCGCTTCAGCATCCCCCCGGCCGCGCATGACGAAGGACTACCGGCTTTAACCCATGGTGTTTGATTTTTGACACCACTCGTCTCGCCGACTTTTGTGAGGTAAAGATGAAGTACAGAGCGGTTATAAAAAAATCTGACGAATGGTGGATTGGGTGGTTGATTGACCTGCCGGGTGTTAATGCCCAAGAAAAAAGCAGGGACGAATTGCTGGAATCACTGAGAATTGGTGCACAGGAAATGCTGGAATTAGAAGTTCCCTTCGAAGCGGAAGGCCAGATGATAACAGTAGATGT
>CAYTTQ010000035.1:0-26966 GCA_964440795.1 uncultured Desulfobacterales bacterium | reverse complement strand
CACCAGAGCCCTTACAGGCGTCTTATTTCTAAAGGCCATGACCTCAAGAAATCCGACGGTCCTGGTTTCCTTCACCACTTCCCGGGCTGCGGCCTCGAACTCGCCTGCGGTTTTGGCGGTGAAGTACCTGCCGCCACCCGCCTCGGCCATGCACTCCAACTGCTTCCGCCCTTCTTCTGTTACGTCAAAGCCGATCACGTGCATCACAAAACGAAGGCCCGACTCTTTGAGTTCCCTGACCAGGGCGCAGGGGTCGCCCCCGCAGCTCTCCTTGCCGTCTGAGACCAGAATAATTGTTGTTTCATCCTCCAGTACCCTGAGCTTTTGCGCCGTTACCCTGACAGAGTAGGTGATCGGTGTCTTGCCCTTGGGACTGAGCCCCTGAATGATCCTGACAAGGCCTTCTTTGTCCAGGGGGGACATCTCTACCAGTTCTTCCACATCTTTGCAGTCACCTTTGCGCCTGTGCCCGTAGGCCACCAGGCCGACCCGGGTATTATCCGGCAGATCCCGGATCAGTTTTGCCATGACCTCCCTGGCGATGACTATTTTGTCCCTGCCCTCTAACTCGCCCCACATGGAGCCGGAAGCATCAAGGATGAACATGATGTTTGCCGCCCGGGAGGCACTTTGCCCGGCAGTTTTGGACTCGGCAGGTTCCGCCTTCGCTGAGTCCTCGTTTTGCTGGGTTTTTTGAGTGGTTTCTACAGAAGAGGTGGATTCTTTTTTGGTCCCGGCGGGTTCAGGGTTGGATTCGGCCGGCTTTTGGACCGTATCCGCCACCGTTCTAGGTTGAAACGGCTGGCCTGCCTTGACCAACACCCTGCCTTTTTTCACCTGCACCAGCAGGGTGTCTCCGGAGGCCTTGCCCTCCATCTGGTTGTAAGTGCTCCGGAAGTTCTTCCCCGCCCGGAGACTCTTGCTCCGGAAATGCTTCGGGGCAAGCTCGGATTCCGGAAGCTCCTGCCCCTGGGACAGCCAGGTGTAATAGACCTTGGACTCGGAATCAGCCATATTAACAAACCTGGCCACCGACTCATCACCAGGCTTCATCCTGATGCGCATCTCCTCTCCGGCACCCAGCACCCGCTCGGGCATATCACCCTGCTTCACGCGGGCATGGTCGGAGAATCGACTGTCGCTCGGGTTGTAAAGCACGATTTCATCGGCTTCTTCCGGGCTAAGATACACTTTTAGACTGCCGCCTGAATATACAAACTTCACCACTGGTCGGCCCTTCTTGAAGGCGTAAATGCGGACACCGCCGCTGGTGAAGGTGCTCAAGGCCTTGTCCCGCTCAATTTTAACCCGGAAGATCTCGCCTTCCTCCATGTCGCCCTTTTTTACAGGCGGCTCCAGGACCTCAGCCGAAGCGACTCTATCCATCCAGGGCTCTTTTTCCGGCCCTTGGGCTTTTTTCTGCTTTGCAGCTCCTGCACCGGTTCCTTTCATTGCCGTATAGTCTTCGGGGACTTTGAATAAGGTTTCGTCAACCTTGCCCTGCTGAATATTGTCCAGCTCCACGGACATGCCCTTTTGCAGATGAAAGACAATCTTGATGGGAAAGTCGAGCTCCTCCGAGATCCAGGCGGTAAACAGATCCTGCTCACCGGAGCGGACCAGAACCTTGCTGCACTCAAATCCCTCGAAAGACTCCTGTCCCTTCTCCTTGCGCTCATATTGCCGGGCGCTCTGGCGAAAACTCTCAAAGGGGTTGTTCATAAGGCTCGGCTTGCTGGTGGTCTCCATATCCATATACTCTCTGTCCGCAGGGAAAACCACTCGTGTGGTTCCTTCCCTGCGGTCCACGAGCAAAAAGAACTCCGTTCCCCTTTCCTGCATATCCATACGATATTGCGTGTCCTTGACATAGAGCTTGGATTTACTTGTCTTGCCGTCCTTTGTTTGGAGCACATCTGCGGTGAACTCTGCCGCTCCGGCCGTAGAGATACCCCCAACGAGAAAAACAACAGCAACAGTGCTTACAATGCTTAATAAGTGACCAAGCTTTTGAATCATAGCTGCAACCTCCGCATCCCGCATCGAGCCTTGGGGAACATAATGTCCCGGTTGAGACATTCTGTGTGCTTGAAAACATGCTGAGAAGAATAAGGATAAAGGATAAGAACTTACTTTTATGGCCGTAATGGCTAGCAAGGTCGGCCTTGTGTGTCAATATTTTTCTAGACGCTACATGATGCTGGGCGTTTCTGGCGGGTAAGGCAGCTTTATATGAACTAGAAGTGGTGCCGAAGGCGAGACTCGAACTCGCACCTGCATACACAGACTAGACCCTGAACCTAGCGCGTCTACCAGTTCCGCCACTTCGGCACTTCGGAAGGCAGAAAAGAGTTGATTTTAAACAGGAAGTAATTTATTTATTTCGTTTTGTTCGATTTGTCAAGCCTCATGATGGCCCATACGTAAATGAAAGTGAGTTGGTTCGACTAACGATCTTTTCCGATGCAACACATTACCGATCTAAAACAAATTGCTCAACCTTTTCCCAACGCCGTGGTTACCATCGGTAACTTTGACGGGGTCCATATTGGACATCAAGCCCTTTTCAGGCAAGTCATTGAAAAAGCAAAACAAGTGGAGGGCACGGCCGTCGTGGTAAGCTTCGCCCCCCATCCCGTAAGAGTCCTGAAATGCGACAAGCACTTTCCCCTGATTACACTCTATCAACAAAAAGTGGAACTTATCGCGGCCACCGGCATCGATGTGTTGGTCTGTATTCCCTTTACTCTCGAATTTGCAGATATCGCCGCCCGCCGATTTGTAAAAGAGATTCTTGTTGACACCATCGGCATGAAGGCCGTTATCGTGGGTCCGGATTACTCTTTCGGAAAGAAGCGAGAAGGAAATATTGAGCTCTTGAAGCAAATGGGAGGGCATCTGGGATTTGAGGTCATTATCGCCGATTGGGTGGAAGTGGGGCCGCAAAGAATCAGCAGCACTGAAATAAGGAATCTGGTCATGGCAGGCGAAGTGGAAGCGGCATCAACCTTGCTTGGCAGATACTACCAGATTCGCGGAACGGTTCGACGAGGCCGGGATCGGGGAGGCAAGCTCCTCGGTTATCCGACGGCCAACTTGTCTCTCGAAGATGAACTCTGTCCCAAGGCCGGCGTGTATGCGGTCACCGTAGAATACGAAGGCGGACATTATCAAGGGGTGGCCAACATCGGCGACAGCCCGACGTTTGAAAACGGTCAATACAACCTGGAGGTCCACATACTCGATTTCCACGAAAGTATTTACGGCAAACCGATTCGTGTAAATTTCGTAAAGCGCCTTCGCGGAGAAACCAGATTCCCGTCCCCCCAAGCCCTGTCAGACCAAATCCGGGAAGACACCCAACAAGCCCGCAAGGTCCTGTCCGACCGGCAACAATGACGACCGGGTTGCAGGACTGCCGGCCTCAAATGGAAACAATAGGTCATCATGTCACAAAATGGGAAAGTCGTTTTATCTCTCACCATAGGCATCCTTGTTTCCGGCATTACGCTATATTTGACCTTCCGGAACGTTCCCCTCGATGCGCTTCTAGACTATTTGGGCGTTGTCAACTACTGGTGGGTCATCCCCACGGTGTTTTTCATTTTTGTCGGGTTCGCCATCAGGGTCGTACGGTGGCAACTCCTTCTTAGCCCTGTCAAAAAGGCCTCGTTTGCCGCCGCATTTCACCCCCTAATGATCGGATTTGCATTGAACGGTGTGCTGCCTGCACGCTTGGGAGAAGTAGCCCGTCCGGCGGCCTTTGCCAAAAAAGAACAGGTTCCGTTTTCCAAGGTGCTGGCCACGGTGGGTGCGGAAAGAGTCCTGGATGTATTTATATTACTCGGTTTTTTCGCCATCGTCATCGCCACAGTGGATATCGATCCCAATCTGGAGCTAACGTTTGGAAAGTATCGTCTGGACACGTCGACCCTTGACACAATCGCCACCGCCACCGTCAGGCTATGCATCTTGATGGTGTTCACCATCGTTTTGATCAGCGTCGAAAAAACCCGGGCATTTATAAAAAAAATTATTTTCGGATTGCCTAAACTCTTCTTTTTTACCAAAAAGGCCACCCGGGAAAAACTGAAACAGGGCCTTTGTTCCAGGCTGGCTCAAGTGCTCGATAACGTTGCCATGGGTTTTTATCTTCTCCGAAGTCCATGGAAATTGGGCCTTTGCCTGTTGCTCTCCCTGGCGGCGTGGGTTTTTGCCGGCCTTTCCCATTACGTCATGGCCCTGGGGTGTCCGGGTGTGAACGTGTCTTTTCTTGAAATGTGTGCCGTAATGGTTATCCTTTGTTTTTTTATATCTCTTCCATCCGTTCCCGGATATTGGGGACTATGGGAAGCAGGTGGGGTTTTTGGGCTTTTGATTTTCGGCGTTTCTTACAAACAGGCCGCCGGCTTTAGTCTGGTTAATCACTTTTTTCAGTTGGTACCGATCATCTTGGTCGGTCTCATGTCACTGATCATGACCGGAGTAGATATCGCTCAGCTTAAGAAATCGGCTGTTCGCCGTTAGAAGCCTACCTTGATTCAGTCCCAAAAAAAAAGGGATTTGCCGTCTCACCCCGTCTGGTCACAAGAATCGAGTAAAAAACGACCCCCCATAACCCGCCGAAGGAATTTAACAAACCGTCGAACATAAATCGTCGAACATGGCGGGTTCGCAAAAATGGAATGGAAACTACAAGAGGGACATGATATCTTAACGACATATGGTCAAAAAACATATGGCGCGTCTGTTTGCGCCGTGCCAAGGAGGTAACAAATGTCAAGAACAGGTAATTTGGGACTACTCCTATGCCTGGTCCTCGCATTTTGGTTGGGCACCGCCGGGGCGGTGGAACAAGAAAACGCGACACCGATTATTGAAATAGAGACCCCCACCTACAACTTTAAGGAGGTCTCCCAGGGAGAAACCGTTAAACACACCTTTAAGGTCCGCAACACAGGGACGGCCCCCCTTCAAATCAAGGGCGTCAAGCCGGGCTGAGGGTGCAGCGTGGCCCGATACGATCGGACCATCCCGCCGGGAGGCGAGGGCAAGATCACACTGGAAGTCCATACCCAGAACTATCAGGGCAACCTTCATAAATCCGCCCGGGTTTCCTCAAACGATCCTAACAACCCGACCTTGATGATCGGACTCAAAGGAAAGGTCTGGGCCCCCATACACGTCAAACCCCGGTATGCACGGCTGTTCGGTGTTTCCGGTGAAGACGTGGAATCGACGATTCACATCTACGGCAATAAAACGGAACCCTTGGTGGTGGAACTCGGTTCGGTCTCGATTCCAGACAAAGTGACCGTCCAATTGAAAGCCGTGGAAGAAAACAAGGTGTACCAACTCAGAGTTAAAAACAAGGCAGGAGGAGAGGTTCGGTATAACGGGCGGGTTAAGCTTACAACCAACTACCCTGAAAAACCGGAGCTCATGATTCGCGTCTCCGCAAATATGCGCCCCGCCATTGAGCTTAGGCCCAAGGCACTTAGTTTTGGCCGGATACCGGCAGAACGGTTGGACCAATTGAGTAAACAGGGCAGAGCCTTGAAGCGCCCCATTATGGTGGTTCTTAATAAGGGAAACGATCTGAAAGTCAATAAAGTGGAATCGGAAAAGTCGCTTTTTAAGGCCGTTACCAAAGAAATGTCAAAGGGGAAAATGACCCAGATACTCATCGAACCCGTTTTTGAAAACCTGCAAAAGGGGCCAAACGAAGACCACATCAAGATATTCACCAACCAGAAAGGCAACGAGGTCTTGAAAGCCACTGTGCGATTCGAGGTGCTTTAAGGCGGCTGGAAACATCGGTGTCTATGAATCATCCGTATCGTATCGTATTCATGGGAACTCCGGATTTCGCCGTGCCGACGCTGCGCCGGCTCCACGAGAGCCTTAACGCCGTTGTTGCCGTGGTAACGAACCCGGACCGCCCCAAAGGCAGAGGCCGCCAAAAAGTGCCGTCCCCAGTGAAACAAGCGGCCGACCGGTGGGGCTATACCCTATTCCAGCCAATGAGCGGGAAAGACCCGTGGCTGAGAGAAAAACTGGAAGACCTTCGCCCCGATCTTCTGGTTGTTGTCGCCTATGGCCAGATTCTGCCTCCTTCCGTTTTGGCGATCCCCCGTCTTGGGCCTATAAATGTTCACGCCTCCCTTCTTCCACGATACCGAGGTCCGGCTCCCATTCAGTGGGCAATTATAAACGGTGACCGGCAAACGGGGGTAACCACCATGTGGATGGCCGAGGGGATGGACACGGGAGACCTCCTCTTGCAACAGAGCGTTGCGATGGCCCCTGACGAGACCTCGGAAAGTCTGCATCGAAAACTGGCCGAAACGGGGGCCGAGTTGGTCATCGACACCTTGGACGGACTGGCGTCGGGACAACTTTCAGCCACCCCACAAGATGAATCCAGCGTCACTTACGCCCCCATGCTGAAAAAAGAAGACGGGCATATCGACTGGACCCGGTCGGCCAAAGCACTCGACAGCCTGATTCGTGGGGTCAATCCGTGGCCGGGCGCCTTTACCTTCCTTTCTCACAAGCGGCTCAAGATTTTCCGCGCCGAACCCAAGGATGTTCAAGTACAAGAAAAGCCGGGTATAGTCGTGGACGGATTTCCCGGGGACTTGGAGGTTGCAGCGGGCAAGGGGGTGTTGCGGCTAAAAGAACTGCAGCTTGAATCGGGAAAACGTTTGTCCGTGGACGCTTTTGTTCGGGGCTGTCCGATACCCCCGGGTACCCTCTTGTCGTAATGGACACATCTATGAAGCGCTATTTCAAGATAGGCGGGCTCCTGGGCCTTTTTGGGATTGTAATCGCCCTGGCAGCCTACTTAACACTCCGGTTGATCGTAACCAGCGAAGACGTGGTCGTGGTGCCCGACCTGGTGGGTAAAGATGTGGTATACACCCTGGAAATACTCACCGACCTGGGCCTTAACACCAAAGTGAGTTCCCACGAGTATAGTACCGAAATCCCGAAGAATCATGTCACTTTCCAACAGCCCGATCCGGGTGCAGAGATTAAGAAGAACCGTGATGTCAGAATAGTGGTATCCAAGGGGCCCCAAACCGTAACCGTACCCAATCTTGTGGGAATGGACATCCATGGCGCCAACGTTATTTTAGAAGATAACGGATTGATCGTGGGGATGGCATCGAAAACCTATAGCGATGCCACGGAAGCCGGGCAAGTAATGGGTCAGTTTCCCGCTCCCGGGACGCGGGTGGAACGGGGAACCGCTCTGGATATGTTGGTCGGGCTTGGCAAACGGCCTGTCGAGCTGGTGATGCCCCGTTTGGCCGGACATTCGATGCAAGAAGCAATCCTGGCCTTGGAGCAATCGCAGCTTTCGTTGGGTCGGATTGAGTATGCGGCTGAAGCCGATCTCCCGGAAGATATGGTGATTAAACATGACCCACCTGCCGGATTCCCGGTACCGGTGGGAAATCTCGTGAACCTGACCGTCAACAAAGGAGAAAACAAACCGATCGCCGATCAGCACACTTTTCACCTTCTTAGCTATTCGATCCCGCCCGGTCTTTTGAAAAGGCATGTCAAGTTTCGCGTCAATGCATTCGGGCTGGTTTATGACCTTGTGGATGTGTTTGCTAAACCGGGGCAACGGCTCCAGGTTCTATTGCCCGGGGGGAAACAAACCCGTTTTTTTCTTTACGAAGACGAGCACCTCGTTCGGGCCCATGCTTTCGCTTCCGATTCCACGCCGGTTCTATCTATCGTCGGCTGGGGAGCGGGGCTGGGCGTTATGGATCAAACCGTACTGGAGGAAATCTTATGAAACAAATCGCCCCTTCTATCCTCTCCGCAGACTTTTCCCAATTGGGCGACGAGATTCGGGCCGTGGAAAAGGCCGGTGCCGATTGGATACATATCGACGTCATGGATGGCCACTTCGTGCCCAATATCACCATCGGCCCTCTGGTCGCAACGGCGGTTCGGCGGGTCACGGACTTACCACTCGACGTTCATCTGATGATCGAAAACCCCGATGTTTACTTGGCTGATTTCGCCAAAGCCGGCAGCACCTATTTAACGATTCATCCGGAGGTTTGCTATCATACCCACAGGACGCTCCATGCCATTAGGGAGTTGGGCATGAAGCCGGGAGTTGCCATCAATCCGGCCACCCCTTTGTCCGCCATAGAATGGGTCCTAAACGACGTTGACCTTGTTCTAATCATGAGTGTGAACCCGGGGTTCGGCGGTCAAGCATTTATTCCTGAATCCATCCAAAAGATCGAAACACTTAAGTCAATGATTGATGCCCGCGGTTTGGAGGTGCTCATCGAGGTCGACGGCGGCATCAATATCGAAACAATCCGTTCCGTCTCTCAGGCCGGTGCGGATGCTTTTGTGGCCGGCTCCGCCATATTCGGAAGCGATGATTATGCGAAAACGATTTCAACCTTCCGCGCCCTTTTCGGAGAAGATCAAACCGGTTAGATCTTGCCGTCTCGTTGCAATCTCAGGGCTTCGTCATATACCGCCTTACGCGGGATATCATGTCGTTTGGCCACCGTTTTGACGAGGTCCGACACGGAGGCACCTGATTCTTGGCTTCGGATCTCTAACAGGTGTTTTTTAATGACCTCATGCTCGGTGGCGCCGGGAGCCTCATATCCGGCGACGAGCAGGGTACACTCACCGCGCACAGACTCACGGTCGGCGATGTTTTCCAGTATCGTCGTTAATGGACCCCGAAGGATTTCTTCGTAAACCTTCGTCAGCTCTCTGGCCATGACGGCTTTCCGGTCACCCAAGACTTCCACCAAAGAAGCAATCAGCCCGGACATCCGACGAGGAGATTCATAAAACGCCAACGTGGCGGGTTGATATTTCAAATTTCGCAGCAACTGATCCCGTCTGGTCACCTTTCGCGGGGCAAAGCCCACGAAGAGGAAACTATCCGTGGGGAGACCGGAAATACTGAGCGCCGCCACGACTGCCGAAGGACCTGGGATGGGAACAACAGGAACAGCGGCGTCAATGGCGCCCCTTACCAAGAAATACCCGGGGTCAGAGATCGACGGGGTCCCGGCGTCGGTAATCAATGCCACAGAATCCCCCGATTTCATTCGGGCAAGTAGTTCCGGGGCCCGCTGTTCCTTGTTATGGTCGTGAAAGGAGATCAACGGAGTGGAGATCTCGTAGTGAGAAAGGAGCTTTCGACTGTGGCGGGTATCTTCAGCCGCCACCAGATTCACCTGTCCCAAAATTCTCACCGCACGAAAGGTAATATCTTCCAGGTGTCCGATAGGGGTCGATACCACAAAAAGCGACCCCGCCGTCGGAAAATCAGTTCCCATTTTTGCGTGCCCTCAATACGCAAGGTCGAAAGCATTGCGAACAATTTCGACTTCCGGCCGGTAGGGACACAGTTTGACGGCCACCACGTCAAACCGGGCCTTCTCGTCCGATTGGCCTCTACGCTTCAGGTATTCCAGGGCCACCATGGAGACCTTCCTTTGCTTCTTCCGGGTCACCGCGTATTTGGGATTTCCAAAACGATCGCCACGGCGGGCCTTGACTTCCACAAACACGAGAACGCCGCCGTCGCTGGCGACGATATCAATTTCACCCAGTTTGCAACGATAGTTGACGTCCAAGATTTTGTATCCCGCATTTTTCAACGCCTCTATCGCAACCGATTCGCCCAGGGCTCCCACCTGTCCCCGATCATCGGCCCACTGATGGCTGTCGGCATCCAGCGGCTTATTCCCCTTTCCTATCATGAGGACTTACCTCGATTTCGTAGGACGGCGTTCACATAAAGGGCTGACTGTAAAGATTTTTGCGTAAACCCTTACACGTATTCCCGGACCCGACGAAAACTTTTTCGGTGAATCGGGCAACACCCATGTAAGCGAATGGCGGCACAGTGCGCCTGAGTGCCGTAGCCCTTATGTCGACCAAAGCCAAACTCGGGATACTCCCGATCGTAAACGCCCATCATCCGATCCCGGGTCACTTTTGCCACTATCGACGCCGCGGCGATGGACCGACACCGACCATCACCTTGCTTAACTACATTTTGGGGTAACAGCGATTTTATGGGAAAGATACCGTCTACCAAAAGATAATCGGCTGCGGGACACAAGTTATCCACGGCAATCTCCATAGCCAGGAGCGCCGCCTGGAGAATGTTTAGGCGATCAATCTCTAGGGGATCCACGATACCGATGCCTACGGACAATGCTTTTTCGTAAATAACATCGAAAAGCCGATCGCGTCTCCCCGCTGTCAGTTTCTTGGAATCGTTCAAACCATCTATGCGGACGCGTCGCGGAAACACCACGGCAGCCGCCACGACCGGACCGGCCAGCGGACCTCTACCCGCCTCGTCAATGCCTGCAGGAAATGCATATCCGCAAGAGTGGGCCTCTTCTTCAAGTCCTTGGGAATCAATCACCATGATTCAGCCGGTAGATCGTCGAATGAATGGGTGGCCCGAAATTACGTGGGACGCAGCTCCTTGATTCTCGCTGCCTTGCCTCTGAGCTTCCTCAGATAGTAGAGCCGAGACCGCCGGACTCGTCCCCGGGTGACCACCTCTATTTTGTCAATGCTGGGGGAATTCAGCGGAAAGGTTCGCTCCACGCCAACGCCGTAGGAAACCTTTCGGATGGTAAAGGTCGCATTGGTCGTTCCCTTGCGTTTTCTTATGACGACGCCTTTAAAGACCTGGATCCGTTCTTTTTCGCCTTCTTTTATCTTAACCGACACACTAACGGTGTCCCCGGACTTGAACGCAGGCAAGTCAAAACGCATCTGTTCTTTTTCTATCGCTCTAATTATCTCCATGTTTTCCTCCAATTTGTGATCCACCGGTTACCCGATGCCCGTTGGTTGTGTAAAACGGTCCAAGTCCTCGGGCGGTCTTTCCCGCCTTTGAGACGATCGGTTGAAACGGATCAATTGAGATGATCAGTGACCGAAAAAGCGGTCCAACACAACGGCCACGGCGCTGCGAACGGGCAAATGATTGTAATCCGTAGGTCCAAAGATCGGTTCCAGAATATAATCGGCCGCCCGTATAACCGGATGAGCCAACCCCCAGGCGGTTCCAAAGAGCATTAAAACCGGCCGCCCCGATTTCAGCATTTGGTAACAGTCACTAAACCCAATGCTCCCCGCCTGAGGTCGAGCATCGGTGACCACCACAATCGGTCGCCCCTGTCCGCGACTCTCCAAGGCAGTGATGACCTCATCCAGACAGCCCGCCAGACGTATGAGTTCCAGTGCTTTCTTGCGATCCGGGTTGTACCTTCCCCCGGCACCGGCAGTCCAATGACCGACAATACGCTTTACCAGAGACTGCTGATCGAGCAAAGGGGTAACGACGTAGACATTTTCGACGCCATATGTCTTGGCCGCCCTGGCAATGTCGTGCAGATCAAGGTTACTGACCGCAGAGGCAATAACATCCCCGCCCTTGTTATAGACCGGGTAGTGGATCAGGGCCAACGATACCATGAAACCGTTTGCGGGCACAAAGATTTGGGTCCATCTGGTCGCATGCCCGGGCCGCCAGGTCCTCTCACGACGATTTCGGATCTTTGCTCAGGATCATCTCCAGGTCCTGATACAAGTCTTCCAAAAAAGTCGTATCCTCTACCGACAATGATGCGCTCCGGAGTAAATCCGGTCGTTTCACCAACGTCTTCATTAATGACGCCCGTCGCCGCCATTGCCCGATCCGAGCGTGGTCACCGGACAGCAAAACTTCCGGCACCTCGGTTCCCTCGAAGGACCTCGGTCGGGTGTAATGGGGATACTCCAAAAGCCCCGTAGTAAATGATTCGTCCTCAGCGGAACACGCATTGCCCAAGGCACCCGGAATCATACGTGCCACCGCATCAATAACGACCATGGCCGGCAATTCCCCGCCGGTCAACACATAGTCTCCGACGGAGACTTCCTCATCTATCCACCGTTGCCGAACCCTGTCATCAATCCCTTCATACCGGCCACAAACCAATGTGAGCCCCTCGTATTCCGCCAGCTCCCCGACCAACCCTTGATTGAGGCGTCGGCCTTGAGGGGTCAGTAAAACAATTCGATTCTCCGGATGCCGCTCTTTTGTGTATCGAATGGCGGCCGCCAGGGGTTCCGGTTTCATCACCATGCCACAGCCACCCCCGTAAGGCCTGTCATCCACGGTTCGGTGCCGGTCTGTGGCAAACGCTCTGGGATCGACCGTATCGACGGAAAGTTGTTTTCTCTCTATGCAGCGACCAACGATACCGCCGGCCCGCAAGGCGGTGAACATCTCAGGAAACAAGGTCAAAACGGCAAAATGCATGGTCAATCTTCCAATCCTTCCGGAAGATCAACCCATATCCGGGCGTCCTCTAAATCAATACGAATAACGACCGAATCGATGGCCGGGATCAAAGTCTCCTTGTCACCTTGTTTCACTACATAGACGTCATTGCTTCCGGTCGGGAAAATCTCCTCCACCCGGCCGATATACCGCTTGTCTACCGTGAAAACCGATAAACCGATAATCTGGTAAAAATAATAGGTGCCCGCTTCTACAGGCGGCAACAGCGACTCGTCTATACAGACACGACTTTCCGCCCACGGCTGAGCCGCATCAATCGACTCGATCCCTTCCAAGCCCACGAGGAACACCTGCTTGTGTCGACTGCAAGAAGAGATGCGGAATTTTTGACAGGCGCCGTCTCTTCTTTTTAGACACACCTCCTCGCCGATGGAAAAAAAGGCGACGGAATCTGCATCGGACCGCACTTTGACGAGGCCCTTGATGCCGTGGAGACCAACGACCTTGCCTATCGTGAGGGCCCCCTCCTCACCCATGGCATCCCTACTCAATGATTTCCAGCACAGCCCTTTTCTTTACTTTCGCACATGCCGCGCTCAAGATGGTTCTTATGGCCCGAGCGGTACGACCCTGCTTACCAATGATCTTTCCCAGATCATCCTTTGCCACCCTGAGTTCGAGGACCGATGTCTGTGCCCCCTCCACTTCCGAAACTTCAACAGCCTCCGGATGGTCCACCAGCGCTTGAGCAATATACTTGATCAGATCCTTCATGTCCCGACCTCCTCACAACCTAAGAAGAAGAAAGCAACGCCGATAAAAAGGTAAGCTGGTTATGAAAGAACACCCGTTTTCCGTGTTGAGCCGTCGCCTACACCGGGGGGCAGTGAAACACCGGTCAACATGCCCATTTAGCCGTTAGGCCCGCCGGAAAAGAACCCTTCCTTCTTTAGCAAGCTCCTCACTGTTTTCGTAGGCATGGCACCCCGTTTCATCCACATCTCAATCCGGTCTGATTTCAATGCAATCCGACTGGGTTCCGAAAGGGGATCATAGGTCCCCACCCGTTCCAGGAATCGGCCATCTCTGGACGCCTTATGGGGCGCCACCACGATCCGATAAAACGGCCTTTTCTTGGCACCATATCGAGCCAATCTAATCCTAGCAGCCATTACAGTATCATCCTCCTTAAAACGGCAGGCCCATCTTTGCGAGTCCCTGTGGGCCCCCTTTGTTCATTTTCTTTATCATTTTTTGTACTTGAACGTAGTTTTTCAGGAGCTGGTTGATCTGTTGAACCGAAGTTCCGCTGCCTTTGGCAATCCGCTTGCGCCGGCTTGCATTGATAATCTGGTGATTCCGTCGCTCCTCCACCGTCATGGAATCAATGATGGCGCCGATTCTCACAAATTCCTTCTCGTCTACGTTCAAGTGCTTCATTTTCTTTAGCTTGCCCATACCGGGAATCATGGACAGGATGTCTTCCATAGAACCCATTTTTCTAACCTGGTCCATTTGATCTCGAAAATCCTCCAGGGTAAACTGATTCTTTCTGAGCTTCTTCTCCAGTTCTTTGGCCTTCTTTTCATCAACGGTACTCTGGGCCTTCTCAATCAGGGAGAGCACATCGCCCATGCCGAGTATCCTGGAGGCCATACGATCGGGATGGAAGGGCTCCAGGGCATCCAGCTTTTCCCCCACACCGATAAACTTGATGGGCTTGTCGGTTATGGCCTGAATGGAAATGGCCGCTCCACCCCGGGCATCCCCTTCCATTTTGGACAAAATGACTCCGCCGATATCAAGGGCGTCATTGAACGCCTCGGCAATATTCACCGCGTCCTGGCCGGTCATGGCATCGGCGACCAATATGATGTCCGATGGTTCCACGGCCCGCCGAATCCCCCTGACTTCGCCCATTAAGGCTTCGTCGATATGCAATCGCCCCGCCGTATCGATCAAGACCGTGTCGCATGCTTCTTGCCTTGCCTGACTCACCGCCTGTCGGCAAATATCAACCGGGTCCATGTCACTCGTGGACGGAAACACGGGCACATTGAGCTGCTGGCCCAGCTTTTTAAGTTGATCGATCGCGGCAGGCCGATAGACATCGGCGGGCACCAGATAGGGCCGTCGACTCTGCTCTTTGGCCAGGTACCTGGATAACTTGCCTGCAGTGGTGGTCTTTCCTGAACCTTGCAAACCCACCAGCATGACGCAAGCCGGCTTCCCGGCCAATCGAATGCCCGAATGTTCCCCTCCCATAAGCTGGGAGAGTTCATCATTAACAATCTTGACAACCTGCTGTCCCGGTGTCAAGCTGGCCAAGACTTCCTGGCCCAAAGCCCGCTCTCTAACGGCCGCCAGGAGCTGTTTAACAACCTTATAATTGACGTCCGCTTCAAGAAGGGCCAAGCGTACTTCTTTTAGACCGGCATCGATGTTCTTTTCGGTTAACTTGCCGTGACCTTTGAGCTTCTTGAATGTAACGTTGAGTTTGTCCGTCAGGCTGTCAAACATAGAATCGTTCCTTCACGGAGTCGTGTATAAATTTATAGTTTTTAGTATCTAAGTCCAATTATGTCAAGCAAATATTCGCCTCTCCTGGACATCAAAGACACCGCGGAATCCGACCTGGCCGCATGGCTCAGTCAACACGACATCGCCCCCTATCGGGCGGGACAGATTTTCCGATGGATCTACCACCGCAATGCCAAGACGTTCCGGGAGATGACCGATCTTTCAAAAACGCTGCGTCATTGGCTGTCACAACACCTGACAATCAGCCATTTTCAGGCGGAGAAAACGCAAGTTTCTCGGGACGGCTCTCGCAAATACCTTTTTCCGTTAACCGACGGTCACCACGTAGAAAGTGTCTTGATCCCAGAAGGGGATCATTGGACCTTGTGTATTTCCAGCCAGCTGGGCTGTCCTATGGGATGCCGTTTCTGCCTGACGGGAACCGGGGGGTTTATACGCAACCTGACATCCGGGGAAATCATCAATCAGGTGTGTGCGGCAAAGGAGGCCCTTGCGTCGCCCCACCCGTTGACCAACATCGTCTTTATGGGGATGGGGGAACCGCTGGCCAATTACGAGAATGTATTAAAAGCCATCGCCGTCTTCCTGGGGTCCAACGGTTTACAGTTCTCCAGGCGGCGGGTCACGCTATCCACGGTAGGCATGGCTTCCGCCATAGACGCCCTCGGCAAGGACGTAAGCCTTAATCTGGCCATTTCCCTTAATGCAGCCGACAACGTGACCCGAAGCCGGATTATGCCGGTAAACGACGCATATCCTCTGGATGTCCTGCTGTCGGCATGCAAACGATTTCCGGTACCTGCGGGCAGGCGGCTTACATTTGAATACGTATTGTTGTCGCAAATCAATGACAGCGCAGAAGACGCAATCCGCCTGGCCGGACTGCTTAAACCGCTTCGAGCAAAAATCAACTTGATCCCCTTCAATCCATTTGAGGGCAGCCCGTTTAAAAGACCGCCGACCGAAACCATTCTGGCCTTTCAAGACCTTCTCATCCAACATCATTTCACTGTCCTCATCCGATGGAGCAAGGGCCAAGACATCGGTGCCGCCTGCGGCCAACTCCGGGCGAACGCGTTGTCCAAGTGCACGCCGGACCCAGGCGCCTCCAACAGTAATCGGGCACTGACCGGAAATCGGGCATTTTGACTTTTTACAAGAACATCAGTTGTGATATAGGACGGAACATACTATGAATACGTCGGACATAGGCAAACAACTCCAAGACAAGGTTCAAAAGGTCGACACCGTGGACCGAGACGTTCTGGCGGTACTGGATTACTCGTACAGCCATCAGCGTGAGGTGATGGTGCGCATTGATCAGCCTGAGTTCACTTCCCTTTGCCCCATGTCTGCCTTGCCCGACTTTGGATGTATTACCATCCGGTACATACCGGAGGAAAAGATCGTCGAACTCAAAGCACTCAAATACTATCTACTCCAATACAGGAATGTCGGTATCTTTTACGAACACGTGGTGAACCGAATCTTGGATGATCTGGTGGCCGTACTCGCTCCCCGCTTCATGGAGATCGTGGGCACCTATACACCTCGAGGCGGGATTACCACCACGGTAACAGTAAGACACGGAACGGAAGGGGAATAGCAACCGTGGGCAGAAAGATATTCGCCTATAAAAGTGTTATAATCTTATGGCTGGCTTGCGTAATGATCGGCGGTTGTGCCGCCACAAAGAAGATCGGCGACGACATCATGGGCGCAAGACCGGCCCTGAAAAAAAAGATCGCCATACTTCCCGCGACCACAAACCACCAAACCAGTGACCTTCATGAACTCGTCCCGGCGGTGGTGGCAAACTTTGTGGAACAAAACTGTGAAGCCGTTCGCATCGTGGAAACACCCGCCGTGAACGACGCCCTCAGCAAAGTCACTGCCGACGGAGGTCCTATTGACCGCTTGGCGCTGGCTGAAGTGGGAAGGAAACACGGCCTTTCCGCCGTCATCCAACCGCAAATCGACAACGTCGACTTGTTTAGGAGAAAGGAAGGGATTTGGGGGTTCAGGGACATTCACACATTCTTCCACTTGGCACTACGACTACGCACGTACGATGTGGAAACCACCGCCCTCTACTTTGATGAGGTAATAGGCGAAGAAAGGGTTCTGCCTCAAACTATGCCGGCAGACGACATCAAGCCGCTCGAGGTTGATGACAAACTCACCCGCTCGCTACTTTTTGAAGTTGCCGACAAGGCCACGCAGCGGCTGTGTGAGTCTTTAACCGAAGCACCTTGGAAGGGATACATTGTCGATGAACAAGACGGCGTCTTTCGTATTTCCGCCGGGCAGGATGTCGGGTTAAAGGTCGGCGACGAGCTGGATGTATTTGCCATGACCGATCCGCTCCAAGGAGTGAACCAGCAAATTTACTTAATCCCCGGTCAAAAGATCGGCGAAGTCAAGCTGGAGCGAGTCTTGGAGCACCACAGCGAGGCCAGAAAACTGTCCGGCAACAATCTGGAGGCCAGCGCATGCTTAGGGTTCGCGCAAAAATAACGTAACATGGGCAGCGATGCGTTACGCTAAAATACCCGTTACCCGATAGACGGTTATCGCCTCTTCGAACCCCTTTACCGAGGTCGCCGGGTCAAGGGCCTCTGCAAGGACCCGCCCCTTTGCCGCTTGAAGGGTTCGCTCGTTGGTCAATATCTCACCACCGGCAGCCATTTTCTCCAGGCGGGCGGCCATGTTCACCGCACTACCGAATGCGGTATATTCTCGCTTCCGCAGAGAACCGAAAACCCCTGTTACCACGTCGCCGGTACATATGCCGATTCCCACATGGAGCCTCAAGCCGTTCCGGCCTTTGTCCGCCAAAGTCTTATCGATGGACTCCGTGGCTTTCTGCATTTCCAGTGCCGTTTGAACGGCCCGGACGGCATCATCCGCGTGAGAAACCGGGGACCCGAAGGTAATCATCATGCTATCCCCGATGTGCTTGTCAACGGTGCCGTTAAATCGATGGGCAATCTCTCCCAGGGGAACGAAATAATCGGCGTTCAGAAATTCGGAAATCTGCTCCGGAGACACGGAACAGGACATCTTTGTAAATCCTCTAATGTCACAAAACAATATGGTAACTTCTCGCTTTTTAGGAGCCACGGCCACCGGATCGTTGCGCACCTCTTCGTAGACCTGATGGGAGACAAACTGCCTTAAGCGCTTATTTACCACGATATCGTGAATCCGGTTTCGAAGCTCAACGTTGTCAAAGGGCTTGGTGAGAAACCCGTCCAGCCCCTCGTTGGTGGCCCGAATGGCCGCTTCCATGGTCGCATAACCAGTCAACAGTATCCGGGTTACCTCCGGGTTCAGGCGACCGATTACGGCCAGCGTCTCTAAGCCGTCCGGACCCGGCATCTTATAATCTGAAATCACGATGCCTATCTGCGTCAGATGTTCCCGAGCCAATTTTACCGCCGTCCGGCCATCAGGGGCTGCAAATACCTCATAAGATTCCTTTTGCAGGGCCCGCATGAGAGAACGTCTCACACCTTCTTCATCGTCGATCAGCAACAAACCTGTCATCGGGCCTCCTCGGGACCATTCGCTTCCGATCTGTCATCGCTTATGACCCTCCCCGCATTCGGACATAGCCAAAATAGGTCCGGACGGCATTCACCATATCCTCCCGGGAATCCAACCGGACAACCTGGTCTCTGAAGCTGCTGCAATCGGGCATTCCCTTCACAAACCATACGATACGGCTCCTCAACATCCGAACCGCCCGATGCTCTCCAAAATGATCAACCATGTAATCAACATATCGCCGGATAACCGCCAAACGAGCCGACAAATCCGGCATGATCGGTGCTTTGCCGTTAATGAGGTCCAGACATTGAGAAAAAATCCAAGGATTACCTTGAGCAGCCCGTCCGATCATCACGGCGTCACAGCCCGTATCCGTTTTCATCCGCACCGCATCATACGCACTTAAGATATCTCCGTTGCCGACGATCGGGATAGACAAACGCTCTTTCAACCTGCCGATCAACGACCAGTCCGCCTTTCCACCAAACCCCTGCGTCGCCGTCCGCGGATGTACGGCCAGGGCATTCACACCCGAGTCCTGGGCGATATGGCCCACTCGGAAGGCCTCTTGTCCGGAGGGATCCCAACCGGAACGTATCTTCACGGTCAGGGGCGTAGGTATCGCCGCCCGCACTTCCTTTAACAGTGTTTCAAGGCGTTTTGGCTCTCGCATCAGGGCCACACCGGCACCCTGGCGGACCACCTTTCGCACCGCACAGCCCAGATTGATGTCCACGATGTCGGCCCCCTGTGACACCACAATGCTCGCGGCATCCCTCATGATTTGGGGGTCTTTCCCAAATATTTGAACGGACAGCGGTCGCTCGGCGGGATGGCTTTTCAACAGCTCAAAACTTTTGTGTCCCCCCTGAACAAGCCCGTTGGAGCTGATCAGCTCCGTGACCACCAAGGCACACCCACACTCTTTGGCCAATCGGCGCAAGGGTAGCTGGGTAATGCCGGCCATGGGAGCCAAGACCAACGGATTCTCGAGGGCCAACTCGCCGATTTTCATGCTTAGGAATAAACCTCACAGGCACTGATAGAATATGCCGCCGGGCATTTCAACCCCAAAGGCCAACAAGCCCATATATAGTAAAAATACGCCTTACAGCTACAACATATTGTAGATTATGCTTGACAGAACCCGGGGGGTGTCATAAGGAAACCACCCAACATGGATTTACCTTCAAAAAAATTGCCCTTTCGGATGATCGAAAAAAAAGGCTCTCCACCGACCCTGAAGCGACGTACAAGACTTGTGGTACCGCCTGTTTTTTTGGGAATCGGCCTTTTGATTCTCTTTGCCCATCTCAACCTACCGAGTAACCGTACCGACGAACCCCAAGGGGCAACGGCTGAAGCGCGGGTTCATCCATTCGGCTCCCCAAAGCCCATTCCACGCCTTCTTGGAGCTCAAGTTCTCGTCTTTACCTGTGAAAGCTATGCCCAAGTAGAAAAGGCGATTCGAGGATTGGCTCAGGCGGGGGTCAATACGCTGATCGTGAGAGCCTTTCAAAACCGCGGAGACAGGATCTACCGATTTGCCAGCCCCAAATCTCGCACGGGCGTCTATTTTCAAACCACCCATGCGCCGGTCGTTGACGCCGTGCTCAGCCGGATCGTAACCTTGGCCCATCGGCACGGGCTTCGCGTTTTCGCCTGGATGGAAACCCGCAAGACCCCGTTGGACATTCCCCGCCCATCCAGGGCGAAAGCCGTATCCTATTGCTTCAAGACCGAAAGCTATACGCCCGGTTCGGCTTGGAGCATCTTTGATCCAGCTGTAGAAAGTCGGCTGGTCGGTCTTTACCAGGATGTGGTCAAAACCGGAGTCGACGGTATTTTAATACAAGATGACCTTATCATGTATCAAAATGAGGATTTCAGTGCCGAGGCGACCGCCCGCTTTTTGGAAGAAACCGGGAAGCCGCTCGATCCGAAGGCACTCTATGGTGCCGTATTCCAAGATGCCGAAGGCCATTGGTGCGTCCCCGAATATTCAGAGACATTCTGGCTGTGGGCATCCTGGAAAAATGAGCAGCTCCTGCGGCTGGCCCGAAAACTGATACTTGCCGCAAAAACGGAAAATCCGGACATCTCCGTTGCCATGAATTTTATGTACGAATCCGTCACGGCCCCCAGGAATGCCTTGGCCTGGTTGTCACAAAGTCTAGCCGAAGCCACCACGTTACCCATCGATTACTTCGCCATCATGGCCTATCATCGCCAAATCAGAAAAGAGCTGCGACTCAGCGAGGAGGACGCATATAACAAGGTGGCCCATATGACGAACCGGCTTCTAGAGTGGATCGAGGATCCCCACCAAATTCTAATGAAAGTGCAGATGACGGACTGGAAAACCCGTCAAGAAATCCCGCCTTATGAAGCCAATCAAGTGTTTCGAAGAATCAACCAGCAAGGCCGGGTAAGTCTGGCGTTTATCCCCTACTCACCCACTCTCCCGCTGAACATCATCGGTCATCATTACCGCTGAGTGATTTCAGGTATTGGTCCCACTCCACGGGAAGCAGGTATTTCTTCTTGTTGTTGCACATTTTGCACGCGGTAACCACATTGCCCTTTCGGGTCTTGCCGCCTCGCACCAGGGGAACAAGGTGGTCCATGGTAAGCTCTGCAGGCGCATACGACCTGCCACAATAGTAACAACGGCCTTTGGCGAGTCGCCGCTTCCACCACTGTGTTTGCCTGAGTTCCCGTGCCTTCCGTCGTTCGACGTTGATGGCTTTTTCATCTGCTTCCAACACAAAATAGGTCATACCGCGAGACTTATAAAAAAAGCAAAAAAGCACTTCAACCTTGCAATGGACCTCGATCTCTCCTATATTGAAAGGCTGATATGAACAATGCCAACAAAAATACCACCGAGACAGGATTTTCGGAACTCGACCTTTCCCCACCGATTTTAAAGGGTATCAAGGCCGCCAAGTTCAGCCACTGCACACCGATTCAAGCGCTGACCCTCCCCCACACATTGGCCGGGAAAGACGTGGCGGCACAAGCACAAACGGGCACCGGCAAGACCGCCGCTTTTTTAATCACCATTTTCCATCAACTGGAAAAAGTCAAGCCCAAACAGCCCAAGCCGCATGCCCTGGTTATTGCCCCAACCCGTGAGTTGGCCCTGCAAATCTGCGAAGAGGCCAAACTCTTGGGCAGATACACGGGGGTCACGACCCTCCCGGTCTTTGGCGGCATCGACTACGTTAAGCAGCAAAAGGCCCTTCGAAAAGGTGTGGATATCATCGTCGCCACCCCGGGACGTCTCTTGGACTTTATGAAGCAGAAAATCTTTTCGCCTAAGAATATCTCTATATTGGTTATCGATGAAGCGGACAGGCTGTTTGACATGGGGTTTTTAAGAGACCTGCGGTTTATTCTGCGACGACTCCCACCGTACAATAAGCGGCAATCCATGCTCTTCTCGGCGACCCTGTCCTATGCCGTCATGGAACTGGCCTACGAACACATGAATAATGCCAAGGAAATCTTTGCCGATCCACAAAGCATTACGGTGGATGAAATCGACCAAGTCCTTTATCACGTGGGCAACGATGTAAAACTCAACGTGCTACTCGGTCTTTTAAAACGAGAAGAATGGAACCGTGTCCTGGTATTTGCCAACACCCGCGCCGGCGTCGAAATGCTTGCCCATAAGCTGACCGGAAATCAATTTTCCGCCATTGGAATCACCGGTACGGTCCAGCAGAATAAGCGTTTGAAGATTATGCAGCGCTTTAAAGCGGGACAAATCAAGATTCTGGTAGCCACGGATGTCGCCTCTCGGGGCATACACGTGGAAGACATCGATATCGTCATCAACTATGACATGCCCCAGGACCCTGAAGACTACGTCCATCGCATCGGCCGGACGGGCCGAGCGGGGAAAACAGGCAGGGCTATTACTCTGGCCTGTGAGACCTATGTATATAATTTGGAGGCCATAGAGGAACTCTTACAGGAGCATATTAAAGTGGAATGGGCTGAAGAGTCCTGGTACGAAAAAGACCGTTCGGGTCCGATGCCTTTCCGGCGGAAAAAAAAGCCGGTCCAACGCTATGCATCGAAACAGCAAAGGCGAAACAAACAAAACCGACCGAAAGGCAAATCCCCACACCAACAAAGGCGGGGGCGACAGAGATAATCAATCAAATCCACAGGCCTCTCTTTGCCAACCAATCGTTCACCGCTGCGTCTAACAGTTCATAATATTTATACGATCCCCCCAGACCCCGTCTCCCAAAAAAATAATTGATCTCCAAAAAAAGCGGGGTCGGGTCGCGGTCCGCTAAAGGAAAAATCAAGTCAAAACCGGCAAGATCTATTTTTGTCTTATGGCAAAACAGTCTGACCGCATGCTTGGCCTTCTCTTGTAGACCTGGTGCAAAGGCATGGTCTATGACGCCACCCGCCCTCAAATTGGCAAGAAACGGCGACCCCTCCTCTCCAAAACGCCAATAACTGTACAGTCTTCGTCCGAGGATCACCACCCGGAGGACGCGGCTGCCGCATGGAACAAACTCTTGGATTAAAAATCCGAAATGCCCGGTTTTCTCCTGGCCCGCCGCCCAGACCAAACAACGCTCCAGATCGGCATCCGATTCGATCAAAAAAACGGACTCCCCTTCGCCACCCCAGTTTGACTTAAATACGATGGGATATCCGGGTAAGCCTTTTTCACCCGGCTCGGTCCGGAATGCATCGACTGAGGGAAACAGACGGGTTTCAGGAACGGCCGTTCCGGTTTTCTGAAAAAGTGCCGTCTGACCCACCTTTCCGGGGAAATCAAACCGGCAGTCGTAGTTGGGAAAAATGTGGGAACAGTGTTTTCGGCACAACCGGTAAAGCGCCTCGCCGCACCCTTGGGGCAGAAGGATTGCATCCGCCTGCATGATGGCTTTTTCGTCCGCTTTACCTGGAAGTCGTCCGGCACAAAGGATGTTCTGGTGGGCCACGATATTGGGATGGAAGGAAAGCACCATTTCAATAGCCAAACCGGCGAACCATTTTTTCGTCTTTACTCCAGTTCTTTCGTATTTGAACCCAAAGTCTTAAATAGACCTTGCTTCCTATCATCGCCTCGATGTCATGCCTGGCCTGCTCACCGATACGCTTCAACATCCGGCCGTTGCGTCCGATAATAATCGGTTTTTGAGATGCCTTTTCCACGTAAATCGTCGCTGCAACATCGGTAATTTCGCTTTTCCGGCGTTTTTTGAATGTATCCACAACCACCGCCACCGCATATGGGATTTCATCGCCCGTACAGCGAAAGACCTTCTCCCTGATCAACTCGGACGCCACAAAACGTTCACTTACATCCGTAAACGTCTCTTCCGGATAGTAGGGTGGGCCCTCCGGAAGCGATTTCAGCATCTCTTGGATCAAGGCCTCTATCTGACTCCCTTTAAGAGCGGAAATGGGAACGACGGATTCAAACGGATATGCGCGACGCCATCTGTCGATCAAGGGAAGCACTTCCTCTTTTTTCATCAGATCAACCTTGTTGATCGCCAAAATGACCGGAAGGCCGCTGTCCGCGACGACGTCAAGCAGCATATCTTCTGATTCTCGGTCCGCACACTGACCGTCAATCATTAACATGGCCTGATCGGCGTCCTTGAGAACCCGTACCGCCACATCGACAATCCGCTTGTTCAAGGCGCCTTTCGCCCGATGGATTCCCGGTGTGTCCAAGAAAATAAGCTGCCCGTTCGGCAAATGCCTTATACCCATGATGCGATTGCGGGTCGTCTGCGGCTTCGGCGATGTGATGGCGATTTTTTGGTCCAGCACTCGGTTCAGCAAAGTGGATTTCCCCACGTTGGGGGCACCAATAATGCTTATGAGGCCTGACTTGAACGGCTGTGTGCGGCTCATGACGGCAAGTGTAACGGCAAGACAGGTAAAAAGCAAACCCTTGTTCGCTTCGTACTTTCTAAGAGTATGACTTCATTGCGAGTTGACCTTTTCCACGGTGCCTCTCATCGACTTTTGCTGCGCCTCTGTTCGGCCGGGTGGGGTCTGAATAAGACGGCCGGCAATGCATTTTGCGCTGCCGGCCGTTTTGGGATCCGCTTCTGATGAATGGTGGAAGGTAACATTTGCCCCAAGAAAATAAAACCGTTTACACTTTGAACCGTCCCACGGACTCCTGTAGGCGTTCCGCCAGCTTGTTCAAGCCCTCAGCACTGAGATTGACTTGAGAGCTGGAATTGGATATTTCGCCGGCCGACTGATTCACATCGGCGATTTCTTTTGCGATTTCCCCCGATACCGCCGAGCTTTGAGCCACGTTTTCCGTCACTTCCTGAATGCCCTGAGAGGCTTGCCCGACATTGCCGGCAATTTCCTTGGTGGTAACCGATTGCTCCTCAACAGCGGTGGCAATGGTGGAAACGATCTCGTTAACATCGTTTACCACGTTGGAAATCTGGCCGATCCTGGTCACCGCATCCTTCGTCGAATCCTGAATGCCGCCAATTTTCTTCCTTATCTCCACGGTGGCTTCGGCGGTCTGCTTGGCCAGTTCTTTGATCTCATTGGCCACTACCGCGAATCCTTTGCCCGCCTCTCCGGCTCTGGCGGCCTCGATGGTGGCATTTAAGGCCAGGAGATTGGTCTGTTCCGATATCTCCGTAATCGCCTGTGTCACCTTGCCGATTTCCTCAGCCGCACCTCCCAGCTCATCCATACCTTCCGACGCCCCCTTTGCCTCTGATACGGCCTCTCCCGTTATCGAACGCGCTTTTTCCGCATTGCTCGCTATCTCACTGATGGTGGACGACATTTGCTCTGCTGCGGTGGCCACCATCCCTACATTCGTTGAGGCCTCTTCCGTGGCGGCTGCGACAGAAGACATATTCGAACTCATCTCTTCGGCAGCGGTAGCCACAGTATTGGCCTTCCCGGAAGTATTGTCCGCCCCCGCCGACATCTGCTCGGAAATCGAGGTTAGCTCTGAAGAGGAATTCGCCAACTCCTCACTACCTCCCACCACCTCCTTCAACATCTTGCGGAGGTTTTCGGTTACCATATTGACTCGCGCACAGATGTGGCTGATTTCATCTCTTCCCTGTATCTGCGCGACATGGGTAAAATCACCTTCTCTGAGCTTGGCGGTCGCCTCCGTGAGTATTTCGACTTTTTTCCCGACCGTTTTTCGAAACAAGAAATACATGGTAAGCATGATGGCACCCAGCCCCACCAGCCCCACCAAAATGTTTTGATTACGGGCGTTACTGATGGCACTATACGCCGTCTCCACCGATGTGCGAAGCATCATGCCGCCAAGCACTTCTCTGGAGCTGCCATGACAATGATGACAGCGGCTTTCGTTTAAGATGGGCCGAAAGCTGGCCAAATAGGGGACACCGTCGATCCACTCTTCATAGCTGGTCGGAGGGACACGCCCGTCTTGGAGCATTTTCGACATTCCCTTGGAAGCCTTTGCAAGAGCCACCAGTTCAGACATCGGCTTACCGGCGGCATCGGTATCCGTAGCAAAAGAAACAGCGCCATTGAAATCAAAGACGAAAATGTCAGAGTCAGGCATTTTTTCGTCCAATCTTTGGAACTGCTTCCGCACCGCATCGTTGTTTCCCACAGCCAGGGCATCATCCATACTCCCCTCTACGGCTGCAGCCATCTTGTTACTCTGATTTTCCATCTGGGCTCTTGTCATCGCGTTTTGTCCTTTGATGTTGAGCACGATGATTGTCGCCATGGCGAGAATAAACAGGCCCGCCGTCAGAGACAGGACTTGAATCCAGAGACGCTCCCTGTACAATTCGAACAACTTCATGCCTTGGCCCTCCTTTAGTGTGCGCCGCCGTAGATCAATGGTTTATAATCAAAGTTTTCAACCCGATCTGAATTATGGCAGACCTCACAATCCCTGGCCGTTAATCTGCCCTTGATGTCATATGGATCCTCGGTTTCACAATGGAGACTTCCCGGACCGTGACAGACCTCACAGCCGGCATTCTTAAGCTCCGGCGTCTCATGTTCAGACCGGAATCCCCCCGGTTTTTTATAACCCGTGGTGTGGCACTCAAAGCACTCTCGAAACTCCGTGTCCGTAAGCCCCTTTTTCATGGCCTCAATACTCTCATAGGAATGGGCCTTTTTCGCATAGGCTTTGAAGTTTTCGTATTCCACATCGTGGCAATCCACACAGGTCTGCGAACCGACGTAGACTTTGTCGCCGGCCCCCACCCCGCCGTTCGGCCAGCTACATAAGACGAAAAGAAATAAAGCAACGGTACTGACACCCATTCTTATACGAAAACCGTTTGACATCGCTATACCCTCCTCCTGAAATGCAACATTAAGATCACCGTTCTTCTCGATCCGACGCCTCCACCGTCCTCACCAGGCAAGAGACCTCCGGACCTTAGATAGATTCGGTCTAGCTGGAACGTTTTGTTGGCATGCAAAAACGATACCGACCCTTGGTATTATATCCCCCGCCGAGCCGATGGCGAGGTTAAGCCTTGATTCGATAAAATAGGGAATGCAAATGCCTTTGGGG
>CAYTTQ010000034.1:0-27713 GCA_964440795.1 uncultured Desulfobacterales bacterium | reverse complement strand
GAATGATTTTCATGCCCGATTATCCGAATTTGTATTCTGAAGATTCGCCCGTTTCCAGTTCTGCAAGGCCGATTAAAATTTCTTTTATCAAACTATAGGTCAAATCGGGATTTTGCTCTGCACATTTGCCAATTCGAGCCCAATGTTCAATTTGGCCTGTGACGGATCGTTTATCGATTTTACTAAAAATCTTGGCTTCCCTTACCAAATCCTCGGACACCCTTACTGCGTTAGTCATTTTAATAATCCCCCTTGAATTTATGATTTTACAATATAGAACAATTCATTGCAATTTGCAACACACATTTGGGCTGAAATTTTAAAAGAGGAATAATGGGGACGCCTATGAAATTATGCGTTTTACAAAGTACAGGACCATAAATGAGTGCAGGACTGGGCTCCTCTGTGGGAAACAAATAAAAACATAGGCGTCCCCATTATCCACGCGTCTATTTTCTATAGCGGCCTTTTTAACCTCAAAAAAGGTGATATAGGCACGATCTTAAGGGGTGTTTCCGGTGTATTTATCATTATTTCAATGTAGTGGCTTGGCCCGAGCCTACCCCACTCTACCCCACTACCCCAGGCGGCAGGGCATGGCACTTGACGAAGTCAGCGGCGTGAACAATAAGGTCACTTGCGCCCAGCGCCGCCTTCAAGGTCCGGCAATTGTGACAAGCCAGTGCACCTGAAGGGCCAAGCCACCTGTCGGAGGCGACAAGTGAACCGGAATGTTATATGGTATTCAGCCGGCTGCGGACAAGCCCAGTCAGCCGATCATGCACATTTATCGGCTCATGACTGATACCCAGAATCAGCTTGTGCCGAGTTGGCTCCGGCATGTTCTTGGCGGATGCCACGATCTCGAAAGCAGCAGTAGCGAGCTCGTCGGGTACATTGGCTTGTACCGTTATGGTTCGCGGCTCTTCCTGGTGTCTGAATTCGTCGCATTCGAAGATCCATTCCGACTGCTCGTCGTGAGGGGGCCCGTGCTGCCAGTAAAGTGCGTACTTGTCTCTACGTGGGGTAAGCGCGCTAGGACCTAGAAGCGTAGGTTGATACTCGAATCCTGTGTATCCTCCCAGATTGGACAATGCAGCAAGCGCATTGCTGTGAAACGGATCGTCGACAATCCACTTTCCCGCAGGAGGTTCTGGAGGCTCGGGCAAGTCCGTCGCGACAGGGTCTTTGATCTCTTCATCCGGTGGTACAAGGGTCGCACCATTGAGGGAACGCAGAGTGATGAGCAGGTTCTCCGCAGGAATCGTACCGGTATTGCTCACAGAGAAAGACAAGGTGACAATTCGGGAGTGCCATTCGAGTCGGCCTAAGATGTTGTGAAGCGCGCGCTCAAAATCGTTAAGCCAATCCTTGTATTCGACTTCTTGATATCGTGTGATCGCCTCTTCGCTCGGCGCTCGGTAACGCTGGCGAAACGGAAATGCGTTTTGGACAGGTGAACGACGAAGTTCCTTTTTCTCAGATTCGAAGTCCGTTTTCATAGGGGCCAGCTCCTGTGCGAGCTTCATGAGGGATTCGACTTCTGAATCGGGTTCGAAGTTGCCCCAAGTGGCCAAAGCGACGGATAGATGACCGTTCCGGTCGGAGACCTGTTCTTCTACCTCCGATTGTACCTCTATGACAGGAAGCTGGTTTTCCAGAACCGAAACACGCTGCTGTAAGCGGCGGATCTCTTTTTGCGACGCATCCCTTTCTTGTGGAAGAAACCATTCACCGGGTATGTCCGTCGTTTGGAGACCAAAATGTCGAGCGGTCAGAGATAGACCCGTGTCGTGCGTTAATACGCTTACGGACACGTTCTGATCACGGCTGAACAGCCAAGCATCTGCAACGATTCGGTCATCTGACTTTTCCAACTCTATCCTGTCGGGTAAGTTCATGTAGTCATCCGGGTGGTACCTTGGACCGAATTGCACTGTGATGAACCCTCCCCTTAAGGGAAAAGTCTTCTCCACGCCGGCTTCCATGATCTCCTTGAACAGTGCGGACGCCTGGCGGGCCTTTTTGGCTATCCTCGAGTTCACTGACCTTTTGTGATTGTCTAGTTCGTCTATCACAGCTCTCGGTACCACAAGGAGCGTAGACTGCATCCCGAGGGAGATTCTGTCCCAAGAAAGCTCATGAATCGGATAGCATTGGAGAAAGAGGTTTGTGTCAACGAAGTAATACCGAGTCTCCATTGAACCCTTCATTATTTCACATTTGCCCGATTGTCCCAAATCCATCACGCATAGATGCCATATAATCGCGGCGCTGACCCGCGAGCACGCTGGACGGGAGGCCCGCTTGCGGGACGGACATCCAGCGTGCGCAGTCGGGTCGAGTGCCTTGTTCTGCCGCGCTTGCGCGGCAGGGCATGGCACTTGACGAAGTCAGCGCCGCGATTCACGCCGACGCGCAAGCGGCGGCGTGAACAAGTGATTCTATAGTTTTCTGTATATCTACTGCCCGCACAGAGACCTATAGGCCTTTGCATCCCACGGTGCCGAAGAGTTTCTGGCGGGTTTTTTAGCGTTAGGTTTCTCATATTCCCAATATATTAACGGAAATGACTTGACAAGGCCTTTTTATAGTATAACAGGCACTTTCTGTATATCATTCCTAGATACATATTATCCCGCTTATCAGGAGAATTTGTTATGCTGCCCGTTTCTGCTTCATTGCAGGCCGAATTCGAGAATCGGCTTCGACAAAAGAAGATTGCGGGGTAAATAATGGGGACGCCTATGTTTTTAGGCGTTTTTTCCAGAGCAGTCCAGCCGTACACTCATTTATTATCCTGTACGTCGTGTGCTTGATAAACAGCATAATTTCATAGGATGTCCCCATTATCTCCCAGGAATATCACCAAATGAGCCCCATATAGATTCTCCCTGGCTCGAGCTTCACTTTGGGTCGTTTGTTCATGGATGTATGTGTTTGACATAAAATTAGCGAACAAACGAACCAACTGGAGTACAAAAAGAAATTAAGCGAGATTAACGTTGAAACGAGAGAGGCAAAAGCCATTGAACAAGAGTTCTGGGCTGTTTCTTGGCTGTTATTGTATTTCATCCCTACACGTGACCGGGTACCCGCACTACATGCAGTAGCGGAAGGATACAAAGAACAATATAAGAGGGATGGTTACTTTGCAAATAATATCCTTCCCGCTTTTGCCGATTCGGACGCATTCAAAAAACGTACGTCTCCTTTTGAAATTGAAGTCGCAGAGATAATTCATGCTCAAGAGTCGGGTAATAAGGATAAGCCAAAGTCGAAAGATGTTGCCAGATAATTTTTGGAAAAACTATCAGGCTTGCTGTGTCAAACGGCTGTCGACTGACGAAGAAGAAAAGCAGGTTCACATTTACGTAAGGCGAATAATGGGGACGCCTATGAAATTATGCGTTTTACAAAGTACAGGACCATAAATGAGTGCAGGGCTGGGCTCCTCTGTGGGAAACGCATAAAAACATAGGCGTCCCCATTATCCATGAATGCGGTGGTTGGCCTATTCATATATACAAGCATCTAATATTGACAGTACTTCAGACAACAGTTCGTCGTTCCGTCGCTCGATACGTCTAACACGGCGAGCTCGGAAATCAACTGATTTTACTTGTTCAACCATGACGAAACCGGTCAACTTGCTTGCCTCTGGAATAGGCACGTGAAAGGGGAAGCCACGGTCAGTATTTGTAATGGGGCACACAATAGCTAAACCTGTGCTGCTATTGAACAGATCCTTGCTGACAACTAATGCTGGTCGGCGTCCTTTTTGCTCATGCCCAGCTTGCGGGTCAAATGTAATTGCGATTATGTCTCCCTGCTTGGGAACATAGACCGACATTTACCAAACCTCTTTTCCGACTGGTTCTCCCCAATCGGTTTCTTTGGTTTGGTGTCCTTTGGGAATTTTCGCCACAAGGTCCTTGAGATTATTTTTCTTGCGGACTCTTTGGGCCGGGGTGACGATTAAGGCACCGTCTTTTACAGAAATATTGACGTCATCACCTACATTTATCTGCGCATCTGAAAGCAATGCCTTTGTGATACGAAGGCCTTGGCTATTTCCCCATTTTTGAATCTTTGCAAGCATATGACCACCTCCCAATGTATATCCAAAGTATACACATAAAATGTTTGACCATCAAGGATTTTTTTAGGCCGCTTGTACGGATGCACCGTTTACCCATGTGTGAAATCCTGTTTCCGCTTTACCGAAATCAAAGCAGGTGTATGCCGAAGGATCGGGAATGTAAAGATGTAGCATCAACATCCGGTCTTATTCCGTCTTCAGGCCCTCTCCCGGTTTCTCACTCAAAAAGTGGCACACCGCCGACCCGTAACGCTGTTCACATAAGATGCGGGCATCTGTTTCCTTAACATATCCCGCTTCTCCGATAATGGGATGAAACTTCAACTGAGGCGAATACCGACTGTTGGGAACCTCCCGGCCCAAGGCCTCCGCCATGGCCCTCAGGTGGTGGGGGGCGGTCCCGCAGCAACCGCCGATATAATTGATTCCCATTCCCTTGGCCGTGCGCGCGTAGTCCGCCATTTCAACGCGAGTCAGCACGAACGGATCGAGTTCCAGCGGAAAGGCCAGGTGATCGTGAAACTTCTGAATCTGGAAATAGGGGGCATCGTCCGTACACCGGTAGGCCACCGGCTGGGTGGCCACAAAACAGGATACCGCCGCTCGAACCCGTTTCGCCAAAGGCAGCATGCGCTCGGGATCGCGGAAACAGTTGAGACCGACTATCTCCCCGCCCAATCCTTCAAGTGTTTTGAAGGCTTCTTCCAGCTTTACCCCGTCCGCTGTTTCATCTCGGTATTTGAACCCCAGGGTGATCATGGCGGGCATTTTAGCGGCATGGATCGCCTCCAGGGCGATTTTGGCTTCTCCCAGATACTCCAAGGTCTCGGCAATGAAAAAATCCACCCCCTGGGACTGCTGATAGTCAATCTGCTCATCGAACTGGCGGCGAGTTTCCGTATGCGTACCCGGATCGCTTGGGTCATACACCCAGGTATTGGCCAGGTTGCCCGCAACCAGACAGTCGTATTCATCCGCAACCTCTCGAGCGATGCGAACGGCCGACGCGTTAATCTCCCCCAGGATCCCCGCCCGACCCAGGTGCCTCAATTTCTCTTCATGGGCATAATAGGTCAGGGCCTGGAGTACCTGGGCCCCGGCCCGTGCGAACTCCGTCTGAAGCTGCTTCAAGGCCTCCGGATGCTCAATCGAAACCTCCGGGGTAAACGGCCCGGCACTGACATATCCCCGACGTTCCAGTTCGAACAAAGCCCCGCCATCCCCCAGAACGACGTCTTCTTTTAAGCGTCGTAAGATCATCAATCCTCTCTATTATGTTCGGTCCCGTGATTCTTTCAATCTGAAGCCCGGCATTTGATCGACGATTTCTGCCCTCACGGCGATTTCAGCGGCGGACGGTCAAATTTGGCTCGAAACCAGTTGGCCGATCTAAGCACCCTTTTTTTTCGAATAATGGCACGAACCAGCCGATGTCGTCCAGGAAAGTCGGTCAGAGAGATCCCCAGGACCAAGGCTATCAAGCCCTGACCGGGCAGTAACAGCATGACCAATCCTGCAAAGATAAAGAATATCCCCACCCCGTTTTTGGCCACTTGATAACAAATACGCGCCGCCCGATTCCTTATCGGTATAATGGGCCGGCGTGTATGCTCCCGGACAAAGTGCTCCGCCGGGAGCTTGACCACCATTAGAGCAAGGCCGCCCAAGCTCCCGGCGAACATAATCAGCGACAAGACTCCCACCCACCAAAAAAGGGCCTCGTGGATCTGAATCCACTCCGCCATCCAGGAAATATACTCCCCGATTAAGCTGGAGACCATCGAATATACCACCCCTCACTCGGTCGGAAGACGCTTCCGAAACCGTTCCCGTTTAATTCATACCATTTTATTTCATACCATTTTATAGGGCTATCCGGAATAAGAAGTGAGAGATATTTCCGCATCCCCGACAGACATGCGGCCGGTCAAACTCGTCAGAAAAGATCTCATGCTCTTTTCCGCACTCCGGACATTTACAAACAAAAGAACTTAAATTGCGGAACTTCTCAAATCCGGGACAGTGACTCGGCTTGCTCGTTTCTTGGGGCATGGGATCCTCCTGGTGGGGCAGCGAGTCTTCGATTCAAATCGTTGCCTGTCTATCAGGTGGTTTCAGCACTTCATTGCGAGGAAAAATTCACCTTTACTTACTCACATAACGCATTGCCGTGCCCACGTATATACATAGAATAGTGTATTCCCACAGGAGGAGTTGTGTAGGCCCGTTTCGGCCCTTCCGGGCACCCGCAACAGCCACTCATGATCTCCGGCGAAGCCCCACCAACACCTCCCCTCCCCTGGTGGGAGGGGCTGGGGGGAGTGGGAAGGCATACTTCCGGCAACGTCAAACGCACGTGAGTCCCCCGGCAAAGCCGGGGGTTTACCCAGATAAGTCCCCCGGCAAAGCCGGGGGTTTACCCAGATAACCGCAAAAAATAAAGCAATTAGGGCACGGATCTTGCTTGTACGAAGTGGTATAGGCAGTCTTTCTGGGGTCAGTGGCAAAACGTGCTCTCTCCGCAACTAAAAACCTTATTTAGGGATGAGACACTGACCCTGACTCCGGTTACTGCCAAACGCCTTTACAGCTTCTCTCCTCCTTAAAATGGGGCGACACATGTCAACCCAAGGCATGTCTCGCCCCGTTTATTTTGCCGTCACGATTTTGACACGCCCGATCCCGCCCTTAGGGTTCGCCCAAGAATAACTTCACAGAATGGGCGCTCGGATTTGGTTCGGATTTGGCCGATCCGATTGAGCAAAATCGCAGGCATAGCAGGCTATGTCGAGGTTTTGCGAGTGAGACATCGGGCAAAGACGGGCGGAAGCCGAGATGGCAAAATGTGAAGTTATTTTTGCGCGAGCCCTTAATTGCCTCTCCCCAAAGCTCGGTAAAAACAGCGCCTCAGGCAGCTTCTCAACCATTTGAAGGGAAACAGCATGGACACGCTCCGCTGATATGCCCGGTAATCCTCCCGGAACTGTTGGACAAGTTTTCGCTCCTCAAGAAGAGCCCCGATAACAAAGTACCCGGAAATAATGCCGTTGGTAATGATGGCGGAAATATCCAGGTCCCGGGCCCAAACGATCAAGATGCCGCCCAAGTACCAGGGATGTCTCGTCACACCCAGTATCCCCGTGGTGTCCAGACTGCAGTCCTCGGTAATTACCGTACAGCCTTCAGGTTGCCCCCCTTTCAGCCCGCGAAGGCCCAAGAATTGACGCATGTCATAATGTCTCATGCCAAGCAAAAACAACAGCCCGGCAATCGACACCAGGCCAAATTGGACAAGCACGAGCGCGCCTTCCCACCGAAAACGGGGCTCACCCTGCATCGCGTACGTATAGATGAGTACCGGCACAAGGGTGATAGCGGACAGACAGTTATAGGCCAAGCGGTAAAAACGAAACGTTTCTCCCAACCGGCCACGCATGTAAGCCGTCACCCCCGGTGATATGGCAAGACTGTGCAGGAAACACCAGGCAATCCAAAGTATGGCCAGTATAAAATATTCCATATGGGACCCTCTCCGTACCTTAGGGCTCACGCTAACGATTTTTTATAACTATTCTAATATTGGGTTAACATCGACCGGTCATAATGGTTTCGTGATAACGGGCTCGACACCAAATTACCAACCCAAAATGGAGATGAAAGATGGAAGAAAATTCGATTCGGATCGACTTGCACGTTCATTCCAAGTTTTCCAAGCGACCTTCCCAATGGGTTCTTCAAAAAATCGACTGTCCGGAGAGCTTCTCGGAACCTCTCGACATTTACCGCATCGCCAAACTTCGTGGCATGAATCGAGTAACCATTACCGACCACAACCGGATCGAAGGCGCCCTCGAAATCGCACACTTGCCGGGAACCTTCGTCAGTGAAGAAATCACCACCTACTTTCCGGAGGACCATTGCAAAGTTCACGTTTTGGCCCTGGATATTACGGAGCAACAACACGAAGATATCCAAAAAATAAGAGAAAATATCTATGAGCTTGTCGATTATTTGATCGACTCAAAGATTATGCATATCGTCGCCCACTCCCTGTTCAGCATCAATGATCGTCTGACGGTGACCCATTTCGAAAAGATGCTGCTCCTGTTCAAGGTCTTTGAATTGAACGGTGCCCGTAATGATAGCGCCAACGAATGTCTCCGTCGAGTCTTGTCCCAACTCACGCCCAATACCATCGATCGCCTGATGGACAAACACGGTATCGAGCCACGAATGAAATCACCCTGGCGTAAAGGTCTTACCGGAGGATCCGACGATCACAGCTCCTTGAACATCGCCCGGACGTACACGGAAATACCTGGAACCTCATCCATGACGGAGGGATTCGACCGGGTTTTGAGCCAGCAATCGCGAGTGGTCCGACACCCTTCGACACCGCTGACTTTCGCTCACAATATATACGGTATCGCCTATCAATTCTACCGCAACCGGCTTGGGCTCAAGAAGTACGCAAACAAAGACATCTTGATGAATTTTCTGGATCGTTCCCTGAGACCTCAAATAGACGGAGAGGAACCGGGATTCATGGCAAAGATATACCACCTCTTTCACTACTGCAAGCGGCCTCGACTTCACTCGGACGTGCCGGAGTCCATCGCCGCCCTGATACGCCACGAAACCGGCAAAATCCTTCGAGACAATCCCCATCGGTTTGATTCCCTTCAGACGGGGGACTGTGGCTCGGGACGGCCGGAAAAGGACTGGTTCGATTTCGTGGATCAGGTCTCAAACGGCATCATGCTCAAATTCGCCCGCCATTTGATGGATAATCTCTCCGGGGCCGATGTCTTTAATATTTTTCATACCGTCGGGTCCGCAGGAGGGCTATATGCCATGTTGTCACCTTACTTCCTCGCCTTTTCTTATTTTTCGCAGGACCGGGAATTCTCGACTCAGGTTTACCGACATTTCGGTGTAACCTCTCCTGACATGTCAACCCCGGCGAATGGATCCAAGGTTGCCGCATATTTTGTAGACCGCTTCTCAAATCCGGTTGCATTTACGGACAGTTTGAGTCGATTCCTTCCTGCCTTGGTTTTCACTGAAAAAGACGTGGAAATTCTGACCTGTGGCAGTGAAAACCGGGAAGATCATCCGGGCTTTCGGTGTTTCGAGCCCGTGGGGACCTACGAACATGCCGACTTTCCGGACCAACCCATCTTTTTCCCACCGGTTCTACAAATGCTGCATCACTGTTATTCCCGGAATGTCAGCCACATCTTTTCGGCAACCCCCGGACCGGTTGGGCTAGCGGCGTTGGTCGTCGCCCGCATTTTGAAGCGTCCCGTATACGGCACCTATCACCCCTCTCTGTCACCCTACGCACCGTTCATGGGCGATGATGAATCCGTGGCGGACATACTCGAAAGATTCACCCGCTGGTATTATAATCAGCTCAAAGGCATATACGTCTTTTCCGAATCCGCGGAAAAGGCTTTGTTGGAACAGGGCATTGATGGGTCAAAGTTAATTCGACCCACCCCCGACGTGGAAACGATGGTCTATGCCCAAGCGGGATGATCGTAATGAACCCTGTGTGTGGACATTGTGACCCTCCAAACAAAAAAATAACGTTTCCCTAGTAATCGGCTAACACAAGCCGTATAGGATCGCTTCCTAACAAAGGAGGTTCACTATGCGGACCCTTGCCGAGAGTATCGCTCACTGGGACGTCGTTTTCCTCACACGGATCATCCGTTTGGAGGGAAAGAAACTCTTTTCAACACTCGTTCCCACCATCTCCCACAGCGGGGACGGGTATTTCTATCCATTTGTGCCGCTGGTGATTTACATGGTCGCTCCCGAGAAGGCCCTCCTTTTTTTACATGCCGGATTGATCGCTTATGCACTCGAGCTGCCCCTATACAAGCTCGTCAAGAATTTGATCAAACGGGACCGCCCCTGTGAAGTCTTTTCAAACGTCCATAAACGGGTCACCGCCGGCGATCGTTTCAGTTTTCCATCCGGGCACACCGCGGCTGCCGTGGTCATGGCCGTGCTTATCGCCAACTTCTTCCCGCTGCTTGCCGTGCCGGCGTTCGCCTGGGCGCTCCTGGTGGGGTTTTCCAGAATATATCTGGGCGTTCACTACCCCACGGACATCCTGGCCGGCCTGGTCATCGGTTTGATCTGTGGCCACTGCGGTCTCGGGATCGGTGGTTGATCGGACACCTCCATGAACATCCTCTACGGCGTTCAAGCAACCGGAAACGGGCATATCAGTCGTTCCAGAGAAGTCGTCCGGCATCTCAAAAAACTGAATCACAAGGTTCATGTCATCTTCAGCGGCCGGGACCCATCGCAAATGTCGGAACTGGAAGCCTTCGAACCGTACGACATTATGCACGGGCTGACGTTTCAGACGCACCGGGGCCGGCTCCAACTTGGCAAAACGGCGTTGAACCTCAATCTGGTTCGCTTTTACGATGAAGTGCGATCCGCAAGTGTCTCAAATATCGACCTGGTAATCACGGACTTCGAACCGATCACCGCCCGCCTGGCCCGACGTCGTAATATTCCATCAGTCGGTGTCGGCCACCAGTATGCGTTTTTTCACGATATCCCTCTTGCCGGATCCAATCCCTTTTTGCTGTGGGTAATTCGAAACTTTGCCCCTGTCGACCATGCTGTGGGCTTGCATTGGCATCACTTCGGACATCCTATTCTACCGCCCATCGTACCGAATTATCTTGACACCCGCGCCGAAGCCATCCCCGACAAGGTCCTACTCTATCTGCCCTTTGAGGATTTGAACGAGGTAACGAACTTATTGAAACCATTCACCTCCCATCAATTCCACATCTACGGCTGCGGCTCTATCACCCGGGCCATCGATCGCAATCACCTTCATCTGCGTCCGTATTCCAGAAGCGGGTTCTTGAAGGACCTGGCGGAATGCAGCGGGGTGATCGCCAACGCCGGCTTTGAGCTGGTCAGCGAGGCGCTCCAACTCGGAAAGAAGTTGCTGGTCAAGCCCCTCTTGGGGCAAATGGAACAGATGTCGAATGCACTGGCCATATCCCAACTCAAATTAGGCATGGTGATGCCCATCCTCAGCAACCGTCACGTCGCCGACTGGTTGGCCCACCCGGGTGTCCCCCGCATGAAATACCCGGACGTCGCCCGATTGGTGGCCGAGTGGGTAAGCCGGGGAGACTGGGAATCGGTCGACCCATTGGCGGCCCAGACATGGGAACAAACGGAAGGCATCCATGATTACCGACCGTTCGAACGGGCGTAAGGCCGGACGCCCTATTGGAAAAGGTCTTTTGCGGGCGACATTTTCCGTCGCTTAAACATTGGGGACATGTTAGGATCGTGCTGGATGTTATCGGAATCTAATACGCAGCAGGCAATATAGGACGTATGCCACCGAAACGGTTCAAGACGTTAGTGCTCACGGTCGTCATAATCACCTGCGCCCATCTGGGCTGGGGATCGGGAGCGCCGCCCCTATCTGTTACCTATCGCGAAACAACGGGGGATCAGTCTTTGAACTTCAGATGGGAGCTGAAAAAGTCTCCGGACATTCATCTTGAGGTAACCCGCGGAGAGGAGCGCTTCCTTAACCGCCTGGAACCATCCGGCACCACTACCGGCTGGTCTCACTCCTCGCCCCAACGAGACATAACGGCCTATCGCCGGGGAAACCGGATCTTTTTAAGTGGGTGGGTGGACGGCGAAGCCATCCATGAAGAATGGACGATCGATGACGGCCCCTGGTATCAGGCCCTGTCTTATTGCCTCCGGCCTTTTTTACGGTCGGACAAGAAGGAGGTCGAATTCTGGATGATTCGACCCGATACCATTAATGCAATCAAAATGCGGGCCCAAAAAACCGCATTGGAATCAATTACCGTGGATGGACGCGAATGCACGGCATGGAACGTATCGGTTTGCCGTACGGGCTTCCTGTCACTCTTCTGGCAGGGCGAATACTGGTATCGGGCCAAGGACGGATTGTTTTTAAAATATAAAGGGGTGCATGGCCCGCCGGGAACGCCGCCCACCGTTGTCGAAGTCGATTTCGAATAGATGCCAAGCAAAGCCAAACCGGACATGTCCCTTTTTCTGGGCGCTCATCTTTCCATTGCCGGGGGGCTTCACAATGCGCCGATCAAGGCCCGCGATTACGGGTGTGATGCTCTCCAGATATTTACCAAGAACGCCACCAGTTGGAAGGAACGAGACGTCTCGAACCAAGAAACAGGGAAATTTTCCTCTGAGGTGTCAAAAAGTGGGATACGTGTCGTATTGTCTCACGCCTCTTACCTGATCAACCTGGCCTCACCTGACGAGACCACCTACGAACAGTCGATCCGGGCACTCCAAAACGAGCTGTGCCGGTCGGAGCGTCTGGGAATATCCGGGGTAATTGTTCATCCCGGTGCCCACAAGGGCCAAGGGGAGACTTGGGGACTCCGACGAATATCAGAAGGGATAAACCGGATATTTTCCAACCTCTCGGAAGGAAACTGTCGGCTTCTCCTTGAAACCACCGCCGGCCAGGGGACCAGCCTGGGTTGGCGCTTCGACCACCTGGACGCCGTGGCTGAGCGGGTCAGCGCCCGCCACCGGATCGGTTTTTGCCTGGACACCTCTCATGTCTTCTCCGCCGGCTATGATCTTCGCACACGGACCACTTACGAACAAACGATGGCGGCATTCGACAAAACGGTCGGCCTCGAGCACCTTCTTGCTATTCATTTGAACGACTCCAAAAAGGATCTTGCCGGTCGTGTCGACCGTCATGAACATATCGGCAAAGGGAAGATCGGCGCCGACGCCTTCCGCTTCATCATGAACGACAACCGGTTGCGAGCCATCCCCAAAATAATTGAAACACCCAAAAAAGACGGCCTCATCGATTGTGACACCATGAATCTGGCCCGTCTCCGCAGTCTGGTTCGATCGTAAGGCATTCTGATGAAGTTGATGGCGTCGTAAAAAGCCGGCTTAAGCCGCATCGCGGCTTAAGCCGGCTTCCAATGAACTTAGCCAAACGTGATCGACTTTTTGAAAGCGTTACAGGTTCGGGACGGTCTCAGATTTCAATGGGGCTAACTGTTTGAAGCCGTTAGAGTCCCTTGGTTCCGTTGTTCCTTTGGAATTCAACAGGCACCACATATCTTGGAAAACGCACATGGCCTATTTGGTAAACCCGGCCGCAACGGAACTTAGGGACTCTTAAGGCTGAGTTTTAGCCCGGTTGAAATCTGAGACCGTCCCGAACCTTATGCAACAATACGGAGTTCTCCGATAGGCTCCTAGACACACCATTTGTCGGCCCTGTATCCTACAAAAATCGGGATACGGCCGCCTTCACGGCTTCACCCATTGCTTTTGCAGAGACTTCGAGCCCCACTTTGACGTCCTTCCAGGCCTCTCCACCGGTTTGTTTGATCTCTTCGAGCTTTCCATCCGTTTCTCTCCGCTTTGCCCGCAGGGATTCGATCTGTTTTTGTAAGGCCGCCCGTCCTTCTGCATCCGCCTGGTCAACCTTGGCCTCCAGCTTGTCGATCTCTGCATTCCACTCATCTAATTTCGCCTGAATTTTTTTAATGTAGGCATCTCTTGACTCACTCATCGTTACCTCCCTCTTTGACGAAGTTGATCTATGTTATTGCCGGATTATAGTATAAACTGACCGTCACAAAAGGATATACATGATTCCATGTATTTGGCATTGGAGCGCGTTAGGCATTTCTTTTCAAAAGCGAGGTAAACTCTTTTTCGTTGATCACTTCCACGCCGCGTGCCTTGGCATCGTCCAACTTACTGCCCGGCGAGGCACCGGCAACCACATAATCCGTATTTCCGGAGATCGATGACGTCGCCCGCCCACCGAGTGCTTCTACTTTCCGTTGTGCATCATCTCTCGTATATCCCTCCAGTTCACCGGTGAACACGAACGTCTTGCCTGCGAGGGGCGCTTGGTCACCACCCCCTCGAACCGAGCGAACTTCCATCCCCTCCTGAAACAGCTTTTCCAAAACAGCTTGGTTTTCCTCCGCTGAAAAAAACCGCGTCACACTTTGTGCAATCTCGGGGCCGATTTCAGAGATTCGCTCGATGTCTTTTGTCTCCGCCTTTCGCAGCGCATCCAGTGTCCCATATTCCTCCGCCAAGATCCTTGCCACCCGCCGCCCCACATGACGGATACCTAAGGCATAAAGAAACCGGTCCAGGCGGGGCTTCTTGGTCCGTTGAACCGCATCATAGAGTTGCCGGGCCGACTTATCCGCAAATCCGTCCAGTTTGAGAAAATCTTTTACCTCAAGGGTATAAAGATCCGCCATGCTTTCTGCGAGTCCCTTTTCCACAATGTCCTGCGCCGTCTTCTCCCCCAGGCCCTCAATATTCATTGCATCCCGGGAGGCATAGTGAACGATCCGCCCGATGCGCTGAGCTGTACAGGTAAGCCCCGCGGGACACAGATAATAAGCGCCTTCCTTTACCACTTGAGCCCCACATGCGGGACAGGTATCCGGCATGGAAAACTTCCGCCCCCGTTTTTTCCCCGACTCGGGCACTCGGGCCAACACCTCCGGTATCACATCCCCGGCACGAACAACCCGTACCCGATCCCCCGCTCGGACGTCCTTTCTACGGACCTCATCCGCGTTATGCAAGGTGGCGCGGCTCACCGTCACCCCACCGACATCCACCGGTTCCAAAAGAGCGACCGGAGTTAGGATGCCGGTCCGGCCCACCTGCACCACGATCCTTTCCAAGCGCGTGACCTCCTGCTTCGGTGGAAATTTCCACGCAATCGCCCACCGGGGGCTGCGATGCCGGGTGCCCAATTTGTCTCTAAATGCATATTGATCGACTTTAAGAACGATGCCGTCTATTTCGTAATCAAAGTCATCTCGTTGTTGGGACAGCTTTTTGTGATAGGCCGCAATCTCTTCAAAGGACGAACATCTCTTGTTGTGGGGATCCGTTTTCAGGCCCCATCGGGGGAATTGCTTGAGAACCTCCCAGTGGCCGGTAAAGTGCCCGTTTTCCGAATAGAGAATGTCATAAAAGAAAATGTCCAGAGGCTTTTCCGAAACCTTGCGCGGATTGAGATGACGCATGGTTCCCGCTGCGGCATTTCGGGGATTGGCGAAGGCATCCTCTCCTCTTTCCACCCGCTCCTGATTCAGCTGATGAAATCCCTTCTTGGGCATAAAGACCTCCCCGCGAACGGAGAGAAAATCAGGCAAGTCATCATTCTTCCGGAGACGCAGGGGAAGCGATCTGATTGTCTTGAGATTTTCGGAAACATCCTCCCCTTGTCGGCCGTCACCCCGGGTAGCCCCATAGAAAAAGACGCCATCCCGGTATACGACCTCCACCGACAACCCGTCGAACTTGGGCTCCGCAATATACGTGACGTCCTTCGTGTCCGTGTTTCGGCGTATGAAGTCGTCAAATTCGCGAATCTCCTTTTCCTCCAGAGCGGCGTTCAGACTAAGCATGGGGGCACGATGTTCCACCTTTTTGAGTTTATCAAGGGGTGGTGCCCCGACTTTTTGGGTGGGAGATTGCGCCGACTTCAGCTCGGGGAAGGCCTTTTCCGACTCCTGAAGGCGGTGGAAAAGCTTGTCATATACGGCGTCTGAAATCTCGGGCCGGTTCTTCACGTAATAGAGGTAATCATGGTATTCAATTCCCTCTCTGAGGGCCTCGACTTCTTTTTGCGCCTCTTCCTTGTCCAACTTGTCAATATCTTTAAACGATGTGTCCGGATTTTTTTTAAAGTCCATAACCGATCATTTCCTTTTAAAGAGCTTCACAAGCGCCTTCACATCCTTCGTATTGATCACGTCATCCGGTTCCAGCCACCCCCTCCTTGCCTGATCCACTCCGAAGCGCATGTAATCCAGGTTGGTAATCCGATGGGCGTCAGTGGAAATCGCCACCTTCACACCCATCTCTTTGGCTCGCTTACAGTATTTGCCCGACAAGTCCAAGCGGTCCGGATGGGCATTGATCTCAAGAAAACATCCCCTCTCCCCGGCGGCCTGTATCACTTTCTCCATGTCCACCTCATAGGGTTCCCGCTCATTGATCAACCGACCGGTAGGATGAGCAAATATATTGAAATAGGGGTTATCCATGGCACGAATGATCCGTTCGGTTTGTTTTTTGGCGGAAAGGTTGGTGTTGTAATGTACGGAACAGACCCTGAGGTCCAACTCTTTTAGAATCTCATCGGGAAGATCCAAAGATCCGTCTTCAAGGATATCGACCTCTATTCCTTTTAACAGTCTCAGTCCCTTGAGTTTACCATTGATCCGGTCAATGGCCTTTATCTGTTCAGCCAGGCGCTTGGCATTCAGCCCATGGGCCATACTCACCCTTTTAGAGTGGTCGGTGATCGCCAGGTACTTGTAATTACGCTCCTGAGCGGCTTCGGCGAGCGCTTTCAAATCGTGATGTCCGTCGGTCTCTTTCGTATGGGTGTGGAGGTCACCGACGATATCTTCCCTTTTAATCAGCTTCGGCAGTGACCCTTTTTTAGCGGCTTCGGTCTCACCGCTACCCTCCCGCAACTCAGGCTCTATGTAGGGCAAATCCACCTGGTCATAGACTTCTTCTTCCGTCTTTCCGGCCAGCCGGTTATCTTTTTTGTCGAAAACGCCATACTCATTAATCTTAAGGCCCCGGGCCACTCCCAGCTTTCTGACCGCAATATTATGTGCCTTGGACCCGGTGAAATAGTGTAGCGCCGCCCCGTAACTTACTTGGGCCACCACACGGACATCTACTTGAAGCCCGGAACGAAGGATCACCGTAGAGCGGGTTTTTCCCTTCGACACCACTTGGGTGACCTCGTCATAATTGACCAGCCGCTCCATGAGATCGGACCCCTTCTTGCACGTAACCAGGATGTCCAGATCGCCCACGGTTTCCTTTCTTCGGCGATAACTTCCTGCGATAACAATATCTTTTACCCCCTTCTCCTTTTTCAAATAATCCGCCAGGGGTTCCGCTCTCTCTTCGGCCTCGATGATTTTAATCCGCTGTTTTCCTTGGTCTCCCTCGAATCTCTTTACCTCTTCAAGAATTTTCTGCTCCGTCTTTTCGCCAAACCCGTCCAGGGTACGGACTTTATTCTCATGGGCCGCCTTTTTCAGGTCTTCTATGCTGGCAACACCGAGTTCCCGGTACAAGGCACTGACTTTCTTAGGCCCCAGGGTGGAAACTTTCAAGATCTGCGTCAGTTCGGGCGGGACTTTCTTTTCCAATTCTTCCAGTTGGCTGAGCTTTCCCGTATTGACGACTTCTTCCACCTTTCCGGCCAAATCTTTACCCAGCCCCGGCAGCTCCGACAAATCCTCTCCCTGGGCCAGCATATCGGAAACGCTTTGCCCCAACCCACCGATGATCCGCGCTGCATTTCTATAGGCCCGAACACGAAAGGCATTGGCGCCTTGGATTTCAAGCAAATCAGCAACCTTGGAAAACACCTCGCTTACGTCACTGTTATGAATCGGCATCGCCCCGGCCTCCTCGTTCTTTGAACATACCATGCGACCGGCATCCAGAAGCCATTGAATTTTCTGGATTCCGGCCTTCGCCGGAATGACGGAATAAACCTTAGGGCTCGCCACAGAACCGTTCACTGTCAATCAAGCACCTTGTCCCTGGGAGGCGACCTCCTTTTCCGCCCGGGCAATCCGTTTCTTCGTCTCTATGACACTGTCCGGGTTCAAGGAAATCGAGTCAATGCCCGCCTTTACCAGAAAAGCGGCGAACTCCGGATAATCGCTGGGTGCCTGTCCGCAGATGCCCACCTTGCAACCGGCTTTATGAGCCGTCTGGATCACATCGGCTATTTGTCGCTGAACCGCTTCGTTTCTTTCATCAAAAACGTGAGCAAGTAGAGAAGAATCACGGTCTACACCCAGGACCAATTGCGTCAGATCATTGGAACCGATGGAAAATCCATCGAACCGCTGGGCAAACTGGTCGGCCAGGGTCACATTGGAAGGAATCTCACACATGACGTAAATCTCCAAGCCCTTCTCCCCTCGTTTCAATCCGTTCTCCTCAAGGACATCGATGACCTTGTCCGCCTCGTCGGTGGTGCGACAAAAGGGAATCATGATCAGTACGTTGTCCAGGCCTATATCATCCCGAACTCGTCGGATCGCCTGGCATTCGAGGGCGAATCCCTCTTTGTACCGATCACTGTAGTACCTGGAAGCACCCCGGAAACCCAACATCGGGTTACTTTCATGGGGCTCGAATTCACTGCCGCCGATGAGATCGGCATACTCATTGGTTTTGAAATCGCTCATCCGGACAATTACCTGATGCGGGTATTGAGACGCCGCTATTTTGGCTATTCCCCGGGCCAGATGGTCGATGAAATACTCCGTCCGGCTGGAATAGCCACGGGTCAGTTCTTCAATTTTTTGCTTGGCCTTCTGATCCTCCAGCGTATCGAACCGAACCAACGCCATGGGATGAACCTGAATGATATTATTGATGATAAACTCCATCCGGGCCAAGCCGATGCCTTCACAGGGTAGTTGCCACCAGCTGAATGCAGCCGCAGGACTGGCGATGTTCAGCATAATGCGGGTTTGCGTGTCCGGGACATCCAGCCCTTGCTCTGTTGCTTCGTAATCCAGGATGCCGTCGTAAACATATCCCTTGTCTCCCTCGGCGCAGGAAAGTGTTATCTCCTGACCCGTTTTCAACAACGCCGTTCCCTCGTCCGTTCCCACGATGGCGGGAATCCCCAATTCACGGCTTACGATGGCGGCATGACAGGTCCGTCCCCCGTGATCCGTAATGATTCCCGCAGCGCGCTTCATGATGGGCACCCAGTCGGGATCGGTCATTTCGGTCACCAGAATCGTGTTGTCCTCAAATTCTCCTATGTCCTCTGCATTCTTAATCATGCACGCCTTGGCACCGACAATGGAACTTCCGATGCTGATCCCGGACAGCAGCCTTTTGCCTTCCTCCTTCAGCACATAGCTTTTCAGCGTACCGGCCTGCTTTTGTGACTGGACGGTTTCCGGGCGGGCCTGGACGATATAGAGTTTATCTTCCTGTCCGTCCTTGGCCCACTCAATATCCATCGGCGTTTCATAGTGCTTTTCAATTTGTTGGGCCCACTTGGCCAGTTGAATCACTTCTTGATCGTCCAGAACAAATCGATTTCGGAGGTCTTCCGGGGTGTCGATGTTTTTTATCTTCACGCCTTTCTCCTCCGTGTAGATCATTTGTTTCTCCTTGCTGCCCAGAATCTTATCCACAATGGGACGTATTCCCGTTTTTTCCAGTAAGGGTTTAAATACCTTGTATTCATCGGGAGTGACCGTTCCCTGAACGACATTTTCGCCCAGGCCCCAGGCGGCGTTGATAACCACCACCTCCGGGAACCCCGTCTCCGTATCGATGGAAAACATGACCCCCGATCCTGCTTTGTCCGAGCGAACCATCTTCTGAATCCCGATGGAGAGGGCCACTTCCATGTGATCAAAACCCTTTTCCTGTCGATATGAAATGGCACGATCGGTAAACAGGGACGCAAAGCACCGCCTACACGCCCCCAACAGTTCTTCCTCTCCGGAAACATTCAGAAAGGTTTCCTGTTGACCGGCAAAACTGGCGGACGGCAAATCCTCCGCCGTAGCGCTGCTCCGTACCGCCACATCTATGTCGTCCCGGTCATATCGGGAAGATAAACGTCGGTAGGCATCACAAATACCCGCCTCCACTGCCTTTGAAAAGTGCGATTTCAAGAAGGCCTCTCGGAGCTGTTTACCCACTTCGTGCAAAGGTTTTTTTCCCGCACTCAGTTCATCGATCCACCCTTGGATCTTTTCTTTGAGACCGTTTTCTTTCAAAAACGCCCAGTAGGCATTGGAAGTCGTCGCAAACCCTTCCGGTACCTCGATACCCGCCTCCTTTAAGGAGCTCACCATTTCCCCTAAAGACGCGTTCTTTCCACCTACCTCGGCGACATCCCCGGATCCAAGGTCCTCAAACCATCTGATGTATTGTTCTTGTTCCGACATAATTCCTCCCAATCACCGATTTCGAGTGCTCCTTATCCAACAATCCCAACCCATCCGATGGGATACTTGCCACCAGCGCCCCATAGGCGTGAAACCCCTGACGGTGAGGTATGGGACCTGCTCTTTTACAGCGAGAATGTGACCGAATCCCGACCATACAACTCCTTCACCTCCTCTTGATATCCGATGCTGATCGGATATTCTTTCGCCCGAAGGGCGGAAACGCTCAATTGGTCACATGTAATGTCGACATCGAGAAAATATCCCCGATACCGGAGTTCGAGTTTCAGTTCACTCACTTCTTCCGGCAGACAGGGGTTAAACCACAGGACATCGTCACGGACCTCGATACCGGTGTAGCCTCGCTGTACTTGGTCGACCGTACCCGCCATGGCGCCCAAATGGATCCCCTCCGGCGTCGTGCCTCCCTGAATGTCCGCCAGATCGCTGCATAAGGCCTCGTTAAAAAGCTCCCACGATTTGGATCGCTGTTTACGGGTCAAGACCCAGGAATGGACCACCCGGCTTAAGGTGGAGCCGTGACTCGTACGCCTCAAATAATAATCGATGTTTTTAGGTATGGTTTCGTATTCAAACGTATAGCCCAACTTCTCGAAGATGGTCCTGAGTTCTTCTGCGGAAAGCAGATAAAACAACATCAGGACGTCGGCCTGTTTAGAGACCTTATACCGATTCGGGGTATCGTTTTCCGCACCGAGGATTCTGTCCAATCGCTGAATGTCGTCGTACTTCTGTTGGTAACCTTCCCAATCAAACTCCTCCAAGTCCTCATAGCCTTGAAATTGGCTGATAATGCCGTCACCATGAAAGGGAATGAACATGCGCCGGGTTATATCGCGCCACCGTCCTATTTCTTCTTTTTGCAGATCCAGCCGGAGGGACAGATGCTCGGCGACATCTCCCGGCAGTATATCCAGAAACGCCATTGCTCTTTCAATCACCCACACGGCCATCACATTGGTATAGGCGTTGTTGTTCAGGCCCGAACCGTCCGTATCGGGACACCGCTCGTGGTACTCGTCGGGGCCCATGACCCCGAGAATTTCGTATCGGTCGATATCCTTGTTGTACGTCGCCAAACTGGACCAGAATCGGGCGATTTCCAGAATCATCTCCGCCCCATAAAAAGAGATAAATTCGGTGTCCCGAGTGGCCTGGTAATACTGATGGATATTATAGGCAATGGCCGAATTCACGTGGCGCTGCAAATGGCTGTTGTCCGGGTTCCAACGCCCCGAACGGGGGTTGAGGTGGATGGTTTGCGTCTCTTCCCGGCCGTTACTGCCGCTTTGCCACGGGAACATCGCCCCCGTATATCCAGCCTCCTTGGCGGCAAAACGGGCTTCCTCGAGCCGTCGATACCGATACATTAAAAGTTTGCGGGTAATCTCCGGCAGGCGCAAGTTGAGAAACGGAAAGATAAACAGTTCATCCCAAAAAATGTGGCCACGGTACGCCTCGCCGTGCCACCCCCTGGAAGGAACACCCACGTCAAGGTCCATGGTCACCGTGTTGAGGGACGCCGTCTGGAGAAGGTGAAACGTATGCAAATGAAGGATTTTGGCTATTCTGGCTCCACGATCCGGATCCCGATCGGTGAACTTCATGTCAAAGCGATGCCACAGGCGTTTCCACGCCTCCCCGTGCGCTGTTTGAAGTTTGTCAAAGGCTTCCGCACGGTTGACCTTCTTGCACGCTTCCAGACCGATTTCATTGATTGCCGGATCACGAGAGGTATAAAGGCTCAACACCTTTTCAATAGTCAGGGTATCCTTTTGATCGACCTCAAACTCAAACAGCTGGGCGATGTACCCGGTCTCTTCCAAGGTTTCTCGGTCCGGAATAACCAGATGGCCGTTGCGGTATATCCGCGTTCGGGCAGCCTCCGCAATCTCCAATCTCGACTGATTGGTCCGCGCCATCAGACACATAACGTCTTCGGCACCATTGTGGGTCGCCATCGGTTCTAAATGTCTGCTATTCAAATCTCTGTACCGGGCAACGCCGTCGTTTATGACCCGCCCGTCGATGGCGGATCGAAACTGGACCCGCCCCGACCAGTTTTCCGGATGCAATACCAACTTTTCGGCCGCCAGGTGGGGATCGGCCATGCTCACGATTCGGGTACTGACCACCTGGGTGATGTGGTTATCGCTATCCTTGAAACGAAAGTTTCGTGTCAGAATCCCCTGCGCCATGTCGAGCTTCTGCTCATACTCCAATAGTTCCACCTTGCTGAGGCTAAACCACTCGCCGTGTTCGATGCGGAACGAAAGGGGCAGCCAGTTCGGCATGTTGACGAGGTCCTCGTTTTCTATTATCTTGCCGGCCATTTCCGTTTTCAACCGGTTGTAGCCGCCGGGGAGATAGGTTCCCGGGTAGTGGATCTCATTAGCCGACGCCTCGGCGGCGGCGCCCCGGGTACAGAAATAGCCGTTGCCCAGGGTACACAGGGCCTCCCTGAGTTTTTCCTTTTTCGGATCGAATCCCTCATATGAGACCGTCCATACACTCATGACGGACCTCCTTCTAATCGCTCGCTCAGACGTTCCAGAAATTCCCCGACCTCTCCGGTGTCGGACAGCACGTATTCAGCGAAGGTGAGCTTTGGAGTTCCTCGATGAACCACAATGCCGATACCATCGCCCGACAGAACCTCGAAGGCGTCTTCGTCCGTAGTATCATCGCCGATGTATACGGCTCGACTTCGGTCGGCCTCCAATCCCAGTGTTTCCATCATCCAGAGCAAAGCACGGCCCTTATCCCATTCCACGTCGGGTTGCAATTCGTAAACCTTTTTGCCCGTTCCCACCCGGAGTTGGGGATATCCGTCTCCGACTTCTTTCACCGCAGCGGCCACCAACGACAGGTCTTTTTCTTTAACCCGACGATAATGAACGGCGATGGAAAAGCGCTTTCGTTCAACTTGGGCACCCGCCACATCCTGCAATTTTCGGCGCAAGCCACTTTCCACTTCGTCCAGTACGGGTAGCGCTTCCATTGCCCGGTCGTGCTCGAACGTTTCCCCTTTAGGACCTCGGATATCAAACCCGTGACTTCCGGCGTAAAAAAGGGGGTCTATACTGACACGGGTGCGTACATCCTGAAGATCCCGACCACTGACCACGGCCACCGTTTCCCGAGTAGCCAGGTTTTTCAATGTCTCCCGCATTTCCTCTGACAGGACCGCGTTCTCAGGCCGTTCCACAATAGGCGTCAGAGTCCCGTCGTAATCGAGAAAGATTCCCCGCTGACGATCCTCAAGCCGATGAACGATATCTTCCAGACCTGCCAAAGCCGAGGTGAGCCAAGCGGTTCGTTGCTTTTTTTCAAGCTCAAGCAGATCATGCACCACCATGTCCGCCCCTTGCTCCCTCAACCGCTGGGATTGATTCTGTCTGTCCACTCCGATCACATACCGAAACTCACCCTGGTACGCAGCCTCGACGCCGGAAAGCGCATCCTCTACGGCGCATCCGTCTTGGGGCTTGATCCCGAGGCGCCGTGCCGCCTCCAAAAAAATATCCGGCTGAGGTTTGCCCGGCAGGTTCAGCTGTTCACTCACGACACCGTCTACCCGGGTGTCAAACAGATCGGTGATACCCGCCGCCTCTAAGACTGCCGAGCAATTCTTACTTGAGGACACGATAGCGGTTTTCACCCCCTCGTCTTTGAGCTTGCGGATAAGGGAAACCGTTGAATCGTAGACTTTCACCCCTTCTTGCAAGTATTTCAAAAAGAGGTCGTTTTTCTTGTTTCCCAAACCGCAAACCGTCTCTCGCTCAGGAGGATCATCGGGAGAACCATATGGAAGCTCAATATTACGAGATTCCAAAAAGCGCTTGACACCGTCATACCGGGGTTTTCCATCCACATATCGACTATATTCACCGGAAATGTCAAAAGGCTGATAATCGGTGTCCGTTCGATCGCTGAGATCCTTCAAATATTCATCAAACATGGCCTTCCATGCCTTGGCGTGCACGGCGGCCGTACGGGTCACCACACCATCCAAATCAAAGACAAAGGCTTTTACGTCCCGGATGATATGTGTGAGTGCGTTGTCTCTCATTGTTTCGGACCTCTCCCCCGTTTTGCCGCGAACCGGCGTTTTCCCTACTTGAAAGCCAATGCCGCCGGCACTCAAAATCTGCCCGGTGACTCTACCAGATAGACCCCACATTGAAATAGATTGAATAGAGTATTCCGGATGGAATAATCGGGTAGAACCGCTTTGCCTTCTCAAACAGCACAAGTCAAGTTCGTTGGAAGTTCTCCGACAGGCTCCTAGGCCCGCCAGCCGTGGGCACCTGTAAGCTGTACGAACCGGCATCCCCCCAGAGACACCCGTTTGATACCGTCGGGTTCCTTGGTCAGCCTAACCAGATCCTGAGATATGCGATTTCCTACCGGGACCACCATGCGTCCGTGTTGTTTCAGCTGTGCCAGAAGCGGTGAGGGCACTTCGGGCGCTCCCGCCGTAACCAGAATGCCATCGAAGGGACTTTCTTCCGGCCACCCTTGGGTTCCATCCCCGCATTTACCGATCACGTTCTTATAACCCAGTCTCTGGAGCAACGCATATGCCGGATCAAACAGTTCTGCGTACCGTTCGATGGTAACTACGGTCTGAGCAATGTGTGCCAGAATCGCCGTCTGATAACCCGAACCGGTTCCGATCTCCAACACGCGATCCGTCTCCGTCAATGCCAGCGCCTGGCTCATTTCAGCAACGATGTAGGGCTGGGAAATGGTCTGTTCGTGGCCGATCGGCAGCGGGGAGTCTTCATAGGCCCGCGGCTTCATGGCCTCAGGGACAAAGGCCTCTCGGGGAACACTGCCCATCGCCTCGAGGACCCGTTCATTCCGTATGCCCCTGGGTATTAATTGGGTTTGCACCATCTCCCGACGAAGCTGCGCAAAATCCGTATTGGACCCACCTGCATTCATAGTCACCTCGGTTTCAATTGGTTATCTTTGAACTGATAACCGATAACTATTAACCCAAATCAACTCTCCCCCAATTCCTTCTCTCTAACCTGGTGCACCACTTTTTCCTGCAAGGCCGACAGGCCGGGGCTCAAAGACACGGGAAAAACCTCCGGATGTTCCAAGTCTTTGTATTGTTTATCGACTCGTTTAAACTCTTTTTGAAAATCGTCACCGATCTCCGTCAGGGACCGGCTTGGTTCCAATCGCCGACCTCCTTTCATGATCGGCTTCAACAAAGGCTCTCCGTCGATCCCCTCCCCCTCCTCGTCACGCAGAGCTATCGTATCTCCGATCAACCGGCTTTCCTCTCCCCGCCGAAAGACCTGCTTCTTACTCACCAAAGTCTTTTTCCCGGAACTCAGTTTCAATACCGGCTTTTCGCCATATTGGACGAGCTTGTAGGCGATATCCGTGAACGGCGCATCGGCGGAGACACCCATTTTGGTCCCCACCCCGAATGCATCGATCAAGGCGCCCCGCTCCAGAAGCCTGGAAATCTTGAATTCATCAAACCCCCCGCTGGCAAAGATTTGAACCCTATCCATCCCGGCCTGATCAAAAATCTTCCTGACCTGTTTACTCAACTCGGCCATGTCCCCGCTATCCAAGCGAACCCCCCGCAGTTGATGCCCCCGGGCTTCCATCTCCCGGCCGACGGTAACCGCTTTTTTTGCGCCCTCCACGGTATCGTACGTATCGATGAGCAAGACCGTATTGTCGGGAAAAACTTCCGCAAAGGCTCGAAAGGCGTCGATCTCATGTTCAAAACTGGTGACAAACGAATGGGCCATCGTACCGACCACGGGAATACCGTATTCCTGCCCCGCCGACACGTTACTCGTTCCCCCAAAGCCCGCCAAACAGGAGGCTCTGGCAACCTTCAGCCCGGCCTCCGTACCCTGGGTTCGCCGGAGTGAAAAATCTACCAGTTTCCGGCCTTCGGCGGCGTATACACACCTGGAGGCCTTGGTGGCGATACTGACTTGCAGATTAATGGCATTGATGATGAACGTTTCCACCAATTGCCCCTCAATAATGGGTGCCGTAACCTCGAGAATCGGCTCGTCCTTAAAAAATATCCGGCCTTCGGGAATGGCATGGACCTCCCCTGAAAAACCCAGGGTCGCCAGGTAATGGAGGAATGCGTCACTGAACATATCCAGACTACTCAAATAATCCAGCTCTTCCTGGGCAAAGTGCCATGACTCCAGATAATCGAGTACGTCTTCCAGTCCCGCACTCACGAAATATCCGCGATTAGGCGGATACTTACGGATATAGAGGCTGAAGGTCGCCGGCTCGAACATCTCCCGGGCGTAGTAACCCGCCGCCATGGTCAACTCATACAGGTCGGTAACCAGGGCCGACCGACTCAATGTCTTTTTCATAATCCCCCTTTTTTACTTCTTGCCCCAGGCACGGCGCCGTCCCCGGCTTTTCATAAATAGGAAAGCGTCTCGATTTTGCCGTGTCTCTTAGTGGAATCATTTAACTATTCGGGATTTCCCTTCGCCTTCTTGGTTCGAGGGAAGCAGACCCTTGCCGACCTCCTCACGTTTGGCATTTCGGACAATAGTAGGTTGTCCGACCGGAGACCTTTACCGTCTCAATCGGGGCCTTACATTTTGGACACGCCGCCCCGTTTTGCCGCCGCGGGATAATATAGGTACGTGGAAAATCTTCCGGATGTGCTTGACGGTCTATCGCCGTAGTCAGCACATCCTTCCGCTTTTTAAAGAGCGCCCGTAATGCCTTCTCGTCCAGTTGACCCGCTTTGGCCTTTGGATTTATCCCTGCCTGGAAGAGAATTTCGTCGGCATAAATGTTGCCGATGCCGGCAATGCGTTCCTGGTCCATGAGTGCGGACTTGATCATTGCCCTCCCTTTGCCGATACGATCCTCGAACGTGGCAAAGCTCAACTCCGGATCCATGGCATCGGGACCCATGCCCTCTTTTTTAATGTAGGACTCAACATCCCCCGCAATACTGAGCTGACCTAGTTTCCGCTGACAATCGTAGGCCAAATGATACCCGTTGTGAAAAAATAACAACAGACAGACATGGGCCGGCTGTTTTTCGTCGTCTTTGAAATAGACCAAAAACCCGGTCATTCCGAAGTGCAATACAAGCCACTTTCCGGCATCCAGGGCTGCAAAAAGATGTTTTCCGTGCCGTCTGGTGGCTGTAAACGAGTGCCCTTTCAGTGCGGATTTTAACTGCCTTTCCGTAACGTTGCTTAGAACTCGGGGACAATATGTGTCTGCCTTGGCGATCTTTTGATGCAAGGCAGTCGATTGCAGGTATTTCCGATAGATTTCAACGTCCGGCAGCTCCGGCATTCTCGCTCCTCCTTTAGGGACACTTCTTGAAACCGCCCCCCATAAACTGTCAACTCTGGTTTTAGATACTTCGATTTAGGGTTTGAATAAAGGGGGAAAATCATGTATATTCACATAAAAGTTATGTAGACCTATAGCAAATCTTTAGGGCTCACCCTTAGGGTTCGCGCAAAAATAACTTCACAGAATGGGCGCTCGGATTTGGTTCG